>JBBQBQ010000095.1:0-12107 GCA_038317685.1 Desulfuromonadales bacterium | reverse complement strand
TCGACCATGGGAGGGCCGCGCTTGCATGCCCCCCGCAGGGGAAAGGCGTTTTTTGCTTCCTTTTTGAAGCCGCCTGGTCAAAAAGTAAGGCGTCATGGCGGGACGCGACCCGCCGGTCCTCCCGCACTTTTTGCCGCCATCGTTTTTGTTGCCCCCCTGATGTCCCCGACTTGGCAGCTTCGAGACCAGACAGCGATGGTTCTCCTGAAACTTGCAACCTTGCAAGACCCCATCGGTGCCCAACCCCCTACGGTAATTAAATATACTGTCAGCGGAATTCGCCCCCGAGCGGGGAGCGGCGATGCGACTTGACCGCAAACCCGGGTATGATATATCGTCATACCTGCCAAAGGAGGTGCCCCATGGCCAAGGCAAAACTGGCAGTCACACTTGACGAAACCATCCTCAGCGAAGTCGACAGTCTGGTCAAACGCCGGGTCTTTCCCAACCGCAGCCGGGTGATTGAGCAGGCGGTGCGGGAAAAATTGCAACGCCTGAAAAAGAGCCGGCTTGCCGATCAGTGCGCCCTGCTCGATCCCGGCTTCGAAAAGGCGTTGGCCGAAGAGGGGATGGGCGAGGAGCTGGACAAGTGGCCCGCATACTGAGGGGCGAAATCCGCTGGGCCGACCTCAACCCGGTGCGCGGCAACGAACAGGCCGGGCTGCGTCCGGTGTTGATCCTCAGCCACGATATCTTCAACAATCGCTCCGGCACGGTCATCGCCGTCGCCATTACCAGCCAGCCGCAACGTGCCGGGTTCCCCCTCACCCTCGAACTCGAATCTTCCGATCTCCCCAAACAATCCTGGATCAAGATCAGCCAAATCCGCACCCTCGCCATCGAACGTATCGGCAAGAAGATCGCCCAGGCCAGCCCCGAGGAGCTGGTCCAGGTCATCGACGGGCTGAACGAGATCGTCGGGTAATCATCCCCGCGCCAGTGCCGGCAGTCCGCAGGCAGGTCAGTTGCGGGACCGATGATTGCAACCCGGTGAAGCGGATCAGGGTTTCATTGCGGATTCCGGGCGAAGCCAACCGGGATTCCGTTCCGATGCCGACCACCGTTCCGCAGGCAAGCCGACCGGCATTCCGGTGTAAGGCCAACCGAGATACCGGAGCCATCCCAGTCGTTTCCGAGACTTCTACCGTGGGCGGGCCGGCAAGCTACGCCTGTCGATGCTCCAGGTGCAACCCCTTCTGTTTCACTTGGGGCGAAAGAGGGGAAGGGAAGAAAGTCAATCCCCGATGGCTCCCCAAGAGAGGAGGATGGGCAAGAAGGAGATAGGGAGAATGTCCCGAATTGTCACCGAAGCCTCTCCCCAAAGGCGGCCGATTGGCCGCCTTTTGAAGGAAGTATGTTGTTGCCGGGATTATGCGAACACCCCGTTGGGGAGCTCGAATCCTTTGAGTTGGAAACCCCGGATGTGGCACCGAAAGACTTGACCCCAAAGCCCCTTCTGACCCCAAAGCCCCTTCTACTATTTTTGGCACGGAGTCCCGAGAACAGCTTACCTAATTCTCATGCCGCTAGCCGGAAGGTCGCATCGATCTCGTCCCACGGAACAAAGAACCGGTTTTCCTCGTCCTTCTCCACCAGCCCCAGGCGTTCCAGAATCTTCACATCATCAAAGACATTGCGGTACTGCCGATGAAGCTTTTTGGCCAGGCCGTTGATACTGGCATGCCCCATGGCGTGCAATGCATTGAGCAACTCGAATCGTTTGGGGGTCAGGTACTTGAGGAGGGTCGGCAGGTCGTCGAAATAGAGCCGCTCGACCGGCTGCTCCGGCCGCCAGCCGCTGTCGAGCTTGCGGGCAAAATCCCGCGCCTCGGCGAAGAACTCATCATCAGATTTGATACCGATCTTGATTTCCCGCTTCATGGTTGCAACGCCTCCCTGACGTCCCGTTCAAAATCAGTGAACAGCACTTCGAGACTGGTGAAGGAATAAGGTTCCTCCCGCTGTGCGACATGCCGATGGTCTCCCTTGCCCTGCTCGTTGTCGTACCTGACCAGACACTCGCCGGTCTCTTGGTTCCCGCAGAACAGGCGGTACTTGAAAGGATGAACGCATCCTTTCAAGGGATTATCCAGTTCCCAGATCACCAACTCGATAATTAACCCTAGTTTGAACTTCTTGTCCCTGAAGACCAGCAGAGCCCCCATGATAGCACCTCCAGAGACATATGTTCTACGATAACATAAGCGAGGGCTGCGTCAACGGGAAATTCAACTCCCCCAAAGCGAAGGGCGGCCTCTCGGCCGCCCTTCGTCATCTTACTTCCCCCACTTTTGCTTGATCCGCTCCACCGCCTCGACCACGTTCTCCTTGTGGCCGAAAGCACTGAGCCTGAAGTACCCTTCGCCGGAGGGGCCGAACCCCGACCCCGGCGTGCCGACCACATGGCACTCGGTGAGGAGCTTGTCGAAGAAGTCCCAGGAGGAGAGCCCGCCGGGGGTTTTCAGCCAGATGTAGGGAGCGTCGACGCCGCCGAAGCAGGCGATCCCGGCGGCCTTCAGGCCTTCGCGGATGATGCGGGCGTTGTCCATGTAGTAGTCGATGATCTCCTTGGTCTCTTTCCACCCCTGCTCGGAGTAGACCGCGGCGGCGGCCCGCTGCACCGGGTAGGAGGCGCCGTTGAACTTGGTGGTGGTGCGGCGCAGCCAGAGCTTGTTGAACGGATACTTCTCCCCGGTCGCCGTCGTCCCCATGACCTCTTCGGGGACGACCACCAGCCCGCAGCGCACGCCGGTGAAGCCGGCGGTCTTGGAAAAGGAGCGGAACTCGATGGCGCACTGTTTCGCCCCGTCGATCTGGTAGATCGAATGGGGGATCTCCGGGTTGGTGATGAAGGCCTCGTAGGCGGCGTCGTAGAAGATCACCGCGCCGCTCGCGTTGGCGTAGTCGACCCACTTCTTCAGCTCGGCCTTGCTCGCCACCGTCCCGGTCGGGTTGTTGGGGAAGCAGAGGTAGATGATGTCGACCTTCTGTTTGGGGAGTTCCGGGATGAAGTTGTTGGCCTCAGTGCAGGGGAGGTAGACGACCCCCTGGTAGTAGCCCTTGTCGTTCGCCTCGCCGGTGCGGCCGATCATGACGTTGGTGTCGTTGTAGACCGGGTAGACCGGATCGCCGATGGCGACGACATTATCGAGGGCGAAGATGTCGAGGATGTTGGCGCAGTCACACTTGGAGCCGTCGGAGATGAACATCTCCGAGGTCTTCAGGGAGACGCCGAGGGGCTTGTAGGATTTCTCGATGATGGCGTCGATCAGCCAGTCGTAACCCTGCTCGGGGCCGTAGCCGGCGAAACGTTCGGTCGTCGCCAGATCGTCGATGGCGGCATGGAAGGCCTTGAGGACCGTCGGGGCCAGGGGTCGGGTGACGTCGCCGATGCCGAGGCGGATGACCTTGGCGGTCGGATTGGCGGCGACGAATTCACGGACCCGGCGGCCGATCTCGGGGAACAGGTAGCCGGCTTTGAGTTTCAGATAGTTGTCGTTAATGCGGGCCATAAAAAAGAACCTCCGGTTTCTGTTTCTAAAGGAAATGCCGCATGAAGCGGCAATAGGTTGGTTTCGATCTGAAACGTCGATTTTTCGGCAAGATCAAGGCGGGCCAGGATCGACGCGGGAGTGAAGCAGCGCTACGCAGCACAAGGAGATTCGCAGCCCAACGCCGAGGTTGCCAAAAAGCGGCGTTTCACTTCAGGCCGAGGACGTCCTGCATGTCGTAGAGCCCGGCTGGCTTGTCGCCGAGCCAGCGGGCGGCGCGGACCGCGCCTCGCGCGAACATGTCGCGGCTTAAGGCGCGGTGGCTGATCTCGATCCGCTCGCCCATGCCGATGAAGTAAACGGTGTGCTCGCCGACGATATCGCCGCCACGCACCGTCTGCATGCCGATCTCCTCTTTGGTCCGCTCGCCGCACATCCCCTGGCGGTGATAGTTGGCGACCTTGCTGTAGTCGCGGCCGACCGCCTCGGCGATGATCTCGCCCATGCGCACTGCGGTCCCGGACGGGGAGTCCTTCTTCTTGTTGTGGTGCAGTTCGACGATCTCCATGTCGAAGTCGTTCCCCAGAATAGCGGCGACGTCCTTGAGGATCTTGAAGCAGAGGTTGACACCGACACTCATGTTGGGCGCGAGGACGACGGGGATCTGTTCGGCAAACTTCGCCACCTCGGCGCGCTGGGCGGGGGTGAAACCGGTGGAGCCGATGACGACGCTCTTGCCGAGCCGGGCGCAGACCTCGAGGTTCTTCAGCGTCACCTCGGGGAAGGTGAAGTCGATGAGGACCTCGGCACCGGCGAGGGCGGTCTCCAGGGTATCGGCAATCTTCACTCCGGCGGCTCCGCAGCCGGCGGCGGAGCCGGCGTCCTGGCCGATCAGCCCGTGCCCCGGGCGCTCCACCGCGCCGCCGAGCACCAGCCCCTCGGTCTCCTTGACGGCGGTGATGATCTTCCCGCCCATGCGGCCGGCGGCGCCGGTGACAGCAATTTTGATCATGACAATTCCTCTGGCGGCTAAAATAGGTCCCATAGGTCCTATGAGTCCCATAGGTCCCAGGTGATTCTTAAATTTTCAGATCAGCTGGTGTTTCTTCAGGACCGCGGTCAAAGCCGCCAGGCTCCCCGGCTGCAGATCGACCAGGGGCAGGCGGACCTTGGCGGAGATTTTTCCCATCAACCCCAGGGCAACCTTGACCGGCACCGGGTTGCTCTCGATGAACATCGCCTGGTGGAGATCGAGGAGCTGCAGGTGGAGACGCTGCGCCTCGGCCCAGTGGCCGGCCTCGATTGCGGCGACCATCGCCTTGACCTGCTTCGGGGCGATGTTGGCGGTGACCGAGATCACCCCCTTGGCGCCGCAGGCCATCAGCGGCAGGGTCAGAAAGTCGTCGCCGGAGATGACGGCGATCTTGTCGCCGGCGGCGGCGAGGATTTCGCCGGCCTGGGTGACGTTCCCCGAGGCCTCCTTGATCGCCACGATGTTCTTGAACTCGGCGAGGCGGATGGTGGTCTTCGCCTCCATGTTCATGCCGGTGCGGCTCGGCACGTTGTAAAGGACCTGCGGCAGGGCCACAGCTTCGGCGATCGCCTTGTAGTGCTGATAGAGACCCTCCTGGGAGGGCTTGTTGTAGTAGGGGGAGACCAGCAGCACCCCGTCGGCACCCATCTTTTTGGCGTGCAGGGAGAGTTCGATCGCCTCGGCAGTGGCGTTGGAGCCGGTGCCGGCGATGACCGGGATACGCTTTTTAACCTGCTCAATACAGACCTGGATGACCCGGTCGTGCTCCTCGTAGTCGAGGGTCGCCGACTCGCCGGTCGTCCCGCAGGGGATGATGGCGTCGGTGCCGTTTTCGATCTGGAACTCAATGAGCTGGCGGTACTGCCCTTCGTCGAAGTGCCCCTCGGCATCGAAAGGGGTGACGATGGCGACCATGGATCCCTTGAACATGACTTTCCTCCTCCAGAGAAAAAGACGATGGCCGGTGGTGACGCCGAAACGGCGGAAAAGGCCCTTTGAATCGTGAAAAATGAGGGTGTATTCGTAGCACACCCGCCGGGGATTGTCAAAAGCTACTGGCCGGCCCGGGGGCTGACGTTGACGGGGGCGGAGAGACTGCTTTCGACCCGGACGCCGCCGATCTCGGTGACACTGCGCACCGCATAGCCGTAGGCGATATCGTTGGCGACACCGAAGTCCTCGTAGCCGGGAGCGGCGAGCGGCTCATGGTTGATCGGCAGATCCGGGAAGGGCTCCAGAGGAGCGCGTCGATACAGGTTGTAGCCCTTCAGCTCGAGTCCTTTGGGGAGACCGACGAGAGCGCTCCAGGTCAACTTCACCATCCGGTCATGACCGCTGGCGGTCAACCCGGAAGGGGCCGGCGGAGGGACCAGGCACGGCCGCTTGGTGACGGCCGGCAGGCCGGTGTGCCCGGCGCGGTTGACCGGCACGATCCGATACTGGTAGGCATTCCCCGGCACCAGGTCGGCGTCCCACAGGGTCAGCCGCTCTCCGCTGCGGCGCACCTCGTTCAGGTAATCGAGATCGACGCTCGCCAGCAGCACCGAGGTATCCCGACACTCGGGGCAGTCGCGGGTGGCGTCGTACTTCATCTTGAAGACCTGGAACCCCTGCAGGTCGACCAGAGGCGTGCCGTCCTGATTGGCGGCCGGGATGGTCCAGGAGACGGCGAAACGCTGCCCCTGCTGCATCACGGTGAGGTGCTGGGGCGCCGCCGGCAGGGCCTGCAGCAGCGGCCGCACCGGCCCCTTCTTGCCGCAGGCAGTCAAGATGAGGCTGATCAGGAGCAGGATGGCGATCCGTTTAAAGGTCATGGTGGACCTGGCTCTCACTGAAGAAAGGTGGCGCTGCTGCCGCCCTTAGGCTTGGGCCTGACGTTCCGCCCGCGCCCGCTTGAGCTCCCGTTCCACCGCCTTGCGGGCGGTGCCGCCGGTGGCGCTGCGGGCATTGACGGAAGCGTCCAGGGTCACGAAATCATAGATGTCGGACTCGATCTTGTCCGAGAACTGGTGGAACTCCTCCAGGGTGAGTTCGGGGATGTCCTTGCCGTGCTCGATGCAGTAGCGCACGGTCTTGCCGACGACCTCGTGGGCCTGGCGGAATGGGAGCCCCTTGCGCACCACATAGTCAGCGACGTCAGTGGCGGTGGAATAGCCGCGGGCGGCGGCGATCCGCATGTTCTCGGCTTTCACCGTCATCTGCGCGATCATGTCGGCGAAGACCTTGAGGCTCCCCTTGACGGTGTCGATCGAATCGAAGAGCGGCTCCTTGTCTTCCTGCATGTCCTTGTTGTAAGCCAGCGGCAGCGACTTCATCAGCGTCAACAGGGCGATCAGATTGCCGTAGACCCGGCCGGTTTTGCCGCGCACCAGTTCCGGAACATCGGGGTTCTTCTTCTGCGGCATGATCGAGCTTCCGGTGCAGAAGGCGTCGGAGAGATCGACAAAGGCAAAGTCGGCGGATGACCAGAGGATCAGCTCCTCGGCGAGGCGCGACAGGTGCATCATGATCAGCGCCGCGGCGGCGCAGAACTCGACGGCGAAGTCGCGGTCGGAGACCGAGTCGAGGGAGTTGCGGGTCACGCCGCAAAAGCCGAGCTGCTCGGCAACGAATTCCCGGTCGATGGGGAAGGTGGTCCCGGCCAGCGCCCCGGCCCCGAGGGGGAGAAAATTGAGGCGTTTTCTGACGTCGGCCAGCCGCTCTGCGTCGCGCCGCAGCATCTCGTAGTAGGCGAGCATGTGGTGGGCAAAGAGGATCGGCTGGGCGGTCTGCAGGTGGGTGTAGCCGGGCATGATGACCCCGAGGTTCTTCTCCGCCTGGCCGAGGAGCGACTCCTGGAGCCGGTCGAGGTAGGCCATGATCTCCGCCACTTCGTCGCGCAGGTAGAGGCGCACGTCGAGGGCGACCTGGTCGTTGCGGGAGCGGGCGGTGTGGAGCTTGCCGCCGACCGGTCCGATCCGTTCGATGAGGCACGCCTCGATGTTCATGTGGATGTCTTCGAGGCTGATCTTGAAGTCGAAGTTTCCGGCCTCGATATCGTTAAGGATCGCCTCCAGGCCATTGATGATCTGCTCCGCCTCTTCCCCGCCGATGATCGCCTGTTTGGCGAGCATCCGACAGTGGGCGATGGAGCCCTGGATGTCATAGCGGTACATCCGCTGGTCGAAGCCGATGGAGGCGGTGAACTCCTCGACGAATTTATCGGTCGGCTGGGAAAAGCGCCCGCCCCAAAGTTTGTCCTGTGCCATGCGGTTCTCCTGTGAAAGTTCGAAACTTCGCCGGGACCCCGAAAGGTCAGGCGGGCCTACCCTGGTCGGGATCACCGACCAGTTTGTCGCCGGAGATTCGCACCCAGCCGTTTTCTCCGGCCGGCTGGTAGATGCTGTGAATCTTCATCGGCACCCGGGTGGTGCGCGGGTCGAGCTCATGAAAGAGGGGAAGGTTGAAGAAGAAGAGGCGGGTCTCCGGGCCGAAGCGCAGCCGGCAGATCGGCAGCCCCCCGAAGTCGTCGGTGGCGAATTCGTCGGAACAGACCCGCTCCAGCTTGTGACTCTTGTGCAGGATCACCGAGGAATACCCAAAGGTGGCGGCCGGGTCGCGGACCCCATAATCGGTCTCTGTGGCGGTGTTGCAAAAAATGGTGGCGGCATCCCGCACTCCGGGGGTGTAGGCGAGATATTCCCCGTAAAAGCCGTTCACCACATCGCGAAAGGCGTGATGCTCCGGTTTGGGATTGCATTCGATGACCGCCAGCAGGTCGAGACGCTGGCGGGTCTCGAAAAAGAGCTGGTTGGCCTTGTCGATGATGACGCTGATATTCGACTGGTAGAGATCGCGATAGACGTAGTCGAGGCAGATCAGGGCCATGAAGTTGAAACAGGTCGGATGGCAGCGAAACAGGTAAAAGACCTTCCCCCGATAAAGATCGTGCCAGGCATCGAGGTTCTCCTCCCCGACGAAGGGGTGGCTCTTCGCCTCCAGGAAGACCCGCAGCCGCCCGTTATTCTCCTTCACCGCGATGATGCAGGAGTTGACCGGCACATGTTCGACATCGCCGGCTTCCAGATCCTCAACGACCGAGGCCAGCACTTCGGGGTTGTCGGCAGCGTAATGTTCGAGGAGCCGACGGTATTCTCCGAGCTGCATGTGTTCGACGCCGAAGATGGTGACGGTGTTGGGCCGGAAGCGTTCTTCGATGAGGGCCAGGGCGTCGGGGACCCGGTCGGCCGGCAGGGTCGATTCGGGGAAGAGGAGAAAGTGCAGCTTCTTCAGGTTGCTCTTGCCGACGGCGACCAGTTCCAGGATCGATCGGACCTGGTTCCACTTGGCCTCCGGGTCTGCGACCTTGTAGGCGAAATTGTCGAGCTTCAGCCGATTGGGGAGCTGACAGACCAGGCAGTGTTGGTGGTGCCCCTGGGGGAAGGCGACGTTGATCTCTTTTTCGACGATGCGCAGCAATTGACAGTCTCCCTCAATTCTCCAGATGCCCGGGGAGCTCCGCTTCGGCGTTGGCAGGGGGACCGGTCTGACCCCATGGGAGGCCGGGGAAGACCTGGGCCAGAATGTGCCTGCACCCGGGCGGAAGGTCCATCCCCGGAAGCCGGTCCCGCGGGGCCCAGACCGCCTCGGTACATTCCTGGCCATTGGGGACGACCAGGTTCGACTCGGGGGAACAGCGATAATAGAGAATCACATAGTGATCGTTGCGCTGGCCGACACCGAGGTGTTCGAAGACGTCGATCAGCCCCTCGACGTGAATCTTCAGCCCGACCTCCTCCTGAACCTCGCGGTGCAGGGCGGCGATGATCGCCTCCCCGTGGTCGATCTTCCCCCCGGGCATCACCCACTGGCTGCAGAACGGCTCGATACAGCGCCGGGTGAGGAGGACCCGCTGCCGGTCGTCGATGATGCAGGCGACGACGGAGGTTTTGATGGCTTGTTTGCGAAAATCCATCGCTTCGTGAAGGAACCGTCTTTTTGGCCGATCTCGGCGTCAGACTGCGCCGGAGCTGTGCTCGACGTAGCGCTGCTGCGCCTGCGCATCTCCGGCTGGCCTTCCTTGACCTCGGCCAAAAATCCTCGTTCCAGCATCCTCTCGTAGAAAGACAATAGGGACCATTCGCTACTGCTGGAAACCGGATGGAGGACGCGAAGGAGCCAGGTCCTTCCACGTCCCCCGTTCCGTCTCTGGCTTCTTTACTTCTTCTTCTGGCGCTGAATCGCGGCAATCCGCATGCGCAACGCGTTGAGTTTGATGAAGCCTTCGGCGTCGGCCTGGTTGTAGACCTGGTCGGCCTCGAAGGTGGCGAAGTCGACGTTGAAGAGACTGTCCGTCGCCGAGTCGCGGCCGACGGTCCGGCAATGACCCTTGTAGAGCTTGATGCGGGCCTTGCCGTTGACGGTCTGCTGGGTGGCGTCGATCAAGGCCTGCAGCGCCAGGCGTTCCGGGGAGAACCAGTAACCGTTGTAGACCATGTCGGCGTAGCGCGGCATCAGTCCGTCCCGCAGATGCATGACCTCGCGGTCCATGGTGATCGACTCCACGGCGCGGTGCGCTTCTTCGAGGATCGTGCCGCCGGGGGTTTCATAGACACCGCGGCTCTTCATGCCGACATAGCGGTTCTCCAGCAGATCGACACGGCCGATGCCGTGCTTGCCGCCGAACTGATTGAGTTTGGCGAGGAGGTTGGCCGGCGACAGGCGCTCCCCGTTGACGGCGACGGCGTCGCCTTTCTCGAACTCGACCTCGATGTATTCCGGCTGGTCGGGAGCGTCCTCGGGGCGAACCGTCAACGCGTACATCTCTTCCGGCGCCTCGGCCCAGGGATTCTCCAGGATCGCCCCTTCGAAGGAGATGTGCAGCAGGTTGCGGTCGGAGCTCCAGGGGAACTTCTTGCTGGTCGGCACCGGGATGCCGTGCTTCTTGGCGTACTCTTCGAGGGCGGTGCGGCTTTTCATGTCCCACTCCCGCCAGGGGGCGATGACCTTGATCGCCGGGTCGAACTGATAGTAGGCGAGTTCGAAGCGCACCTGGTCATTGCCCTTGCCGGTGGCACCATGGGAAACAGCGTCGGCCCCTTCCCGGGCGGCGATCTCCATCTGCGCCTTGGCGATCAGGGGCCGGGCGATGGAGGTTCCGAGGAAGTAGCGCCCTTCGTAAATGGCGTTGGCCCGGAACATCGGAAAGACGAAGTCGCGGGTGAATTCTTCCTTGAGATCGACGATGAAGCTCTTGCTGGCGCCGGTCTTTTTGGCCTTCTCGGGGATGAAGTCGAGTTCCTCCCCCTGACCGAGGTCGGCGGAGTAGGCAATGACTTCGCATTGATACTCTTCGACCAGCCATTTGAGGATGATCGAGGTATCGAGACCGCCTGAGTAGGCGAGAACGACCTTTTTCACACTGCCTTTTCGGGACATGAAGATTCTCCTTGGGATGGTGAAGGGTTCAGGCGAGGGACCTGGCCTTTAGAGTTTGATGACATAGGTATCGGCAATTTTGTCGTGAAGCCCCTGTTTCTGCTGGTCGAAGGCAATCATCAGGTAACCGATGCAGAGAATCACTCCGGAGATGAACTTTCCGAGCGTTTCCCGGAGCAGGGCCCGACCGAAACCGATCTCGGCGCCGTCCGCGCGAATCACCTTGACCCGCACCGCCATCTTCCCCGGCGTCTGCCCGCAGTAGCCGGTGAAGCCGACATAATAGGCGACGGCAAGCACCGTACCGAAGGTCCAGGAAATGAAGGTTCCCATCGCCAGCGCCCCGATGCCGAGATCGCCCCCCAGCCCCAGGGAGGTGAACAGCAGGACCAGCCCGAGGATGACCTGGAGCATGACGACCAGCAGCGAGTCGACCGCCGCCGCCACCAGGCGGACCCAGAAACCGGCCTTGGGGAGGGCGCGGGCTCCTTCCGGAGGGGAATCGGTCGCCTCGGGCCCGGCAGGAACAGGTTGCAGCGACGGCGCCGCGGCCGCCGGGAACCGTTGCGGTTCGAACCGGAACTGTTCCTTGCACTGGGGGCAGGTCACCCGCACCGGCACCGTCGGCGCCTGGTCGGGGGCAAGTTCGCGGGCATAACCGCAGTGCGGGCAGGAAAGCGTCACAGTCAACGGTTCAGCCCATCAAGGTGGCCAGGATCGCCTTCTGCACGTGCAGGCGATTCTCGGCCTCGTCGAAGACCACCGAATGGCTGCTTTCGATCACCTCATTGGTAATCTCCTCGCCGCGATGGGCCGGCAGGCAATGCATGACGATGCAGTCGGGGGCGGCGGCCTTGAGAGCGGCGGCGTTCAGCTGATAGCCGGCGAAGGCCTGGGCGCGGGCCTCCTTTTCGGCCTCCTGACCCATGCTCGCCCAGACGTCGGTGGTGAGAACATCGGCACCCTTGGCCGCGGCCAGCGGATCGTGACCGTAGGCGATCTCCGCCCCGGCCCGGGCGGCGTACTCCCGCACCGCATGGTCCGGCTCATACCCTTCAGGGGTGGCGATCTGCAGCTTGAAGCCGAAGATGGCGGCGGCATTGATCCAGCTGTTGGCCATGTTGTTGCCGTCTCCGATCCAGCAGAAGGTCAGATCCCGGAGGGTC
>JBBQBQ010000094.1:0-12160 GCA_038317685.1 Desulfuromonadales bacterium | reverse complement strand
GACAACGAAATCACCGCCCTGAAATCGACCGGCATCAGTCTGTACCAGTTGCTGCGACCGGTCCTGGTCTGCGCCGTAGTCGCCTCACTGCTGACGGCGCTGGCCACCATGGTGATCTCCCCGGCCTGCAAAAGCGGCTTTCGCGGCCGAATCTTTGAAATCGCCCTGAGCCAGGCCAGCATCGAGCTCAAACCCAGGGTCTTCAACAGCGACTTCGATCATCTCGTCATCTATGCCAATGCCGTCGACGAGTTGAACGGCAGCATGCAGGGCATCCTGATTTCCGATGAACGGGCCGGCGATGCTCCGGCCCTCATTCTGGCCCGCTCCGGGCGCATCATCCCCGACCGCGCGGCCCTTTCGGTGACCCTGCGATTAAGCGACGGCAGCATTCACCGACGCCCCTCCGGGCGTCATGTCGACGATTATCAGGTTGTAACCTTTGCAACCTACGACATCAACCTGAGCCTCGGGCAGCAGACCCCCAACCCGGAAAATCGCTTCCGAAAACCTTCAGAGTTTTCCATGCTCGAACTCACCACGGTCCTGAATAGCGACGGGGCCGAGAAGGACCATATCGCGACCCTGATTGAACTTCACCGCCGCTTGATCCTCCCCCTGGCTCCCATGATCTTCGCCCTGATCGGTGTCCCCCTCGGCATCCAGTCGCAGCGCAGCGGCCGCGGCAGCGGTTTTTCCCTGGCCCTGGCGATCTTCCTCCTCTATTACATGTTCCTCTCTCTCGCCCAGACCCTGGTGGAGGAAAAGCACCTGCCAGTCGGGTTGACCCTCTGGACCCCGAGTCTGATCTTCTTCGCCGGCGGCTGGTACCTGATGTATCTGACCACCCGGGAACGACGTTTGCCGCTCCTCGACTGGGTGACCGACCGGTGGCTCCTGCTCCGCCGCAAGCTTCGCGGAAAGGTGCAGCCATGAGCCTGATCGACCGCTATCTTCTCCGCGCCTTCCTGCGGGTCTTTCTGCTGTCATTAGCCGCTTTTGCCGGGATTTACCTGCTGGTCGATTTCGTTGACAACGTCGATAACTTCATTGCCCGCCAGGCGCAAGGCAGCGACTATGCGCTCTATTTCCTCGGCAAGCTGCCGTTGATTGTCAGCCAGGTCACGCCGATGGCGGTCCTCTTCGGTGTCTTCATGACCCTGGGCGGCCTGTCGCGCACCAATGAACTTACAGCCTTGCGCGCCGGCGGCGTCAGCCTGTTGCGAATCAGCCTGCCACTTCTCGGCGTCGGCCTGCTGGCGGCGACGGCCAACCTGGGGAGCAACGAGTTGATCGTTCCGTTGACGGCCAAACAGGTCAATCTGGTCGAACGGACGATCATCAAGGGGCAACCCCGGCAGCTGTTGCGGCGGGAACGGGTCTGGTTCCGGGAGGGTGACCGGCTGATCAACATCCGGCTGGTCCTCCCGGCCGAGAAAATCCTCCAGGGCATCACCATCTACCAGGTCGACCGGGACTTCAGGTTGCTATCCCGGGTGGATGCCGACCGAGCCCTTTACCGGGATGGGGCATGGCTCTTTCGCGATGTGATGGAGCGCGATTTCAGCACCCCCGGGGAGGCTCTTGGAAAGGCACGACGCACCCCGGAGGCGATCCTCCCTTTGAATAAGACCCCGGAGGATTTCGCCACTCCCGATTTCCGCAACGACGATCTGACCTTCCTTGAACTCCATACCCTGGTGGCCCGCCTCGAATCCGAAGGAATTGACGCCTCGCGCTATCGCGTCGACATGCTGGCCCGTTTCGCCACCCCCTTCACCTGCGTGATCATGGCGTTCCTCGGCATCCCTTTTGCCCTGCAGAAGGGGCGCAACGCCAACCTGGCGATGGGCGTAGCCCTCAGCGTGGCGGTCGGCGTCGTTTTCTACCTGCTGCAGGCGATGCTCCTCGCTTTCGGCTATTCCCAGGTCGTCCCGCCGCTGGTGGCGGCGTGGGCACCCAACCTCCTCTTCGTCCTCATCGGCATCTGGCTGATGCTCTCGGCCCGCGATTAATGGCGCGGTGAACAAGGCCCGGCGCCCTCCTCCTTCGTGATCGGCTTGTCCCCCGGAAACCTTGTCTTTGGCAGATCCTGTGTTTAACTGACAAGTATCCCCAACTTGGAGGAGCGATGCGTCTCTGGTTCCCGATCCTGCTACTGGCCCTGACCCTGCCGACGTCGGTTCTGGCGGCGGTTCAGATAACTTCGATCACCCCGGAAACACTGACTTCCGGCACCAGAGTGATCGTCACCGGCGGCCCCTTCGGCGAAGGAGTGGAGGTCCTGCTGGGAGAGGAGCGGCTTCCGGCCACCATTCTCGGCGCCCGGAGCCTGACCTTTACCGTCCCTGCCCTTCCCCCCGGCCAATATCTGTTGCGGTTGACCGAAGCCGGCCTGGTCTCCCCCCAGACCTTCACCCTGCACCTCGTCGAACCGACGCCCCGCCTGGCGACCCTCGATCCTCAGGTCTTGGAGGCCTGCAGCGCCAATTCGGCTCCGACCGTCAGTGGCCAGGGGTCGGGATTTCTCCCAGGAGCCAGCCTTCTCATCGATGGCGCCGCGGTCCCCGCCTCCTTCAGCACAGGGAGCATCACCTTTCAACCGCCTGCCCTCTCCGAAGGACGACACGAAGTGGTCGTCATCAATCCCGGGGGGAGCCGTTCTCTGTCGCAGGCGTTGACGGTCGATGCCACTCCGGTGATCGAGTCGGTGGAGGTGACCGCCAACAATGTCACCACCGAAGAGATCACCGTCCGCGGCAGGAATTTTCTCGGCAGCTCCCAACTGGTCGTGGGCGGCCAGCGTTTCCCCCTCGGCACCACCAACCGGCCCCAGGACGATAGCGCGGTCTTCGTCGATTGCCAGACGATCCTTTTTACCCGCCACCCCTACAGCAGCGACCCGAAACCGGTCCCCTTCCAGGTCGTCAGCCCGGGAGGCAAACAGAGTCAGGTCTACACCGCCTCGATCCCCTGAATTCATGCCTCCTTCAAAACAAAAACCGTGGGACGCCGATTTTCGACGTCCCACGGTGATGATTCGAACATTGCCTCGTTTCGGACTCGCGCTACTTCTTGACGAAGGAATCCGCTTCCTGACAGGTCGGACACTTGCGGGGCTTGCAGCGGGATTCCTTCTGGAACCCACATTTTTCACAACTCCAGAGAGCCATGGCCAACTCCTTTCACACGAGGGGATTGACAACTAATTTGGTTAATATTTTAATGGTGCTGATCTCCAAGTCAAGTCCGGTGTCCCGTCAAAACCGAGGACCTGTGTTAAAATGAAAAACCGGCGGAAAGTCGAAAAAAGGGGTTCTGTGGTGTGATCATGCTCGCAAGGACATTCCAGATCGGTCTGATCCTGGGACTGCTGGTTTTGAGCGGTTGTGCCGCCAAAGGCTCTGCCGAAGGAGGGGATTCGGCCAGTGCTCCGAGCGTCTTCTACGTCGACGCCAACCTCGGTTTCGCCATCAAGCACCCCCAGAACTGGCAACGCAGCCGGCCGGGAGAGCGACAGGAACATCCAACCACAATTTGGTCCCCTCCCGCAGGGTATCATCAGGACCTGTCCCTGACGGTCACCGCGTTGACCCCGGAAGAGGCGGTCGGCGGTTTCGGCCGTCTGCTGGAAATCTTCCGCCAGGGGCAACCGGCCTTCACCGTCGGCGGCAACGAGTCCCTTGATCTCCCCGATGGAGCGGCCCGCCGGGTGATCGGCACCACCCCGAATCGCAGTTGGCTGCTGCTGCTGGTCACCGCCCGTCGTCATGTCTTCATCCTGACCGCTTCGGCCCCGTCGGCGGATTTCGATGCCAACCGGGGATTTTTTGACGACCTCCTCGAATCGTTCAGGATTCTGGAGTCCCCATGAACGCCCTGCAACTCTTGAACAAATATTATCCGGCCGGAAGCGTGGCCCACGCGACCCTCTTGCGTCACAGCCGGCGGGTCGCCGAGCACGCCGTGGCGGTAGCGCTGCACGTGGCCCGCACCAGCCCGGTCGACATTCCTTTCGTTGAGGAAGCGGCCCTCCTGCATGACATCGGCATTCTCCACACCGACGCTCCCGAGATCGGCTGCCACGGTCCCCTTCCCTACCTGGCCCATTGCTACAAGGGACGCGAGATGCTGGAAGCCGAAGGGCTGCATCGCCATGCCTTGGTCTGCGAACGCCATGTCGGAGTCGGCCTGTCGGCTGCGGAGATCGTCGCCCAAGCGCTTCCCCTCCCTCACCGCGACATGCGGCCGCTGACGATCGAGGAGGAGATCATCACCTACGCCGACCTCTTCTATTCCAAAAATCTCAAGGAGGGGGACCGCCCCCGGGAGGTCGCCAAGGTGCGCCGCAACCTGTCTGTCTACGGAGTTGATAAAGTCGCCATCTTTGACGCCTGGCAGGCCCGCTTTACCCCCTGAATAGCACCCGCTCAGGGCCGGCAATCTTCTTCTCTCCAACGCAGGGTGCTCCATGGAACAATGGCTCCAGGACTTCTTCGGCTGGCTTCCCGACGGCTGGCGCTACCTTGGCTTTTTAGGTCTGATCGCATTCCTCGAGGGTCTCCCGGTCGCCGGCCTGCTCATCCCCGGCAGCACCCTGGTCCTCTTCGCCGGGTTCCTCGCCCTCCACGGCAAAGGGTCCCTGTTGGCCATCATCGGTATTACCACCGTCGGTGCGATTCTCGGCGACTGCAGCAGCTACCTGCTGGGCGCCCGGGCCGGCAGCCGTCTCCTGCAGAGCCGCGTGCTCCGCCGCCGCCACCGGCTGGTGCATCAGGCGGAAATCTTCTTCGCCGCCCACGGCGGCAAAAGCATCTGCTTCGCCCGTTTTGTCGGGCCGGTGCGCGGCCTCGTCCCCTTCATCGCCGGCGGGACCGGCATGCGCCCGCGGGTCTTCTGGCTCTATGCCCTGCTCAGCGGCCTCCTCTGGGGGGTGACCTTCCCGGGTCTCGGCTACCTGGCCGGTGCCAGTTGGCAGCGGGTAGCGCTCTGGAGCGAACGTTTCACCTTCCTCCTCGGGATGAGCCTCTTCATCATCCTGCTGATCGCCTGGTGGCGCCACCGGCGACTTATCAAGACGAGCCTTAACTCCACGAAAGCGTTGCAGGAGAGTGAAATTTCCCCTAAGATGCCAGCGTCTCCCAACGACCCCGAGGACCCCCGGTTATGACCCTTCGTCTCCCCGCCGAATGGGAAGCACAAGACGGCATATTGCTCGCCTGGCCCCACGCCGGCAGCGACTGGGCGCCCGATCTGCCGCTGGTGGAACCGGTCTTCGCCGCCATTGCGGCCGCCGCCAGTTTTCAGGAGCGGGTCCTGATCATCGCCCCCGATCCGGCGGCGGTCCTTTCGCAACTGGCGGAAGCGGGGGCGCTCCTGGAGCGCATTCGATGTTTTCCGATCCCCAGCAATGATACCTGGGCGCGGGATTGCGGGCCGATCACCGTCGTCGAACAAGGCCGGCCGGTCCTCCTCGACTTCGGCTTTAATGGCTGGGGCCTCAAGTTTGCCGGGTGACCAGGACAATCAGGTCACCCGGCGGCTGTTCGAAGCCGGAACCTTCGGCGAGGTTGAACGCCGCATACCCGGGCTGATCCTGGAGGGCGGGAGCATCGAAAGCGACGGCGACGGCACCCTGTTGACCACTTCGGCCTGCCTCCTGTCCCCCAACCGCAACCCGCACCTCGGCCGCGCCGGCATCGAGGTGGAACTGCACCGCTGGCTCGGCGCCGACCATATCCTCTGGCTGGAGCACGGCGCTCTCGCGGGAGACGATACCGACTCGCACATCGACACCCTGGCCCGTCTCTGCCCCGACGACACCATCCTCTACGTCGCCTGTCCCGATCAAACGGACCAGCACTATGAGGCCCTGGCCGGGATGGAGGAAGAGCTGCTGGCTTTGCGCACCCGAGACGGCAGGCCCTTCCGCTTGCTGGCCCTCCCCTGGCCCCGGGCCTGTCATGACCGTGCCGGAGAGCGGCTGCCGGCCACCTACGCCAACTTTCTCATCATCAACGGCGCGGTGCTGGTGCCGACCTATGCCGATTCGGCCGATGCCGATGCCCTGCGCATCGTCGGCGAGGCCTTCCCCGGCCGAAGGATCATCGGCATCGACTGCCGGCCCCTGATCCTCCAGCACGGCTCGCTGCACTGCGTGACGATGCAACTGCCCAAAGGAGTGCTGCCATGAAGACCTTGAGCGTCGGGATGGTCCAACAGCGCTGCGGCGCCGACCGCCAGGCCAATCTCGAAACCAGCCTCAGGGGTATCCGTGACGCGGCGGCCCGCGGCGCGCAGCTGGTGGTCCTGCCGGAGCTCCACCTGGGGCGCTATTTTTGCCAGAGCGAATCCCTCGCCGTCTTTGATCAGGCCGAAGCGATCCCCGGACCGGCCACCGAGGCCTTCGCGGCCATCGCCCGGGATTTGCAGGTGGTCCTCGTCACCTCCCTTTTCGAGCGGCGCGCGGCAGGACTCTACCACAACACCGCGGTCGTCTTCGAAAGGAATGGCGCCATCGCCGGGCGTTACCGCAAGATGCATATCCCCGACGATCCCGGCTATTATGAAAAATTCTATTTCACACCCGGGGACCTTGGCTTTCAGCCGATCGACACCTCCGTCGGCCGGCTCGGGGTGCTGGTCTGCTGGGACCAGTGGTACCCCGAAGCGGCCCGCCTGATGGCCCTGGCCGGGGCGGAGCTGCTGATCTATCCGACTGCCATCGGCTACGACCCGGGTGATGCCGACGACGAGAAGCTGCGCCAGCGCGAGGCCTGGCTGACGGTTCAACGCGGCCACGCCGTGGCCAACGGCCTGCCCCTGATCGCCGCCAACCGGGTCGGCTTCGAACCCGATCCTGCGGGAGGGGCCGGTGCCCTCTTCTGGGGGAACAGTTTTGTCGCCGGGCCACAGGGGGAGTTCCTCTGCCGCGCCGACGAGGAGGATGAAGCGGTGTCCGTGGTCGAGATCGACCTGGAGCGCAGCGAAGCGGTGCGACGCATCTGGCCCTTCCTTCGCGACCGGCGGATCGATGCTTATCAGGATCTATTAAAACGCTATCGGGACTGAACCCGCTGTCCCGGGTTCAAAACCCGATTGGGGCAGGTCCTGGTGCTGCCCCTTTCGCCGCGAAGATTGGAGGATCCCATGGAATTGATGCTGAATGCCACCGAAGTCCGGGTCCTCGGCGCACTGATCGAGAAGGAGCTGACGACCCCCGATTACTACCCCTTGAGCCTCAACGCTCTGACCAACGCCTGCAATCAGAAATCGAACCGTGACCCGGTCCTGGACCTGGCCGAAACCGATGTGGTCCGGGCCCTCGACGGTCTGCGTTTCAAGGGCCTGGCCCTGCAGTCGGGCGATGGCGGGCGGGTCGCAAAATACGCTCATTCGGTGCCGGCGAAGCTCCATCTCGATCCGGCCGAACTGGCGATCCTCTGCGAACTGCTGCTGCGCGGCCCCCAGACCGTCGGGGAGCTGCGCACCAGCTGCGAGCGCATGCACCCTTTTGCCGACCTCGCCGCCGTCGAAACGGTCCTGCAGGAACTCGCCGAACGCCAGCCGCCGCTCACGATCAAACTCCCCCGCCAGCCGGGGCGCAAAGAACCCCGTTTCGCCCAACTCCTTGCCGGTATTCCCGAAAGTCCGGCGGCAGAACCGGGGGTAACCGTGGAGACCGCCACCCTCCAGGTCCGGGCGGAGAACGAACGCCTTGCCGCCCTCGAGACGGAGATCGACCGCCTGCGCGACGAATTGCAGGACCTGCGCCGAGAGCTGACCAGCTTTCGCTCCCAGTTCGAGTAACCAGCCGGATGTCCCGAAAATCCCTCGCGGCCGCCCCGAATGCCGCCACCCTCCTGCTGCGGGTTTCCTGTCCCTTCGCCCTCGCCTATTTTTTCTCTTACCTGTTCCGCAGCGTCAATGCCGTCATCGCCCCGGAACTGACGGCCGACCTGGGTCTGACCCCTGCCGACCTCGGCCTGTTGACCGCCGCCTACTTTCTCTCCTTTGCCCTCGCCCAGCTGCCGGTCGGGCTTCTCCTCGACCGCTATGGACCTCGCCGGGTGGAAGCCGGCCTCCTGCTCTTCGCCGCGGTCGGCGCCGGCCTCTTCGGCCGCGCCGAATCGCTGACCGGCCTGGTGGTCGGCCGTGCCCTCATCGGGCTGGGGGTCTCGGCCTGTCTGATGGCGGCCTTCCGAGCCTTTGCCTTATGGTATCCGGTGCTGCGGCTGCCGCTGGTCAACGGCCTGCAGATGGCCGCCGGCGGCCTCGGCGCCCTGGCCGCCACCGCGCCGACCCGGATGGCCCTGAACTATATCGACTGGCGGGGGATATTCGGGGTACTGGCGGGATTGACCTTGCTGGTGGCGCTGGTCTTGTTCCGGGTCGTCCCCGAACGGCCGACGGAAGGGGCCGGGGAACCGCTGAAGGACCAGTTGCACGGCCTCAGGGAGATCTTTACGAGTCGCATTTTCTGGCGGATCACCCCCTGGACGGTCGCCTGCCAGGCGGCCTACCTCGCCATCCAGGGGCTCTGGTCGGGACCATGGCTGCGCGATGTTTCCGGTCTCGGCGCGGAACCTCTTTCCAGGATCCTCCTGGCCGTCGCGGCGGCGATGATCGCCGGCTATCTTCTGGCCGGACTCCTCACCGAACGGTTGGCCCAGCGGGGCATCCCGGGGGAAACCGTCGCCGCTGCCGGAATGACCGTCTTCATGGCGGTGCAGGGACTTCTCATCATCAGTCACGGCCGGTGGCCGTTCCTCGTCTGGGGCCTTTTCGGCGTCTTCGGCACCGCCAGCATTCTCCCCTACGCCATTCTCACCCAGTCCTTCCCCCGCCGACTGGCGGGGCGAGTCAGCACCGCCCTTAATATGCTCGTCTTTCTGGCGGCCTTTGCCGTCCAGTGGGGGATCGGTGCCATCATCGGCCTCTGGCCGGAGACCGCCGGGCGCTTCGCACCGGCCAGCTACCAGACCGCCTTCGCCCTGTTGCTGGCGTTGCAGGGGGCAACCTGGGCCTGGTACCTGTATTCCGGTTGGAACCGCCTCAGGCCGGAGCAGGCCGAAAGTCAGGAGGCCTGAAGGGTTCGAGCCTTGAGAAGTTCCTGCCAGGGATTGACGGGGGTCATCCGGCCCCGGTCGTAGCGCAGGACCATGAAATGCAGGTGGGTGGGACTGCGGTTCATATGAGCATTCTTGCCGGTGCGTCCGAGAAGCCCGAGGAACTGGCCGGCCCGGACCTCTTCGCCGAGTTTCACATCGACTCGATCGAGGTGGGCATAATAGCAGAATCGGTCGGTTCGGGGATCAAAGACCCAGATATATTTGCCCCCTTTCAGAGGGCTCGGATAATCCCAGACGGTATTGACGGCCACGACCACCCCGGCGGAAAATGCGACCACCTCCACTGCCTTCCCGGTTCGGTCATCGAGACTGTCCTGGTTCCGGTCGCGAATGAAAAGATCATGGGCCGGATGGAGCCCACGATGGTTGCCGCCGAAGAAATCGTATCGTCCCTTCTCATAGTTCCGCCCCTTCTCGCCCCAACCGGCATCGTACCCCCGAACCGGAAAGACCCGCTCTTGACTGCCGATGCCGGCGTAGTCCTTCAGCAGTCCGGCATGCAGCCTTCGCATGGCAGTCTCGGCCTGGGCCGGCACCACCTGGTCATCGCGAATGGTCGTGTAGATTGCGTTCCAGTCTTCGCAGACTCCGGCGCAGGCAAGGGTGGGAAGGAGCAGGACGGCGACCAGCAGCCTTGGGATGAGACGCAGCATGAGTTCCATTTCCGCCAGTTGCAGCGCTCAAGGTTAACCCTGGTGACCATCAATCCGGCGCGGTCCCGGGATCGGAAAGCGCGTCGATGAAGCTGGCCGGTGATATGGGACCATGGTATCCGCGAACAACCCATTCAGGCAAGGCCGAAACCGGGTCTGCGTCCCCCCCAACGGCCCGCCCGTCTCCCCCGAAACGCATTCGGGCCGATCCCGATAAAGGAACGGCCCGAATGCTTATGAAGGTTCAACCGGAGTTCGAAACTTCTCAGCGGCTCCGCTTGCGATATTCCACCACCGGTTCCCGCCGAGCGCGGGAGGCCGGGGCCCCGCTCCGGGCCCCTGGTCGCTGGCCGGGACTCCCGGCACGTTCGTTACTGCCGGGGCGATGCTGCCCGCGGGTCGGGGCACCGGGCCGGCGGGCGGGAGCTTTGGACCTCGCCTCGAGCGTCACGGTCGGTTCCAGACCAGGGACGATGTAGCGCGGCAGGGTCCGGCCAAGGTAGTGCTGGATGCGTTGCAGGGCATCCCGGTCGGCCCCGGACACGAAGGAGATCGCCGTTCCGGGGGCGCCGGCGCGGCCGGTGCGGCCGATGCGGTGAACGTAGTCTTCGGCGAACTTCGGCAGGTCGAAGTTGATGACGTGGCTGATGGTAGTGACGTCAATGCCGCGGGCGGCAACGTCGGTCGCCACCAGCAAGCGGATGTGGCCGCGCCGCAGATCGCGCAGGGTTCGGTTACGGGCCGCTTGATTCATGTCTCCGTGCAGAGCAGCGGCACGATGGCCCTGGGCGGAAAGGGTCTTGGCCAGGGTGTCGGCATCCCGTTTGGTCGCGGAAAAGATAATGGCCTGATGGACCTGCTGATCGGCGACCAGATGCTGCAGCAATTGTTGTTTGTGAAAGAGGTTGTCGGTGAGATGCAGGCGCTGCTCGATCTGCTCACTGATCGTGCTCTGAGCACCGATCTCGACCCGAACCGGGTCCCTGAGCAACTTCATGGCCAACCTGGCCATGGTCTGGTCGAGGGTTGCGGTAAAAAAGAGCGTTTGGCGATCCGCGGGGGTGGCGGCGGTGATCGTCTCCACGGCCTCCTTGAAACCCATGTCGAGCATCCGGTCGGCTTCGTCGAGAATCAGGATTTCAACCTGGGAGAGGTCGATACTGCGCCGGTCGAGATGATCGATGAGCCGGCCAGGGGTGGCGACGACCAGATCGAGGGGCTGAGCAAGAGCGTCGAACTGCGGCCGGTAGGGCATCCCGCCCAGGAGCGTGGCGCTCCGCAGTTTCATATAACGGCCATAGGTGCGGGTGGCATCGAGAACCTGGGTGGCCAGTTCGCGGGTCGGGGTCAGAACCAGCACGCGAGGCGCTCCCCTGTTCCCTTTTTTCTGGACGGTAAGCCGTTGCAGGGCCGGAAGCATGAAGGCAGCGGTCTTGCCGGTGCCGGTCTGGGCGTTGGCGAGGAGATCCCGGCCGGCCAGGGCTGCGGGAATCGATTCCTCCTGAATCGGGGTCGGAGCGGTGTAACCACAATCGGTAACAGCTTTGAGCAGGGACGGAGCGAGGTTCAGTTCGGCGAAAGTCATGCATTTCCTTTGGCTTTGCGATTCTCGGACGACGGCCACGCACCGGGCTGCCGAAACAGATCGCAAAATCGAAAACGGGAAAGGCGTGCGAGCCGCAGGGCAAACGGCTGCCCCGGAAGTACGCGGGACGGCAGAGCACGTCAGGTTCGGCTAAAACGCGTCGTCGCCAACCTGGTGCGCTGCAACAACTTCAGCAGGAACTGAATGCAGGGGGGGGTCAGTGATCGAATAAGCGGAGAGTGAGACGCCGGATTACTCCGGCCGGGACGGGTATAAAGTCCGCTCAGGCGTTAAGGCTGAATGCGAATCATACCGTTTTCCCCAGAGAAGGCAAGCGAATTCTTGCCGGGCGGCAAGAATTCGCTGCGGCTACCGCGATCCTCGCGGCAGCGGTCATCCCCTACTTGCGGCTCCAACTGCCGTCGGCCTGCTCCAAATACCAGCCGGCGGCGGCGTTGGCCCGCCAGGAATCGCCAAAGACCGACTGGACCTCATCCGTTTTGTCCGGAAAACCGTTGGCACGGGCAATTTCCTGATAAAGCCGCTGGCGATCGGCATTTTCTTCCTTGACCAGACGGACGACCTCCCCGCGGCCCTTGAGGTCAAGACCTTCAACGCTGCGAACCTTGAGGAGACCGTCCTTACCAATGCCGACATTCCCGGTATCCAGATAAGGGAAGAGCCGGGACGACCGGTCCTTCATCGCCCCCTTGATCGACCGGATCTCAGGGGTGCTGACGTTGATATCCTGAGCCGCGTAGACAACCGTCGGCCCGAAAAGTCGTTGCAGG
>JBBQBQ010000093.1:0-12253 GCA_038317685.1 Desulfuromonadales bacterium | reverse complement strand
GATGCGGAGAAAACGTTCCTCACTTGACCGGAAAACTGAAGCCGTGACAGAGTAAAAGCCCCACCCCGAGACGCACTCTCGGCACTGGCCGATATCACCGGAACGCTGGCCGGATTCACAGCGGAACGGTGGCCGCTTTCACCGGAATACGCACCTTTAGCCGTCGCCGGGGTATTTTCGGTCGAGCCCTGATCACTGATCTGCTCCCTCGCTCCCCAATGCGCCTCGACGATCGGTTCGGAGTGGGCAGTGGGAGTCGGAATGCTCCTCGGCAGGGGCAGGATCGGTTCGGGAGGAGGAGCGGGGAATCGGGGAGCGGCGGCAAAAAAGCGGGAAGGGACCGGAGTGGCCGGCGAGGGTTTCGGGGCAGATCTCGCCGGGGGAATGGTTCCAGCGGTGGGAAGAACCCTGGGCTGCACCAAGGTAATCTTTGCGGATCCCTGCAGCTTTGGGGGGGTAAACTGCTCCTCAAAGCTCAGGCCGAGCAAGGCGGAGTGAGCGGCGAGGGAGAGCCCGGCGCAGATTGTCAACAGCCGCAAATTCACAAGGTGCTCTTTCCGGGGTGTTCATCCCCCCTCTCCGCCGACATAGGATTGTATACGCTAGAAGGCCTGCTTTGGTCAATGCATGTCCCCGCAAAGGGGGGGGGAATTTAATCATATTTTTTCTGTGGAGCGGGAGGCAGGGATGAATAGATTCCATTGGAGGTTGGAACGTTTGGTTTTGTTGGTGGCCGCCGGGCTTTGGGCCGGTCTGCCGACCTGGGTTGAGGCTGCCGATCCGGAGCCGCCTGGAATGGCAGCCGAGGAGAGCGCACCGTTATTGCCGCTGGTCGAAGTGATCGGCACCCCCTTCGATCGGGAGACCGGCCGCAGCACCCTGAATGCTGCCGAATTGGCCGAGCTTCCCCAAGGAAACGGCAGCATTAATGAACTCCTCAGGCTCCTTCCTGCCGTGCAATTCAGCGATCAGGCACGATCATCGCGCACCGCCGGCGAAATCCAGCCGCCGGCCCTGTCCATTTCCGGTGGCAAGGTCTATCAGAATAATTTCCGCATCGATGGAGTCGGCAATAACAGCCTCCTCGACCCGACCTTCGACAAGCCCGGGAGCTCTGATAACGTTCCCGGGCATCCCCAGGAGATCTTCCTCGACAGCGATCTCATCGAGAGCGTGACCGTCTACGACAGCAATGTTCCGGCCCGCTTCGGCGGTTTCACCGGCGGCGTGGTCGAGGTAACGACCCGGGACCCGGCCGAAACCTTCGGGGGCTCCGTCCGCTTGCGGACGACCCGCGACAGTTGGACGCACTTCCACATCAGCGAGGCGGAGCAGGAGAAGTTCGAAGGTTCGACCCGCGAGTCCCGGGAGTCCCGGTTTCGGAAATATCTCGGCGGATTGGGGTTCGATCTCCCCCTTGGTCCGAAGACCGGACTCCTCGTTGCGTACGATGGAACTTATGCCCAGATCCCTCTCTTCCTTTTCGGAGAACTTCAAGACCAGAGTCGACGGAACGACAACCTTCTGCTCAAGCTGGTCCATAAGCCTTCGGCCGATACGACCATCCGTCTGGAGGCGATCTATAATCCCTACCGCAGTCGCTACTTTATCGAACAGACCAAAGACAGCGGCTATTCCGTCGAAGGGGGCGGAACCGCTCTGAACGGCAGCTACCTCCTCCAGCAAGGGGAGGGACATGTCGAACTGACCGGATCCTGGCGCGCCAGTGAAAATGCCCGGAGCGCCCCCGACGACTTTTTTTCCTGGGCTCAGACCCCGAGCCGCAACTGGGGGGAGTCCTTTGTTTCGACCAGTCGCGAAGGAGGTTTCGGAGACCTTCGGAGGACTCAGCGCACCCTCGAACTGAACGCCGATTGGCTCTCGGCCGTTCTGACGACGGGAGTGATCCGGCAGCAACTCAACGCCGGCCTTGGCGGGGAGTCGGTTCGGGCCAAATTCAGCCGGACCACCGACACCTATAGCTACGCCACTCCCAAGACCAGCGCCACCGTCATCTGTGCCGGCGACGACCCCGCCTGTGCCGACGGTGAACAGTGGCTGAGCCGGCGCAATCTTTACCCTCGGGGGAGTGCCTCGGCCGACATCAATCAACTCCATCTCTATCTGGAGGACCGGTTGGGGTTCGGGCGCCTTGCAGTGCGAGCGGGAGGGCGTTTGTCCTACGACGATCTGATGGCGGAGACCAACCTTGCTCCCCGGCTCGCCGGCAGCTACGATCTGCAGGGGGACGGCGGCACCGTCCTCAGTGGGGGCTGGAACCGCTATGACGGCCAGACACTTTTGACCTACAAACTGCGGGAAGGGATCCTGCCCTTGGGGACCGAAACCCGGGAGTTGGTCGGGGAGACGCCGGGGGCCTGGATCAGCAAGCCCAGTGCGACGATCACCGGGACCCGGTTTTCGAAACTCAAGACCCCCTATGCCGACGAATGGGTCGTCGGCATCGACCAGACGGTGCTGGGAGGACGGGCCGGCCTCAAGTATGTACGCCGCCGGGGACGGGATGAATTCGCGCGGGTCTTCGACCCTTTCGTTGCCGGGGAACCCCGTTATTACCGGCTCACCAACAACGGGCGCAGCCACTACGAAAGCTATCGGGCCACCTGGGAAGGGCGTAGCGACTGGCAGTCGCTGGCGGTGAATGCCTGTTACGAGAAGACCAGAACCAACAACGTGAACTATGACGATCTGGTGGCACCGGAAGACCTCGACCGGCAGGTCTGGTTCGACCGCAAGCTCCTTTACCTCGATGAATTGCCGGCCAAGGACTTCAACCGCTCCGGGGTTGTCAACCTGACCTACGGTGCTGACCTCCCCGAAGGCTTCCACTTCACCAATGTCGCCACCTACCGGAGCGGCTACCGAAGCCTTGAAAAATCGAAGCAGACCCTCACCCTGAGCGAGACGGTCTATCCGATCTATGAAAAGGTCAAACGCCCGAGCGCCGTCCTCTTCGACTGGCGCATCGACTGGCAGAGCCCTGCGGTCAAGGGCCAGAGCCTGCAACTGACCCTGGAAGTCAACAATGTCTTCAACCGCCGTGTCTACCTCGATTCGTCCTCCGATTCCTTTGAACTCGGCCGTCAATTCTGGGCCGGAGCCACCTACCGTTTCTGATCTTTGCCTGCCGGTTCCTCCTGTTTGGGCGCGGGGAGCCGGAAGGCTTCGGGAACGATCGCAAAACCTCCCGGACCCAGGACCTCCAGGGAATAACTCCCGGGGTTGGTCGGTACGCTCAACTCCCCCTCCAGGGCGCCGCTGTTGGCAAGCCTTTCCGCCTTTCCCAAAATCGGCTCCGGCAAGGTCAGAACGCCTTCGCTTTCACTGCTTAGATAGATCAGGCCACCTTTCACCGCTATTGCCAGGACTCGTCTGGAGAGGGGGATCGTCACCATCTCTATCGGCCGTGCCGGATTTTTTATGTCGAAGACGGTCAGGCTGGACATAGCGTCGAGAACGTAGAGTCGAGTGCCGGCAACGGCGAGTCCAATGGGGATTTTCAGGTTGCCGGTTCGGCCGATGAACCTGGGATTTTCCGGGTCGGACACATCGACCAGCTGTAAACCCTCCCTGCCGTAGGCAATGAACGCAGTTTGCTCCACCACAACCACATCCGTCGCCATGGTATTGGCGTTGCCCGCAAAGGGCCAGGGGCGGTTGTAAGTTCCCAGAAGAGTGGGATGAAAGGGGTCGGTGAGGTCGACAATGACCATTCCCCCCGTGAGGCAAGTTAGATAGACGCGATTCTCCTTCACCTGGATCTCTTTGACAAGGCCTGGAAGTGCCAGCTCCGAGATCTTTCTGGGGCGCTCCTGGTCCATCTGGTCGAAGATCAGCAATCTCTTGTCGGAGGTGCCGACCAGTAGCCGCCCCCCGGCCAGGCTAACAGACCTGGAATTAAGGCCGGGTAAACTCCAGCGCAGGTGGGGCTGAGTCGGGTCACCGACTTCGACCATCGAGAGGCCCTCGGTCGAAGCCAGGAAGAGCCGGTTCCTCTCCAGGGCCATCTGTATGATCGGTTTTGGGACATGGGGCCGACCGACAGGGTGCCCTTCGCCAGGGCCGACCTGATCGGAGATGACCAGACCGCCGGGGTAGGTGGCGAGGAAGTTTACCCCATTCCCTAAGATGAGGTCATGAACTCTGCCGAATTGCCAATTCGAAGTTGTGGACCAGGACCACTCCGAAGGGTCGATTACGGCCAACCCCTGAGCACCAAGCCCGACATAGACCAGGCCATCGTGCATTTTGATGAACTTGATACCGCTGGGCAATTGGATGGATTTCCCGATTGGAGGAGTGCCCGGAGCGCTGAGATCGAACTCGATCAGCATGCCATTAACAAAACCCAGGAAGGCCCGACCTGCCGTAGCCTCCAGGGCGATCTTAACGTTGGTGCTTTCGGTGACGGAAGAATGAACGGTTTGGACCAGGCGGGGGTGACGGAGATCGGCCAGGGAAAACCTGTGGAGATCCCCGCGATTATCGACCACCAGACAAAGCTCTTCCTGGATTGCCAGGCTCTTGGCCGGGTTGGGGAGGGCCAGCGAGGCGGTCAGGTTCGGCCGGGCCGGATTGGTTACATCGACCACCAGCAGACCGGCGTCATCGGTCGCAAGATAAAGGAGTCGGTTTTTGACTACGATCTGATTGATCTTGCCCCCGCCCTTGACCTCCAGCTTGCCGAGCAGACGCGGTTGCACGGGATTGCCAATGTCGACGATCTGCAATCCATCACGGTAGGTCCCGACGAAGGCGAGATCTTCGGTTGCGGCAACGCTTATCGCTTGCCCGTTTATTGGCATCGAAGCGAGGATGGCAGGCTTTAGCGGGTCTTGGATATCGATCAATTGGAGACCCCCTGCCCAAGTGGCGAGGCAGGCGACATCTCCGGTAATGGCGATATCCCAGGGTGTCCCAGGCAGGCCGAGGGAACTGACGATATGGGGTTCCCGGGGAGTGGCCAGATCGACGACCGTTAACCCGCCCGGGTTGATGGCCAGGAAGCAATAAGGCCCCTTGAAGGCCAAGGCCTTCACGGACCCGAAGGTCGATATGATGAAACGCCCCGATTGGCGGACCCGGTCTTCCCGAACCAATGATAACCAGCTGTTCGGGGAGAGGTTCTCGCCCCGGACCTGGACCCGGACTCTCCCCGGGGTGGTGGCCGGGAGGACCGAGGCTGTCTCGATGGCCGGACCCCTCAAGGGAGACTGAACAGCGGGAAGAAACTGGCCGAGGAAGGCCCCGGAAAAGAGGATGCAAGCTCCGATGAGGATCAGGAGCCAGGCTTTGTGTCGTTGCCGCCCGGTGGGTGCGGAATTCAGCGCTGCAGCCATTTGTCGACCACCTCCTGCAATTGCTGCTGCCGAAACGGTTTGCACAGGTAATCATCCATTCCGGCGGCCAGACACCGTTCCTCGTCCTCCTTCTGGGCGTGAGCGGTCAGGGCGATGATCGGCACCCGATCGCCCCGGGCGCGCATCCGGCGGGTGGCGGTGAAACCATCGACCAGCGGCATCTGGCAGTCCATGAGGACCAGATCGAAGGACTCCTCTCCAGCGCGGTCGACCGCTTCGAGGCCGTTGGCGACCAGTTCCAGATGGTAACCACCCTGCCCCAGGATGAGCTGGATCAGGCGCTGGGTGGTCGGATTGTCCTCGGCAACCAGGATGCGTGGCGGGCCAGGGGTATTGGCGCTGTCGGAAGTCCTCGCGCGAGGCCCGGTGGGGAAAACCGAAACGGGTACACCCTCCTCCCGACTCTCCAGGGATTTCGAGAAGGCCATCGACAATTGGGACATCCTGAGGGGCTTGTAGAGAACTTCGCCATTCTCCCAGAATGGTCGGGATACCGTTGGCGTATCGCTTCCCTGGGGGCGGAGAAACAGGCACCGGGTGCCGGCCCGGGCTGCCGCGGCAGAGAGACCGGCTAAAGCTTCGACTTCGTCGGGGTCGAGGGTGGTGTCGAAGAGGGCAAACGAAAAGGGGGGTACTGGCCCCTCCATCTGCAACAGACGGTAGGCCTGACGGCTGTTGGTGGCCGCAGCGACTTCCATTCCCAGGGCGCCGAGGTGGTCGACAAGCATCTCCCGAGTCGGTCCGTGATCGTCCCAGACCAAGGTGCGCTGACCCTTCAACTCCAGATTGGGCGCAAAGGGCCTGGGCTGGCATTGGAGCGGGATGCAAAAGCCGAAGCGGGCTCCCTGGCCGGGACTGCTCGATACCCAGACCTCGCCACCGAGCAGGGTTACCAGGCGCTGGACGATGGTCAGGCCCAGACCGGTCCCGCCATAAAAACGGCTGGTGGTATTGTCGGCCTGCGCAAAGGATTCGAAGATCCTATGCTGAACCTTGGGATCGATGCCGATCCCGGTATCGCTGACGGTACAGTCAATGACCACCCGGTCGAAGGACTCTCTCAGGACGCCGATACGCACCACGATTTCCCCACGGTCGGTGAATTTGATGGCGTTGCCGACCAGGTTGAGGAGGATCTGCCGCACCCGCGTCGGGTCGCCGAAAAGGGCGGTTGGGCAGTTGCTGGCGATATGGCCCACCAGTTCCAGTCCCTTGTCAATGGCATTCTTGGCAAAGAGGCCAAGGACATCATCCAGAACCTCCTGCAAGTCAAAGGGTATTCTTTCCAGTTCGATCTTCCCGGCGTCGATTTTGGACAGGTCGAGGATGTCATTGAGGACGGCAAGTAAGGCCTCCCCGGAATTGTGAACGGTGCGCGCCATGGCGAGTTGATTGGCGTCGAGTCGGGTGGCAAGCAACTGTTCGGCCATGCCGAGGACACCGATCATTGGCGTGCGGATCTCGTGGCTCATATTCGCCAGGAATTGGGATTTGGCGGCGCTTGCCTCCTCGGCAACCTTCCTGGCCTGGTCCAGAGCCGAAACGGTCCCGGCGAGTTGAAGGTTGGCGGAGCTCAGTTCGCTGGTCCGGAGGCTGACCTGATCCTCGAGTTCGACCCGATGGCGCTGCAGAGCCTGGTCCCGCTCCTCGATGTAGGCGAGCATTTCGTTGAATCCCTCAAAGAGAGTGCCGATCTCATCGGTGGACGTTCGCTTGGCGCGTAGGGAGAAGTCCTGCCGGTCGGAGACTTCGCGCATGGTACCAACCAGGGTCAAGATCGGTTGGGAGATGAGGGACTGAAGGCGAATCGCCACCAGATAGGCGGCCAGGAAGGAGAAGCCCATGACCACCAGGGTGCCGGTCAGAAAGCGCAGCAGCCAAGTGTGCAGGCCGCTCAGATCCGACTGAAGGTAGACCAGACCGATGAAGATCCCGTCGGTACGAATCGGATGGGCGTAATCCAGGGTTCGGGCGTTAAACCTGAACAGGTCCTGATTGCCGGCGGCGGCCGCCTCAATCAATTGCCGGTCGATGGGGGCATCTACCACCGGGGCGCTGCCGGAGGGGAGATGGGGATAATAAAAAGCAAAGGGTTTGAGATTGCCTCGGAAGAGGAGTCCCCGGCGGATTTCGGGTTCTTTCGCCAGGGAGGCAAGAGTCCCTTCGGCGAGCATCAGGTTGCGCCCGCCTACGGAAATATGACTATTGGCACCGATGACTGCAGCCAGGGAGGCGGTCTTGTTGATCAGGTTCTGACGGAAGGAGAGGGTCTCTGCGGCGATATAGGCGGCAGACGCCAGGCATAAGACAACTCCGCTGGTCACCAGCATGATGGCGGTCAGCTTGCTTTGGAGCGAAATTGTTTTGAAGAGGCGGAGCATTTTCGCCGGTCCCCCCCCGGGCAGGAACGGTATCAGTCTTTTTTCAGGTCGATATCGAGGGTCTGAATCTTCTTGCGCAGGGTGTTGCGGTTGATGCCGAGGATCTCCGCCGCTCGCACCTGGTTGCCGCGGGTCTTTTCAAGTACGATGCGGAGCAGCGGCCGCTCCATCTGGTGCAGGACCATCTCGTAAAGATCGTCGAGCTCCTGGACGTCCATCTGGGCCAGGGAGGCATTAAGTTTATTGGCGATCACCGCTTCCAGGGAGTTGTCGTTTTCGCGCCCGCCGCTGCCGCCCAGGAGGGCCGGAAAGTCCGCGACGGTGAGGACCTGATGAGGGGAGAGGAGTGCCGCCCGCTTGAGGGTGTTCTCCAACTCCCGAACATTCCCCGGCCAGGAGAAACCCTTCAGGAGGTTCATCGCTTCGTCGCTGCAGTCGCGAGCCGGAACCCCCAGTTCATCAGTCGCCCGCTGGATGAAGAACTGGACCAGCAGAGGAATGTCCTCCCGACGCTCACGCAGGGGGGGGAGCTCGATGGGAACCACGTTGAGGCGGTAGAAGAGGTCTTCGCGGAATTCCCGCTGCCGGACTTTTTCCTTCAGATCCTGATTGGTTGCGGCGACGATGCGGACATCGATGGGAATCGTCGCCGTGCCGCCGGTCCGGGTGATTTCCTTCTCCTGCAGGACTCGCAGCAGTTTGGCCTGGAGTTCGAGAGGCATGTCGCCGATCTCGTCGAGGAACAAGGTGCCGCCGTGGGCTTGCTCGAACTTGCCGGTCTTGCGTTCCACCGCGCCGGTGAAGGCGCCTTTTTCGAACCCGAAAAGCTCGCTCTCCAGCAGCTCTCGGGGGATGGCGGCACAGTTCAGGGCCAGGAACGGTTTGCCGAGGCGCGGGCTGTTGAAGTGAATGGCCCTCGCGACCAACTCCTTGCCGGTCCCCGATTCGCCGGTCACCAGGACCGTCACGTCGGCCGGAGCAACTTTGCCGAGGACCTTGTAGACCTCCTGCATCGCTTTGCTTCTGCCGATGATGTTGCGGTCGAGTTGGTAGGTGTCGCGAATTTCGTCCTTGAGGCGTTTGACCTCCTCGGTCACTTCCGCGGCTTTGCTCGCTTTGAGGATGATGGCGTCGAGGGCATCGAGGTCGAAGGGTTTGGTGATGTAATCGTAGGCGCCGCGCTTCATCGCTTCGACGGCATTCTTCATCGACGATTCGGCGGTCATGATCACGACCAGGACCTCGGGGTGTTCGGCATGAATCCGCGTCAGCACGTCGAGACCGGACAGCCCGGGCATTTTGATGTCGAGGACCGCAAGGTCGTAACGATTCTGACGTAACAGAGTCAGGGCCTCATTGCCACCGGTGGCGAGATCGACGGTGAGCCCCTGCTTGGTCAGGGCTTTGGAGAGGACCCAGCGGATGCTCTCTTCATCATCGGCAACCAGGATGCGCTGAATCGACATGGCAGGTGCTCACAGGTGAGAGGGGGAGAAGGTTTAGGGCCTTTCCCGATTCGGGAAAATGGTCCCCAGCGGGTCCGTTGCCTTCATCGGATCAGGGGTAAAGAGACGGTAAAGCTGGTCCCTTCACCGGGGCGGCTCTCCACATGGAGAAACCCGCGATGGCTGTCGACGATCTTCTGACAGGTGGCCAGCCCCAGGCCGCTGCCGCGATTCTTGGTGGTGTAGAAGGGGGTGAAGACCATTTCCAACTGGTCGGAGGGAATTCCTCGACCATTGTCGCGGATTTCGACCTGAATCAGTGAGACCGGCCGTTTTCCAAGGTTCTGCAAGTGATAATCACTCGCCACCTTGGTGCCGATTTCGACCCTACCCTCTTTGTCAATGGCCTCGGCGGCATTCTTGATCAGATTCAGAAAGAGCCGGGTCAGCAGGTTCTCATCCCCCTGAATCGGAGGGATGCTCGGGTCGAGGTTGAGGGTGAACTCAATCTTCTTGCCGCGGTGGGCTTCCTTCTGGAAGAGGACGATGTCGCCAAGAATCTTGGCGACATTGACCGGCGAGAGTTGCGGGGGCCGCGGCCGGGCCAAGTCCATCAACTCCTCAATGATGCCATTGACCCGTTCGACCTCCTTGATCATGACTCCGGTATATTCCTGGAGCGGGCTGCCGCTCCCCAGTTCCATCGCCAGCAGTTGGGCCGCCCCCTTGATGCCGCCAAGAGGATTCTTGATTTCGTGGGCGAGACCGGCGGCCAGAGTGCCGAGCATCGACAAACGGTCGGCCCGCCGCACCGCCTCTTCCAGTTCCCGCAACCGGGAGAGATCGCGGATGATCAGCACCACCCCCTCCTGCTCGCCGGCAGCGGTGAAGAGGGGAGATACGGAAGCGCTGATCGGCAAAGGTGAGGCGGAAGGGCGAGAAAGCAGGATATTCTCGTCGTCGGAGATCGAGCGACCGGCATTCATGGCCGTGGCGATCAGGGCCATGAGCCCCTGCTGGCCCGAGAAGAGTTCCTGGTAATGCCGCCCGAGACTCTGGCGCTCGGAAAGCCCGGTACAGACCTGGGCGGCCGGATTGAAGAGGGCGATGTGCCCCTCCCGGTCGATAGCCACGACTCCCCGGTCGATGTTGTCGACCACCCGGGCGTAAATCTGGACATCCTCTTGACCATGCACCGGGGCCATCAATCCCCTTCCCCTTCGGCGTAGAGGAAAAATTCCTCCAGTGCCGCTCGCATCTTGGCAACTGTCACCAGTTGATTGACTCTGCTGCGGAAGGCGGCGGCGCCATTCAGCCCCCGGCAATACCAGCACAGGTGCTTGCGCATGTCGCAGACGGTCTTGGCCTCGCCGAAGGTTTCCAGGGAAAGGTCCAAGTGCTGCAGTGCGACCTGAAGACGTTCCGCCGCCGTCGGTGGCTCCGGTTGCCGGCCGGCAAGACGCTTCAGGATGGCGTCGATCAACCAGGGGTTGCCGTAGCCGCCGCGGCCAATCATCACTCCGTCGCAGCCGGTGGCGGCCAGCATCGCCAGGGCATCCTCGGCGCTGAAGATATCGCCGCTACCGATGACCGGGACCCGAAGCGATTCCTTGAGCTGCCGGATCTGCTCCCAGTCGGCCTTCCCGGCGAAACCTTGAGACCGGGTCCGGGGATGCAGGGTGACGCCGTCGGCGCCTTCGGCGACGGCAATCCGTGCCACCTCCAGAAAATTGGCGGAGGCAGTGTCCCAGCCGGAGCGGATTTTCACTGTCAAGGGCAGAGTGCAGGCCCGGCGCACTGCCGCCACCACCCGACCGACCCGGGCCGGATCGCGCAGCAGCGCACTGCCCGCTCCCGAACGCACCACTTTGGGGACCGGGCAGCCGAGATTGAGATCGAGCAGCTCGCCGTCGCCGGCAACCTGGGTGGCCGCCTCTGCCAACACCGCAGGGTCGTCGCCAAACAACTGGATGCCGAGGGGCTGCTCCGCGGAGTTCGAGCGCAGCAATTCCCGGGTGCGGCGTCCCGATCGGATCAGACCGTTGGCACTGACCATCTCGGTAAAGACGAGGCCGGCGCCGAAGGCTTTCATGATGCTCCGGTAGGGGAGATCGGTGATTCCTGCCATGGGGGCCAGGATGATTCGATTCTTCAGTTGCAGACCACCGATTATCATGGGTTCCATAAGTGCACAAATTTTACGCATGCTAGCACGATGAATCGATAAGACAAAGGGAAAATTGCCGGGTTCGGAACCGGGGGTAAGGGATACAGTATACAAAAATCAACTTGACAAGTGCACCTTGAATTGTTAGAAAGTTCCTAGAACAATATTTGGAAAATGAAACCAGACAAGGTTTGAATCCCACCGCTTTCGGGGACTACCTCCCCTTCTGAACCAACGCTGATGTTATGGGCCTGGTCTCCGGGCCGTTGCAACATTGTCGATCCGAGTCGGTATGGTTAGGTAGATCGTTGGCCGGGTGGCCCTTTGGGCTCACCACTTTTATTCCACAAAGGAGAGAGAGTATGTCGATGCTGAAGGACACGTTGAAGAAGAAAATCGAGGAATTCCGCCCCCGCATTACCAGACTCACCAAGGAATTCGGCAAGGTCAAGATCGACGAAGTGACCATCGATCAGTGCATCGGTGGGGCCCGCGACATCCGCAGCCTGGTGACGGACATCTCCTACCTGGACCCCCAGGAAGGGATCCGCTTCCGCGGCAAGACCATCCCCGAAACCTTTGCGGCGCTCCCCAAGGCAGCCGGCTCCAACTACCCGACCGTCGAGTCCTTCTGGTACTTCCTCCTAACCGGCGACGTTCCGACCAAAGCCCAGGTCGACGCCGTCGTCGCTGAGTGGAAAGTTCGCCAGATCGTCCCCTCCTACGTTTGGGATTCCATTCGCGCCCTGCCCCGCGACAGCCATCCGATGGTGATGCTCTCCGTCGGCATGCTGGCGCTGCAGAAAGATTCCAAATTCGCCGCTTTCTACAACTCGGGCAAGTTCAACAAGATGACCGCCTGGGAATCCGTCTATGAGG
>JBBQBQ010000092.1:0-12408 GCA_038317685.1 Desulfuromonadales bacterium | reverse complement strand
TGAATCTCTTGGCCTCTGCGCCGGACTGCTGAGCGCAATTGCCGCCCAAGGCTATAGCCAGCCGACCCCGATCCAGGCGCAGGCGATCCCGGTGATTTTGGAGGGGAGCGATCTGTTGGCCGGTGCGCAGACCGGTACCGGCAAGACGGCGGCGTTTGCCCTGCCGATCGTGCAGATGCTCAGTAAAAATACCCCCGTGCGCAAGCGCCGCCGTCCGCGAGTGCTGGTGCTGGTGCCGACCCGCGAACTGGCGGCGCAGGTCAGCGAGCAGATGCAGTACTACGGACGGCGCCTGTCGCTGCGCTCGACCATGATCTATGGCGGGGTGAATATTCAGGCGCAGATCGAGCGACTGCACCGCGGGGTCGATATTGTCGTGGCGACGCCGGGGCGCCTCCTCGATCATGCCCAGCGAGAGACGATCAATCTTTCCGAGATCGAATTTCTGGTGCTGGACGAGGCGGACCGGATGCTCGATCTAGGCTTTATCGACGACATTATCAAGGTGTCGGAGTATCTTCCGGAAGAGCGTCAGACCCTGCTCTTCTCGGCGACCTATTCGCAGAGCATCAAGGCCCTCGCCGACGAACTTCTTCATACGCCGCGACGCATTGAAGTGGCTCGCAAGAATATCGCGGCCGACGCGGTGATCCAGGCTGTCTACCCGGTGGAAAAAAGCCGCAAGCGCGAAATGCTTTCGCACTTGATTCGCAAAGGGGAGTGGCAGCAGGTGCTGGTCTTCACCCGTACCCGCTACGGCGCGGACAAACTGACCGCCGAACTCCTCTTCGACGGGATCAAGGCGGTCGCCATCCACAGCAACAAGAGCCAGTCGCTCCGCACCCGGACCCTGGCGGAGTTCAAAGGCGGCGAGTTCCGGGTGCTGGTGGCGACCGACGTGGCGGCTCGCGGTCTCGATATCGAGCGACTGCCGCATGTAGTCAATTACGAGCTTCCCCAGGTGCCGGAGGATTACGTGCATCGCATCGGCCGCACCGGCCGGGCCGGCGAAGACGGGGTCGCTTTGTCCCTGGTCTGTCCGGAAGAACAGCCGCAGTTGCAGGCGATCGAGAAGTTGCTCACCTATGCCATTCCGCGGCGGACCATTGCGGAGTTCCCCGCGATCGCCATCCGGCGTGGGAGGGTGGCGCCGGCGGCCAAAGGCGGTAAAGCGATCGCCAAGCCAAAAAAGGCCAAGGCCAAACAGAAAACAGCCCGGCCGACTCCGGCCAAGGCTGCTAAAGGAACAACACCGCGGAAGAAAAAAGCGGTGGTTGAGAAAGTCGCCCCGAAGGTCGGACGCAGGGGAAGGCGGTCGTAGACTTGAATCTGCCAGGGACTGTCGGCAGCAAGGGACTTTCGGCTTTCCCACTCACCACTCTGCTCGTCCCAGGCGGCATCCCGAAATGCTTGCTAGATCGTTGCGGCCCTGTCTTCGTTCTGGGAGTAATCGTTTAACCTGACCATCTGCTCAGCCGCTCGAGCCCGATATTTCGTGCCCGGATGGTTCGGTCAGCTTCAAGAGTAAACCAGGGAGCCCTTGAGTTTGACCAGGGCGTTTTTCTCCAACTGGCGCACCCGTTCGCGGCTGATGCCGTAGTCGTCGGCCAACTCCTGGAGGGTGCGTGGCGCGTCGGACAGGATGCGGTCATGGACGATACGCCGTTCCCGCTCGTTGAGCTGTTTCAACGCCGCCCGGACCCGGCTCGAGGTGAGACGCTCCTCCTCCCGCTGCAGCAAAGTCTCTTCCTGATTGTCACGGTCGTCGGCCAGAGACTCCAGAAGGGCGTAGCCGTCCCCTTCGACAAGTTCGACATCGAGAGAAGTGTCGTGGCCCGACAGGCGTACCGACATTTCGGCAACCTCTTCGTCCCGGACGGCGAGGGACAGGGCCAACTCGGCAGCGTCCTCCTCGCCAGTCAGGCGGCGCAGTGCCTCCCGCGCCTGGCCGAGCTTGAAGAAGAGTTTCTTCTGGGCCTGGGTGGTGCCGATCTTGACCAGCGACCAACTGCGGATGATGAAGCTCTGAATGTAGGCACGGATCCACCAGACCGCATAGGAAATCAGTCGGATGCCCCGGTCCGGGTCGAATTTCTTCACCGCCATCATCAGGCCGATGTTCCCCTCCTGGACCAGATCGAGGACCTTCATACCGTAGGCCCGGTATTCGTTGGCGATCTTGACGACAAAGCGCAGATTGGCGCAGATCAGTTGGTGGGCGGCCTCCCGGTCCCCCTGGACCCGGTAGCGGAGCGCCAGGTCATGTTCCTCTTCCCTGGATAGGAGCGGGAAACGATGGATCTGCGCCATGTAATGTTCGAAGGTGTCGGTGACGACCGGCAATAGCTGTGTGGACATCTCTAGCCCCTTTTTTTGCCTTGTTAAAATAGGTGTTTGGCACTCACGCGAAGCGAGTGCCAAAGTTTAGCAGATTGTCCCGACGGTTGCAAGAGAGTGAAGGGGCGGTGTGGTCCCGGGCCCAGCTGCGGCTCGCCCTGGCGGGAATATTTGCTAAGCTTGTCACGATGATCAGGATATCAATCAGGTCAATACAACCTCTGCTACGGACAAGGAGCGGCCATGGCGTCCAGCGAATTCCCTCAGCCTCTTTGCCGCCGACCGGCCTGGAAGGCCTTGGCGGCTCACTTTGAAAAGGTCAAGGAACTGCACCTGCACCGGCTTTTCGCCGAGGACCCGGAGCGGGGGGAGCGGCTGAGCGCGGAGGCCGCCGGCCTCTACTTTGACTATTCCAAAAATCGCGTGACCGATGAGACGCTGGGGCTTCTGCTCCGGCTCGCCAGGGGCTGTCGACTGGAAAGCCGGATCGCGGCGATGTTCAGCGGCGAGAAGATCAACGTCACCGAGGGACGGGCGGTCCTGCACGTGGCGCTGCGGGCCACCCCGGCGGAGAAGTTCGTCGTCGACGGCGAGGACGTCGTGCCGGCCGTCCAGGCGGTGCTGGAGCGGATGGCGGTCTTTTCCGACCAGGTGCGCGGCGGCGCTTGGCAGGGTTACACCGGCCAGGCGATCCGCACGGTCGTCAACATCGGCATCGGCGGTTCGGACCTAGGGCCGGTCATGGCATATGAGGCGCTTCGGCACTACAGTGCCCGGCACCTGACCTGCCGCTTTATTGCCAACGTCGACGGCACCGACTTTGTCGAGGCGACCCGGGATCTCGATCCGGCAGAGACCCTCTTCATCATTGCCTCCAAGACCTTTACAACCCAGGAGACGATGGCCAACGCCCACACCGCCCGGCAATGGCTGGTGGAGGCGCTGGGCGATGAGGCGGCAGTGGGCCGGCACTTCGTCGCGGTCTCAACCAATGCTGCCGCCGTGTCCCAGTTCGGGATTGATACCGCCAACATGTTCGGCTTCTGGGATTGGGTCGGCGGGCGCTATTCGATGGATTCGGCGATCGGCCTGTCGACCATGCTCGCCGTCGGTCCCGAGCACTTCCGCGCCCTCCTCGGGGGCTTCCGCGCCATGGATGAGCACTTCCGCACCACCCCCCTCGAACGCAACCTGCCGGTATTGCACGCACTTCTGACGGTCTGGTATGTCGATTTCTTCGGCGCCGGGAGCGTGGCGATCCTCCCCTACGATCAGTACCTCAAACGTTTCCCCGCTTATCTCCAGCAGCTGACCATGGAGTCGAACGGCAAAACCGTGACACTGGACGGCGAAGCGGTCGATTATGCCACCTCCCCGGTCTACTTCGGGGAGCCCGGGACCAACGGCCAGCATTCTTTCTATCAGCTGCTCCACCAAGGAACCCAGATGGTCCCCTGCGACTTTATCGGTTTTGCCGATTCCCTCAACCCCATCGGTCGCCATCACGATCTGCTGATGGCCAACCTCTTTGCCCAGACCGAGGCACTTGCCTTCGGCAAGGATCGTCAGGAGGTCCTGGCCGAAGGGACCCCCGCGGCCCTGGCGGCCCATCGCACCTTTGCGGGAAACCGGCCGACCAACACCATCCTTGCCGAGCGGCTGACCCCGGCGACCCTTGGGGCATTGATCGCTCTCTATGAGCACAGCGTCTTCGTCCAGGGGGTGATCTGGGATATCAATTCCTTTGACCAGTGGGGGGTGGAACTCGGCAAGGTCCTGGCCCAGCGCATCCTTCCGGAATTGGAGAACGCCTCCGAACCCGGGCCCGGCCATGACAGCTCGACCAATTCGCTGATCCGGCGCTACCGGCGCCTCAAGGGGAAAAAGGGGGGCTGAAGGTCCCTTGTTTCCGGTCGTGCCGCATCCGGTTCATCCTTGTTATCTCCAACCCCGGTCCGCTCCAGTCCGGTCCTTCCGCCGTTGCGATGAGCCCTGCCCTGGGCCGGTTTTCCCGGGTTGACAGGCGGAGGATGGCGACCGATAATGCCGGGGCGGTCGTGACCGGCGGCCGGGGGAGAAGCTCGGATGCAATATCTCTACATCGGACTGTTCGGAGCCGCAGGGTGCCTGACCCGCTATTTCGTTTCTGGGTGGACCTATACCATGGCCGGGCGCGGCCTCCCCTGGGGAACCCTGGCGGTCAATGTCATCGGTTCTTTCCTGCTGGGGCTGGTCATGGAAGGGAGCCTGCGCAGTACCCTCCTGTCTCCCGAGGTCCGCATGGGGATTGCCACCGGGTTTCTCGGTGGGTTCACCACCTTCTCAACCTTTTCCTACGAAACGGTCCGGCTCCTCGAAGAGGGGAGCATGCTCCAGGCGGGGGCCAACATCCTGCTGAACGTCGTTGTCTGTCTGGCCTTTGCCGCCGTCGGCATTCTTGTCGCACGGCACTTTTAGGAGGAGTCCATGCGAAAGCTGGAAGGGGAACAGACGTTGATGCGCATTTTCATCGGAGAGGGGGATCGCTTCGAACATCGCCCCCTTTACGAGGTGCTGCTTGAGCGCTTTCGCAGCGAAGGGTTCGCCGGTGCCTCAGTCCTCAAAGGGGCCGCTGGCTTTGGTGCCCGCAGCGTGGTCCATAGCGACAAACTGTTGCGGCTCTCCAGCGACCTTCCGATCGTGATCGAGGTCGTCGATACCCGCGAGAAGATCGATAAAATCCTGCCGCGGCTCGACGCCCTGCTCAAGGGCGGCCTGGTGACCCTGGAAAAAGTCCACGTCATTCGTTATTCGGAGTAGTCCCCTTATGCTGAGCCGTTTGCGCCAACTCTTTGACGCCGCACCCGACCATGCCGACCAACCCGACCGATTGCAGGTCGCCAGCTGCGCCATTCTGCTGGAGATGGCCTATGCCGACCACCATCTCGATCCGCGCGAAGAGGAGTTGACCTTGGAACTGCTGCGGAGCCGTTTCAACCTCGACGCCGAAGCCCTGAGGCTTCTCATGAACGAGGCACGGAAGGCGCGAAGGGAGAGTTCCGACCTTTTCCAGTTCGCTCGCGAAATTAACGCCAGCTTCGGGCTGGAGGAGAAGCTGGAGTTGATGGAAACCCTCTGGCGGATTGTCTACGTCGATGGCATTCTTGATAAGTATGAGGATGCTCTGGCCCGCCAGCTGGCGGCGCTGCTGCATATCTCCCCCCGCCAGGCGATCGATCTCAAACTCAGGGTACTCAACGAAATTCGCGGCCAGGGCTGACCTTCCGCCATGGTTGTCCCTTCAACGCTGATCCGCATCACTCCCTGGTCCCATGCTCTGCTGGCGTCCATTCTCGCCCCTGGTGACCTGGCCGTCGATCTTACCGCCGGTCGCGGCGTCGATTCCCTCTTCCTTTGGCAACAGGTGGCCCCTGGTGGAAAAGTGCTGGCCTTCGATATCCAACGGGCGGCGTTAACCCAGACAGAAGAACGTCTGCGCCAGTCCGCGGTCCCGGTCCACTCCCCCGTCAGCGACCCGGCCGCCCTGACGGCGGCGCCGGGAGTCGCTCTGGTGGCGGCTTGCCACAGCAGGCTTGCCGAGTTTCTCCAGACGCCGGCCCGGGTGGTGATCGCCAACCTCGGTTACCTGCCGGGGGGAGATCGTTCGGTTTTGACCCGGCCGGGAACGACCCTCGCTGCCCTTCACCAGGCGGCGGAAGGCCTGGCGACAGGTGGCCGCCTGGCGGTGGTGGTATACCCCGGACATCCCGGCGGCGCCACCGAGACGGCGGAGGTGACGTCCTGGTTCGCTGTTCTTGATTCGCGGCGCTGGGAGGTGCTGCAATTAGCCGTACCCAACCGGCAACGGGTGCCTTTGCTGCTGGTGGCACAGCGGCGTGACTCGCCTCGCGGCAGAGCAGCGGTTTGCGAAAGGGCAGAGGTTGGGGACGGTTAGCCGTGCGATGGAAAGGTGCGCGGGGTGAGAACCGGGGAGGCTTTTCCTTGATCCTTGCTAATTCGCTCACTGGGATTTAATATATTCAAAACCAGATCATCGCATCCAAGGCGATAGACGATAATACTCAACCATCCGCGAGGGTGGGGCGGAAAGCCTAGGGTCTCTTCGAGACAGCCGGGTTGCCGAAATATCAGCCGATATTTTGGCAACCCGGCTGTTCTTTTTCGGGCCTTCTCTCTCGCTAGCCACGGAGCAATCTGCATGTTTTCCCGACAACAGAAACCTGCTTGGATATTGGCGGCAGAGCCAGATGTCGTGTCTATCTTTCGGGGTCGAACCCCCCGGCAGCTGGTCGGATCGCCTGCAGGTTTGCCGCCGGTCCACGCCTATGTTGTGGTGATCCAGTCCGAAGGCGGGCAGCGGGTCTTTGCCGCCCTCCACCTCAAGGAACAACGGCGAAACCTCATCTACGAGGTCAGCTCCTCTGCCGGGGGGGCGGTGGCATCGGAACCCTTGCTGGAGAGCGCCTTCCCTCGCCTGGAAGAGCACGGCTTCGATCTGGAAGAGGTCAAGTTGCGCTTTGGGACCGCGATGCGTGAAGTGATCATTCGTGACATTCCGGTGCTGCTTCCTCCGGCCGCTCTGGCCAAAGCCGAGACCCAGAGGGCCGAAGAGCTGACCGAACTTAGATCCCTGGCCGCCGCAGCGGAGAAGGGGGCCGGGGAGGACGAGGAAGGGAGGGCGGTGCTTTCTCCGAACCGGCGTGCGATCCAGGAGCGGACCCGCCGGGAGCGGCTCGCCGTCGCCCAGGTTGCGGCCCAAAGGGTCGCGGAGGAGGAAGGGGCAGAGGCTCTCCTCGACGCCATCGATGCCCTCTTCGACCCCGCTGGAAACGTGGCGGGACTGCCGGCAGCCGCTCTGGAAACCGTCGCGGACCAGGCGATCTCCTCCGTCGTCACCGAACTGGCGGAGGATGCTGGGGTCGAACTGCCGGAAAATGCTGAGGCGGAACTGGCGGTGCTGACCGTCGAGACCACGCCGCCCGGGGCCGAAAAGGCTCAACCGGAAGCTTCGGTCGCGGGGAGGAGATTCCTCAAACGGCAAGGGAAGATCATGGCGAAAGCCGCCCGTATGGCGGCCGAGAAGAGCCGTTCCGACCGGGCTGAAATGGAACGGCTTCTGGCTCTCCAGGCGGAGGCGGAGCGCCAGGCGGAGTTGGCCAATGCGCAGATCGCGGCCTTGGCGCGGACCGGCGAAGAATTATCCGCCGATCGTGAACGACTGGCTGGGGAGATGCGTGAAGCGGAAGCACGCGCCGCAGATCTTGCCGCAGCGATGCGTGCTTCTGAAGAACGGGCCGTCGCCGACCGATTGGAGCGGGACAGCCTGGTTGCAGCCAAACGTGAGGCCGAGCGGTGGTCCGCCGAACTCGTCGGCCGGGTCAGCCAGGTCGAGGGGCTCCTGGCTGTGGAGCGGACGGAGCGTGAACGCTTGGCAGGGGAACAGGCCCAGGCCCAACGACGCTTGCAGGAGTTGAGTGATGCGGCCCGGTTGGCAGAAACCCGGGCCCTGGCCGAGAAGGGTGAACGGGAGCGGCTGGCGGCGGAAAAGGCTGTCAATGAACAGTTGCTGGCGGAGAAGGCGGCCCTGGAACAGACCGCGAGGGAACTTGCCAGGACCGCTCAGTTGGCTACCCAAAGAGCCGAGGCCGAGAAGGCCGAGCGGGAGCGGCTGGCCGCGGAACGGGTGGCGAATGAACAGCTGCGGGCGGAGAAGGCGGCCCTGGAAAAACGCGCCCAGGAACTCACCCGGACCGCCCAATTGGCTACCCAAAGAGCGGCCGCGGAAAAAGCCGAGCGGCAGCAGTTGGCAGCGGCCAAGAAGATCATTGAAGAGCGTTTGGAGGCTGTGCAGAAGCAGCCTTTGGCGGCTAAGGCAATTGAGGAGCGGCCGGCCAGCCCCCCGGCATCGTCACCGTCCTCCTCGCTGCGGCCGATGGTCGGGGCAAACCGTCCCAGGCCAGCACGGCGGGGCGGGGTAGCCGGGGCATTTTTCCAGGTTGACTGGGACCGCGAGCAGGTGGATTGCGACCCGGTGCGGGACATCATTGAGGTGCAGCAATCCTTCAGCATGGCCCCCTTGTCCCTTGAAGGTTTCCCCAGCCAGTACTGCAGCGCTTACATCGTCGGTTTCAAAAAAGGGGGGGGGCGAGAGGTCAACGTCGTCTTTCACCTGAAGCAGAGTGGGCGGCTGCTGGTCTACGTACCAGGGAAACCCATCTCCGATCAGTCGGGGTATGCCCGGGGGATGCAGGAAGCCCAAAAGTTTCTGCAGGTGGTCGGGATGGATACCGAACGGATGTCGTTGGGCAATGCCCCGGCCGCTCGCGCCCGGTCGTTGGCTGCCTTGCCGCTGTTCCGCTCTCCGGACCGCAGCGTTGAAGGTTTTTGACTCGCCCACGGAGGTTGCACTCGCATTCGTGGATGGGTGTTTGGTATGCTGGCGTCGGGTATTTTCTCCATCGGGATGTTCTTAGCCGGAGGGATTATGAAGTTGAGGGTGATCATCTTTGAAGACGACAAGCCGATCCTGCGTCTGCTGGAAACAACGGTCGGCAGGCTTGGGCACGAGACCCTCGCCTTCGCAGACCCCCTCGCCTGTCCCCTGTATTGGGATGATGGCTGTCGTTGCAATCAACAATTTCCCTGTGGTGACCTGCTGATCACCGACAACCGTATGCCCCGCATGACCGGTCTTGAATTCATCCGTCGTCAGCAGGAGCGGGGCTGCAAAGGGGTGGCATCGAATAAGGCAATCCTCTCCGGGGCCTGGACGGAAGGACAGTTATTGGAGGCCGAGGCTTTGGGGTGCAAGGTTTTTTCCAAACCCTTGGACTTGAAAGGTCTTTCCGCCTGGGTTCGGGAGCGGGCGGAGACCATCCGTCCTGACCGTATACTCGCCGGGCTCACTTCCTCTGATTGCCGTTGACTTGTTCCCCAAGGATAACTAGAGAATCCCGAAGGCTCATGGCCTCGCTGCAAGGAGACGCTTGAATGAAACGAACCTTCAAGGTTGCGGTCCTGCTCGGGCTGGTCGTTGGACTGGCTGGAAACGCCTGGTCGGCACCGGACGAACAGAAAGAAAAGGTCGAGTTGGCGACTGTCGTTCTTGACGAAATCATGGCCATCCCGGAACAGGGGATCCCTCCGGCATTGCTGGCCGGTTCCGGAATTGCCATCCTCCCCAATATGCTCAAAGTCGGGGTGGTGGTCGGTGGCCGTTACGGAACCGGAGTTCTCCTGGTGCGGGATGACAAGGGGCACTGGAGCAACCCGGTCTTCATCTCCCTAACAGGGGGGAGTGTCGGTTGGCAGCTCGGCGCGCAGTCAACAGACGTGATTCTGGTCTTCAGGAGTCGTCGGAACATTGAGCGACTGATGGACGGCACGTTCACCTTCGGTGGCGACGTCGGGGTCGCCGCCGGCCCGGTTGGGCGCAGACTGGAAGGGGCGACCGACGCCACCTTCCGGTCCGAGATTTATTCCTACTCCCGGAGCCGCGGGCTCTTCGCGGGGGTGTCTCTGGAAGGCTCATCACTGCAGATCGACAATGCTGCCACCGCCGCTTATTACAAGCAGCCGGGGATCAATGCGGTGGACATCCTGAAGGGGACTGCGGGGCATGAAACCCCTGAAATTGCCCGACTCCGGGAGCGGCTCAACCATTACGCGACGCCTTGAACCATCGCTGTTTCTGCGGCCAATCCCCGGGCGAAAGGGGGGCGGCAATGACCCTTGACAAGCCCCCTAGAAACCGGAAAGATGGTCTGCCGTAGCGTGTCTGTTGAAAAGCTTGAGCAGAATGCCCCGGATCCATCTCTGTCGCGAGTCCTGAAAATGCTGCGTTCTTTCCCGGCCCCCGCCAAGATCAATCTTTGCCTCCACGTTCTCGGCCGCCGCCCCGATGGCTATCACGAACTGGCGATGCTCATGCAGCGCGTCTCACTCTTTGATCGGGTAACGATCGACCTCGAAACGGATTCCCGCACCGTGGTGACGTGCTCCGGTGTTGAGCTGGCCGTCGGAGAGGAGAACATTGCCGCCCGGGCAGCCCGGTTACTTCTGGATGCGGCTGGCCAGACGTGGGCCGTGACCATTGACATCGATAAACAGATTCCCCTGGCCGCCGGCCTCGGGGGTGGCTCGTCCGATGCCGCGGCGGTGCTGACGGGCCTCGATGCGATGCTCGGACTCAACCTCTCGCGCCCGCAACTGATGGCCCTCGGCCGCCGCCTTGGCGCCGATGTGCCGTTCTTTATCTTCGCTTCCAGTGCCTGGGCCACCGGCATCGGTGACCTCCTCGAAGCAGGGCCGCCCCTGCCCGAGGTCTGGTACCTGCTGGTCAACCCGGGGATCGCCGTATCCACCTCCTGGGTCTACGGAAATTTGGGGTTGACTTCCCCTGGGGATGTGGCTAGACTGCGCGAGTTTCCCAGGACGACGGGGGACCTCGTGCGCCTGCTGCACAATGATTTGGAGCAGGTCACCATCGGCCGTTTTCCCCTGATTGCCGGGATTAAACGGCGGTTGCTGGAATTGGGGGCCGCCGGGGCCTTGATGAGCGGTAGCGGCCCCACAGTTTTCGGGGTCTTCGATGACGAGTCCATGGCCCGGTCCGCATTGGGCGTTATCCAGAGCGAATCAGCCTGGCGGGTCTGGTTGGTCGAACCCGTTGAGGGCGAACGCTCCGCCTGATGAGTCTGCATCCTTGGGGCGTCGCCAAGCGGTAAGGCACCGGATTTTGATTCCGGCATTCCCAGGTTCGAATCCTGGCGCCCCAGCCATTATAACCTTCGCGCTCCCCGAGTATTGCCCCTCAAGGGCGGCAACGGGCCGCGTAGCCAGATAAACAGAGAGCCTTTTCTTACCCCTTAATCGACAGATCGCCTCTCCCCTTCCGGTCAGGTCATGGGTTTCCATGACCTGCTTTGTTCGGCGTGGAGCAGCAAGGAGTCGCGGTGGACAAACTCAAGGTTTTTTCCGGTAATTCCAATTTTCCCCTGGCCCGGGAAATCTGTGCCAGCCTCGGGGTTTCTCTGGCACAGGCCAAGGTCAAGACCTTCTCCGACGGGGAGATCATGGTCGAGATCAGCGAGAATGTCCGTGGCCGGGATGTCTACGTCATCCAGTCGACCTGTGCACCCTCCAACAACAACCTGATGGAACTGCTGGTCATGGTCGATGCTCTCAAGCGTGCGTCGGCCGCACGCATCACCGCAGTCATCCCCTACTTCGGGTATGCCCGTCAGGATCGCAAAGTGGCCCCCCGAACCCCGATCACCAGCAAACTGGTGGCCGACCTCATCAGCACCGCCGGGACCGACCGGGTCCTGACCATGGACCTCCATGCCGGCCAAATTCAGGGGTTTTTCAATATTCCCGTCGATCATCTTTATGCGGCTCCGGTGATTCTGGCCGATATCAAGGAGAATCTCAGGGGACCATTGGTGGTCGTCTCTCCCGATGCCGGCGGGACCGAGCGGGCCCGCGCCTTCGCCAAGCGGCTCAATGCCGGTCTGGCCATCATCGACAAGCGTCGCAGCGGTCCGAACGTTTCCGAAGTGATGCACATCATCGGCGATGTCGAAGGAGAAGTCTGCCTGATTGTCGATGACATGATCGATACCGCAGGGACCCTCTGCCAGGCCGCCAAGGCCTTGAAGGAAAAGGGTGCCCGGGAAATTTATGCCAGCGCCACCCACGCCGTTCTGTCCGGGCCGGCGCTGGAGCGGATCAACGAAAGCTGTTTGCGCGAAGTGGTGGTCACCAACACCATTCCCACCGGCGACAAGCAGGCGGCATGTCCCAAGCTGCGCAGCTTGTCGGTGGCGGAACTGCTCGCTGAAGCGATCAGACGCATCCATGGTGATGAATCGGTCAGTTCTCTCTTCGTCTGAAGATAATTAACCGCCAACGATTCCAGGCCGGCCCTCCGGCCGCTCGTTGCATGGAGGAACAACATGGCACAGTCGACTCTCGACGTCACCCGGCGTGACGGCATTGGCAAAGGTGGGGCGCGGGCCGTTCGGCGTCAGGGCCTGGTTCCGGCGGTCGTATATGGCCGGGGGATGGAGC
>JBBQBQ010000091.1:0-12542 GCA_038317685.1 Desulfuromonadales bacterium | reverse complement strand
GTCCTGCTCCAGCTTGTGCAGCCGGTGGGAGCCGACGGCCGGGGCGGCGGCGCGGGGACGGCCGACGTAACGCGGATAGGAGCCGAGGAGCTTCGCCAGCAGGTCATGGATGAAGTTCCAGGCTCCGCTGTTCTTCGGTTCCTCCTGTACCCAGGAGAAACGGCAGCGCTCCCGGTCATAGGGACGAAGGGCCGCTTCAAGGAGATTGTTGCGCAGGGGGTAGAGCTGTTCGATGCGAAGGATGGCGACATCGTCGCGTCCTGACTTCAGCCGGTGCTCGTCCAGTTCGAAATAGACCTTGCCGCTGCAGAGCAGGACCTGTCGGACCCGGGCCGGGTCGCCGGGGTCAGTGAGAACCTCCCGAAACGCCCCGGCGCTCAGCTCGGCAAGGACCGAGCGGCAGGCCGGCAGGCGCAGCAGGCTCTTGGGGGTGAAGACGATCAGCGGGCGGCGAAACGGGAGCTTGACCTGGCGCCGCAGCAGGTGGAAGAACTGGGCCGGCGTCGAAGGGTAAACGACCTGCAGGTTGTTGTCGGCGCAGAGCTGCAGGTAGCGTTCGATCCGGGCGCTGGAGTGCTCGGCCCCCTGCCCCTCGAAGCCGTGAGGGAGGAAGAGGGTCAGACCGCTGGAGCGATCCCACTTGGTTTCGCTGCTGCTGATGAACTGATCGAGGATCACCTGGGCGCCGTTGGCGAAGTCGCCGAATTGCGCTTCCCATATCGTCAGCCCGAGCGGGGTCTCCAGCGAGTAGCCGTATTCGAAACCGAGGGCGGCGACCTCCGAGAGGGAGCTGTTGTAAACCCTGAACATCGCCTCCCCTTCGGTCACCGTCACCAGCGGCACGTATTGCAGGCCGCTCTGCATGTCGATCAGCACGCTGTGGCGATGGTTGAAGGTGCCGCGCCGCGAGTCCTGCCCGGCCAGTCGCACCGAGGCCCCTTCCGCCAGCAGCGTCGCGTAGGCCAAGGTTTCGGCGTTCCCCCAGTCGAGCCCCTCCCCCTTCTCCACCGCCTCCCGGCGCCGTTCCAGGAGGCCGGCAACCTTGGGATGGGGGTGAAAGTCGGCGGGAATGGCGGCGAGCTGGGCGGCCAGGGCCCGCAGCCTTTCGGCTGAGACCGCCGTCTCCGGCGTGGCCGGCGACCAGTCGCGGGCGATCCCCTGCCACTTGCCGAGGAACCCCTGGTCGGAGTCCTTGCGGTTGCTGGCGGCGAGGGCCGCTTCCAGCCGCTGGTCGATGGCGGCGGCCGAGGCCTCGATGGCGTCGCGGGGGAAGCCCTGAACTTCCAGGCGATCGGCATAGAGTTCGTGGATCGGCGGGCGCTCCTTGATCTTGTCGTACATGAGCGGCTGAGTGAAATAGGGTTCGTCCCCCTCGTTGTGCCCATGACGCCGGTAGCAGATAATCTCCACCACCACGTCCTTGGCGAAGGTCTGGCGGTAGTCGAGAGCCAGTTCGGCGATGTAGACCGCCGCTTCCGGATCCTCTCCGTGGATATGGAAAATCGGCACCATCAGCATCTTGGCGATGTCGGTCGCATAGAGGGTGGAGCGGGCTTCGGCGGGGCCGGTGGTGAAGCCGATCTGGTTGTTGATGACCAGATGCAGGGTGCCGCCGGTGCAGTAGCCTTCGAGCTGGGAGAGGTTGAAGGTTTCGGCGATCATCCCCTGGCCGGCGAAGGCGGCATCGCCGTGAATCAGCAGCGGCAGCACTTGACGGGTTCCGGCTTCGCCATACTCCTCCTGACGGGCGCGGGATTTCCCCTCGACGACCGGATCGACCGCTTCCAGGTGACTGGGGTTGCTGGCCAGACTCAGATGCAGGGGCGGTTCTCCGTCGCCTTCGATATCGCAGGAGAAGCCCTTATGGTATTTGACGTCCCCCTCCCCGACGAAGTTGTATTCGAGATTGTCCTCGAACTCGGCGAAGATCGTCGCCAGGGGTTTGCGAAAGACGTTGGCCAGAACGTTGATCCGGCCGCGATGGGTCATGCCCAGGACCAGGTCACGCATGGCGAGTTGCCTGGCTTTTTCAACGACCGCATCGAGGAAAGGGATGATGACCTCGCCCCCTTCCAGGGAGAAGCGTTTCTGGCCGAGGAAGTGACGGTGCAGGAAGGCCTCGAAGAGGGCCGCCTGCTGCAGTTTGGCGAGGATGCGTTGCTGGCGTTCGCGGGACACGGCGGGACGGTTGCGCACCGACTCCATGCGGTCCTTGAGCCATTGGCGTTCCTCGGGATTCTGGATGTGCATGAATTCGACGCCGATCGAGCGGCAGTAGGTTTCCCGCAGCACTGTCACGATCTCGCGCAGGGTGGCGCGCTCGGTATGGAAGCGCTTGACGAAAAAGGTCGTATCGAGGTCCGCGGCGGAGAGATCGAACGCTGCCAGAGTCAGTTGGGGATGATCGACGGGGCAGGAGGCGAGAGGGTCGGTGCAGGCCTGCAGGTGGCCGAGGTCCCGATAACGGTAAAGGAGGGATTGGATCGCCGCTGCCTTCAGGGCATGGTCCGGATCGATGCCCCCGGAGCTTCCGGCCAGCTCAAAACCGCTGAAGAAGGCCTGCCAGTCGGCCGGGACCTGGGTCGGGTCGACGCTCCAGAGCTGGAACAGGGATTCCAGCCACTGGGGACTGAGGTTCGCTGCAAAGGGCATGGCCGGGTCCGGATCGTATTAAAGGCTTTCGGGATATCCCGGGTTGACCGGGATCGGGGTGATTCCGACACAGTATAACAGGGGGGAGGTCCCCCGCAAATTCAAAGATTCCAATGGTTATCCCCCGTCCGGCGTGGCCCGGGCCCCCGACTTGCCTTCCGTGACATTATGGTAGAAACGTTGGGTCGGGTAGGCGAAGTCGATATCTTGGTGCTGGGCGAAGGTGTGCAGGATGTCTTCCCAAATGGACTGGGTGCTGCCGCGCCTTTCGCGGGGTGCGGTCAGGTAGCGGATGGTGAGAAGCACGCCGCTGTCCTGCACCGAGGTGTAGACGGTCGGGGTCAGTTTGCTGAAGAAAATCATGTATTGTTTGCTGGCTTCCTTGACCTGAAATTCGGCCTCGGCACTCAAATGACTGCCGTTGCGGTGGGCGATTTCCTGAAGCAAGGTCTTGGCTTTTTCCCAATTGCTTTCGAAGGTCACCAACACCGGCAACTCGTTCCAGATAAAGTCGAAGCCCTTGGAGTAGTTGCCAATGACCTCGCTGAGGATCAGGCTGTTGGGTAAATGCAGGACCCGGCCGGTGCTCTGGTCGGCGTCCACCCAGTTGCCGATTTCGAGCAGGCTGAATTTAAATATCCGGAGGTCGATCACATCACCCCGATGGCTCCCCACCTGAATCCGGTCTCCCACCGAAAACGGTTTGCGCCATAGCACGAAGGCCCAGCCGGCGAGGCTCTTGACCAGGTCCTGCAAGGCAATGGCCAGGCCGGCGGAAAGCAGGCCGAGAAAAGTGGCCAGGGATTCAAACCACTTGAACCAGATTCGTCCCACCAGCAGGCAGGCGATTAAGAAAACCAGGTAGGAGGAGGTCTTCCGCCAGCGATAGCGAAGAGAGACATCGCTGGTTTGACGCCAGACGACGCGCAATATCCCGGTTCGCACCAATCCGAGGAAGAGCAGGATCAACAGCGAGTCGATGAGATTGCGCAGGGTGTCGGGCGCGAATCCGGTCACCTGCTGCAACCAATCGATCAAACTCTTCATCTCTCTTCCTCGGGAGCAGAGGGGGCTGGATCAATATGGGAAGCCTCCGGCGCCAAAGTTCCATCGGAATTCGCCCCTGGCCGGTGCTCCGGGCCGGTGGCGGGGACCTTTTCGTCATCCCCGGCACTGCTCGTCTCCCGGCTGAGGTCGATCTCCTTCTGGGCATTGACCCAGAGGATGTTACCAAGGCCCTCGTATCCTTCGAAGATTTTCCCCTTCTGGTGCATGATCGCATCGCCGATCAGGCCGAGAATGATCAGGTCGGCATCCTGCGAGCGCAGGCGAATGGCATCGATCCGCGAAGAGTGGGGATCGTTGACGATCAGTTCTACGTTCTTGGCCGAAATCGGCAGACGGCCCTTGGCGATCATGGTCATCAGGTGACCCCGTTCTTCCTCCAGGTCTTCCAGGGGGAAGGACGCAAAGAGCTTGATCTCCGCCTTCTTCCAGTCGGGGTGACCGAGGACGATGTAGCCCAAGAGGATCATCAAGGTGGCGTTGCGGTAATCGTGCGGTCCCAGCCAGATATGGATTTCCCGGCAATAGCCGAAGCCGCGATCGGTACTCCCCAGAACACACAGGTCGAAGCCTGCCGAGGCCACCATCCGGTAATTGGTGATGATCTCATCGAGATGGTCCTGGGTGCTACGGGCGAATTCGAAGAGAATCAGGTTGTTTTCCTTCCCGGAAATGCCGGGGAGTTGCACAACATTGGCCAGCGCCGAGGAGTAGGAGGGGCTGACAATGGTATCGACGTAGATGTTGCTGTGACTGACATCGGCCAGCCGGACCAGGCGTTGGTGGACCAGGCGGGACTCTTCCATGGTGACCCGCGAAAGGTACCCGGTGATGTAGTGGATGTACATGCCGAAGCCGTAACGAGAGGAGAACCAGCGCAGCAGGTCAAAGGCATCAAAGCGCTCAAAAGAAGCCCGGGAGATGCAGACCACCGAGGGCCGCCAGCGATCTTCCTGTTCGTAACGCCTCGACTTCTGAAGGAAGACCTGGAGGGTGCGGCTGGTCTGGAATATCGTCCCCTGAAAAATGACCGCCAGCCCCTTTTTGTCGGTGTTGGTGTAGGAGACCACCAGATAAAGCGCACTCATCACCACGATCGAAAGGATCGCATAGGGGGTGTTCATCTTGAACATCAACAGGAAACAGGCCGCGGCGCCGAAGAGTGAAATGTACCAGCGCGAGCGAAAGGCTGGACGGTAGGATGGATCGGCCGCGAAGTGTTCGAGGAAGGAGATCAGACAGATCGACCCATAGGTGACCATGAAGAACATCGAAATCACCTGCGCGACCATGTTGACATCGCCCATGAGGACGAAGATCACCGCGATCAGAACGACGACGACCGAGGCGTTCTTCGGCTCGTTGGTCGCCCCCTCCCCCTTGGCCAGCCAGGTATTCAGCCGCGGCAAGGGGATGACCTTGTCGTTGGCGAGGGCCTGCAGGGTTCGCGGCGCCACCAGTGCTGAACCGAGGGCCGAAGAGATGGTGGCACAGGCCAGTCCGAGCGGGATGATCGGTCCCCACAGGGCAATTCGCGTCATCACCAGTTGGTCGCCGGCGAGCACCTGGGGCGAAGCCGACATGGCCAGTTTCAGTGCAATCGCCACGTAAACAACCATGCCGGTCAGGGTCGCGGCCAGGGTCCCCAGCGGAATCGACTTGCGCGTGTCTCGCAAATCACCGGAAAGTCCGACCCCGGCCGTCATCCCGGTAAAGGCCGGAAAGCAAATGGCAAAGACCAGGAAAAAGCCGGCCGGGTTGTCGATGGTGTGGATCATCCGCACGTAGGAGAAGGATTGTCCGTAGCCGGTGCTCCCCAGAAAGAAGAGAACCAGGGAGAGGAAGAGGAAGAAGACCACCACGTAGAGGACTTTCATGCCGATGTCGGCGCCCTTCTTGAGGACGACGGCCATCAGGATGATCAACGCGGGAAAGCTGACGATCCGCGGGTCGGTAATCTCCACGCCATAGGCACTCTTGAGGAAGTGGAAGAGAGGCCCAAAGGCTTCCGCGAAGGCGATCATGTAGAAGGCCACGCTGATGGCCTGGGAAAAAAAGAGGGCAATGCCGATCGCCGCGCCGGGGACGCTGCCGAAGGAGCGGGAGATGATGAAATACTCGCCGCCTCCCTCGACCTTCTGATTGGTGGCAATTTCGGCCAATGCCAACGCGGTGGGGATGGTGACCGCATGGCCGATCAGGATGATGGCGAGCGTCCCCATAAAACCGACATTGGCCACTGCAAACCCGAAGCGCAGGAACATGATGGCGCCCAGGATCGTGGAGATCGCAGTCAAAAAGACTGCCGAAGTCCCGAACTGTCCTTTTCTCCCCGCCAGGGTACCGTTCATAAAACCATTCATCCCTTCGGCCCGGCTGTCGGGATCGGGCCACTATCGTCCGTGGGCATGCACTTCATGAGACAGTAAAGGATTCTGGCCTGACGACCGACTTTGAGCGACAGAACAGCATTAGATGAATTATTTACTTGGTTGGAGCTGACGTTCCTGATCTGGACCCAGGCTCCGAAGGCAAACGATCAGCCATCCGTCTGATGAATGGGCAAGGAGGATGCGACCTCCGCCCGCAGTCGCGGCAGGCAGTCGGGATACTCACGCTGCAGAAATTCGACCAGATTTTCCCTGACCTGGCAGCGCAGGTCCCAGGCTTTTCCCGAATCCCTGGCGCTCACCAGGGCCCGCAGGACAATGGTAGTGTCCGTCGCCTCGACGACAATCAGGCCGGAGGCCTTGCCGTCCCAAAGCGGATTGGTCGCCAGGATTCTCTCCAGTTCGGCGCGCACCGCCGCCACCGGCACCCGGTAGTCGCAGTGCAGAGTCACCGTGCCGAGCAGTTCGGCCGAACCCCGGGTCCAGTTCTGGAAGGGTTTTTCCAGAAAGTAGGAGATCGGCACCACCAGGCGTCGCAGATCCCAGATGCAGACCACCACGTAGGTCAAGGTGATCTCCTCGATGCGCCCCCATTCGCCTTCGACGATCACCACGTCGTCGATCCGGATCGGCTGGGTGATGGCGATCTGGATGCCGGCGAAGAGGGTCGCCAGACTCTTCTGGGCGGCGAAACCGACGATGATCCCGACGATCCCCGCCGACGCCAGCAGGCTCACCCCGACCTGGCGCACCTTGTCGAAGGTCATCAGCATGGTCGCCCCGGCCACGACCAGAATGACCACGGCGGCAATTTTGACCAATACGTTGACCTGGGTCGAGACCTCCCGGGCCTTGAGGTTGTCGCAGGCCGTGAGGTCGTAGCGGAGCAGGATCAGTTCCCGCGAGCCATAGAGGGTGGCGGTCAACAGCCAGGCGAGGGCGGCGATCAGGGTCAGGCTGCCCAGGTGCTCCAGCAGCGCCGCCAGCTTTTCAGGAAGGCGCAGCGATGGCAAGGTCATGAGGACCGCCAACAGCGGCAGCAGGATTTTGGCCGGATGTCGCCAGCGCCTGACCAGGCTGTGTTGCAGGGAGGTATCGGGCCGGGCGGCGAAACGGAACAGCACCTTGAAGAGGATGAGGTAGCCGAGCAGGCCGATGAGCACGGCAGCCGCCAAAGTCATGGCCGAAACGGCGGCGATAGGCCATTCATCGAGGCCGATGAGGTGCTGGATCCATTCCATCATGAGCTCCTCCCGGGAGTGTCCCGGGTTCCTTCAGACCGTCCGGGGACCAAGTCTCCCTCCCGGTCGGGATGATTTCAGTCGCAGAGGCCGGCGATGTCGGAGACCGTCCAGCTTCGGTCGAAGGGGGCGCTGGGCGTCTTGACTCGGTCGGAGGTTTCGAAAAGGCGGCTGCCGAAGCGGCCGAGGTCTTCCACCGCGGTGCTGGCCGCCGCCTTCAGACCGTCGTTGGAGTGGGCGTAGAAGGTGAGGCGCAGACGTTTGCAGGGCGGTCCGTCGGCAATGCGCCCGGTAAAGCTCACCAATTCCCCCTGTTGGTCGACCCGCACCTGAATGCGGTAATCGTTGGCGGTGATCTGCTTGTCCCGGACTGCCGGCGGTCGGCGTCCGGTGCCGGTCGAGGTCTTCCGCGCCGGGATCCCGCCCGCCTCCCCGCGCCCCCCGTCCGAATCGAAAAGCTGCAGGGTTTCGTCGTCCTTCCCCGGGCGCGGCCGGTCCGAAAAGTGGCTTTGGCCGGTTTCATCGACCCAGCGGTAGACGGCAGCTTTGGCGATTCCCGACATGGACATGGCCAGTGCCGCCAGCACCGCCAGCAAAGGTTTTCTCCCCCTCATATCCCCCTCCTTGATGTGGCGTCACCGGATGGTTGGTCAACCTCCGGCCGGATTGTCCCGCGAACGCAACTTCGCCACCTCCGGGACCGGGCATTTGCGGCCGTTCTCATCGAGGCGGACAAAGGTGACGCGGGTCGAAAAGACCGGCTCCTCGGCGTTGGCGCCGGGGGCATCGGCATGGACATCGACGCTGTAGGTCACCGAGGTTCGCCCCCGCGCTTCCGGCAGGATGGAAAAGCGCAGGATCGAGCCGTTGGCGACCGGGTGGCGGAAGACGATGTCGTCCATCGCCACGGTGACGAAGCTGCAGCCGACGTAGTCCCGGGAGGCGACCAGCCAGGCGAACTCGTCGACCCACTTGAGGAGCGCCCCGCCGAAGAGATATCCGTGGTGATTGAGATGTTCGGGGCGCACCAGCGTGAAGTTGTCCATGGGCGGCACCTATCCCTGCGGCTGGGGGTTGAACATCGACTGGGCGCAGGACGACCCGGCGCCGTTGTCGGCGAGGCATTCGAGGTAGCGTTCGGCCTGGATCGCCGCCATCGCCCCGCTGCCGGCGGCGGTGATCGCCTGCCGGAAGTGGGGGTCCTGGACGTCGCCGGCGGCGAAGACCCCGGGAACGCTGGTGGCGGTAAAATTGCGGGTGACGATGTAGCCCTGCGCGTCGAGTTCCAGCTGCTCCCGGAACAGGTCGGTGTTCGGGATGTGGCCGATGGCGATGAAGAGGCCGTCGCAGGCCAGATCACTGACCTCGCCGGTGCCGACGTGGCGGAGCCTCACCCCGCGCACTCCGGCGGTTTTGTCGCCGAGGATGGCAGTCACCTCGGTCCCCCAGCGAAAGCGGATCGTCTCGTTCTCCATGGCGCGCTGCTGCAGAACCGGAGTCCCGCGCAGCGCGTCGCGACGGTGGACCACTGTCACCTTGCGGGCGAAGCGGGCCAGAAAGGCCGCCTCCTCCAGGGCGGTGTCGCCGCCGCCGACCACCACCACCTCTTTGTCACGGTAGAAAAAGGCATCGCAGGTGGCGCAGACCGAGACCCCCCGTCCCATCAGTTCCCACTCGTTGGACAGGCCGAGCATCTTCGGCGAAGCACCGGTGGCGATGATCAGGGTGCGGCCGCGATAGACGACCTCGTCGACCCAGACCTGGAACGGAGAAAAGGAGAGGTCGACGCGAGTCACCGTGCCGGTCACCAGGTTGCCGGTGAAGCGCCGCACCTGCTGCTCCATGCTCTGCATCAGCTCGTTGCCGTCGATCCCTTCCGGGAAGCCGGGAAAATTGTCGACGGTGGTCGTGGTCGTCAACTGCCCGCCGGGCTGGGCGCCCTGGATGAGAAGGGGGCAGCAGTTGCTGCGGGCGGCGTAGAGGGCGGCGGTGAGGCCGGCGGGGCCGGAACCGATGATGAGGTGGCGGAAGATGTCGTCCTGAGGGTTCATGGGGCTCCTTCGCCGAACTGGCGGTCGGCGTGGTAGGAGGAGCGGACCAGCGGTCCGGCCTCCACATGACGAAAGCCGAGAGCGAGGGTCGCGATGCGCAATTCGTCGAACTCCACGGGGGGAAGAAACCGCGCCACCGGGTGGTGTCGGCGGGTCGGAGCGAGATACTGGCCGAGGGTCAGGTAGTCACAGCCTACGCTGCGCAGGTCGGCACAGGCCGCCAGCAGTTCTGCGCGATCCTCCCCCAGCCCGAGCATCAGCCCCGACTTGGTCGGAATCGCCGGGGCGATCTCCCGTGACGCAGCGAGGAGGTCGAGGGAACGGCGGTAGTCGGCTCCCCGGCGGACCTCCGGGTAGAGGCGCGACACCGTCTCCAGGTTATGGCCGAGGAGCGCCGGTCCGGCGGCGAGGATCGTCGCCAGAGCGGTCCAGTTGCCGGCGAGATCGGGGATCAGCAGCTCGACCCGACAGGCGGGGGCGGCGCAGCGAATCGCCTCGACGAGGGCGGCGAAGGCCGCGGCGCCGCCGTCGGTCAGGTCGTCCCTGGTCACCGCGGTGATGACGGCGTGGTGCAGGCCGAGTTCAGCCACCGCCTGCGCGATCTTCCGGGCTTCGGCGGGATCAGGGGGGAGGGGGACGCCGGAAGCGACATTGCAGAAACGGCAATCGCGGGTGCAGTATTCGCCGAGGATCATGAAGGTGGCGGTCCCCCGGTTCCAGCACTCTCCCTGGTTGGGGCAGGCGGCGCTGCGGCAGACGCTGTGCAGCCCCTGCTCGCGGTGGTAGCGGTCGATGCGGGCGTAGTTGGGCCCGCCCGGGAAGCGGACCTTGAGCCAATCGGGTTTACGGGACGGGGGGGAGGGCATAGGAACCTCTGTGATGGCTGTCGAAGGTTTCGGCAAAAGCGGCAATGACCTCCGCTTCGACCTCGGCGAGGGGGACCGGCCGGCCGAGGAGCCTCTCCAGGGCGGTCATGCGCACTCCCCGCAGACCGCAGGGGACGATGGCCGCGAACCCGTCGAGGTGGTCGGCCACGTTGAGGGCAAAACCATGCCAGCTCACCCAGCGGCGCACAGCGACGCCGATGGAAGCGATCTTCTCGGCCCCGACCCAGACCCCGGTCTTGCCGGGGATGCGACCTCCCGCGACGCCGAAGGCGGCCAGAACCCTGAGCAGAAGCTCTTCAAGGCAGCGCAGGTAATGATGCAGGTCGCGCCCGTAGGGGGTCAAGTCGACGATCGGGTAGCCGATCAGCTGCCCCGGTCCGTGCCAGGTGACATCGCCCCCGCGGCCGACTTCGACGACCTCCAATCCCTCCTGCAGCAGCTCCCCGCGGGGACGCAGCAGATGGTCGGGGCGGGCGCCGCGGCCGAGGGTGATCACCGGGTCATGCTCGAGAAGCAGGAGGAGATCCTCGCCCCCCTGCAGGCGGGCGGCCAGCAACTCCTGTTGCAAGGCCAGGGCATCCCGGAAGCTGAGCCGGCCGGGTCGCAGGGTAGAGAAACCGTGGTTCGCCGGGAGGGGGCGACCGCTCGCGTCCTGGCGCATCCGAACTAACGCCAGTGGATGCAGGCGACCGGACAGGCGTCCATCGCCTCCTGAATATGCTCTTCGTCGGCTCCGTTCGGCTCGTAGACCTCTGCCAGGTCGTTATCGGTCATGCGAAAGACCTCGGGGACGGTGTCAACGCAGAGCCGACAACTGATACAGACGTCCTGGTCGACGAAGGGGATGAGTGCCATGGGGTTCTCCTTGCCGGCTGTTCCGCACCGGCGGAACGGCCGGGTTGGGGTGGGTTCAGATCTTCTCGAAGTTGCTCTGGTCGGCGCCGCACAGGGGACAGACCCAGTCGGCCGGGAGATCCTCGAAGGCGGTGCCGGGGGCGACGCCGTTGCCGGGATCACCCTCGGTCGGGTCGTAGATATAGTCGCAGATCAGGCAACGGTACTTGTCCATGGGAGCCTCCGTCAAAGGTTGGGTGAGAAGTCCCTCCATTCTAATCGATTTGCCGAAGGCTGCAAGGATGTCGTTCGCCCGGAACCGGGACGATTTGCGGAATGCTGGAGGCGAGCAGCCGGCCAACCAGGTTGTCCCGGCCGTTTTTGGGAGAGAGATTAAAGCCTTGACTTCAATCCTTCGGATGTTATTTTCCCCGAGACCCTTCCCCGGCCGGTTCGGCAGCCATGGGGACGGAGGTATCGCTGCTGCCCGACTGGTCGGCCTGCAAGACCCGCCCCGAAGTTCTCTCTCTCGGAGAACCCTTTCATGCGATTGATTTCAGACCAGGAGCTTGAGGCACTGAACACCCTCGGTCTGCGCTCGCGTGGGCCGGAGGTCCGAATCATCAGCGATCCCGGGGAGATGCAGGATCACTTGGGCAGCCTTGCCGCCGCCTCGCGAAACCAGCTCCACATCGGCGGCGAACTCTCCAATACGGTAATCGGTGAAGAGCTGGAGGCCCCTCTCTGCCTGTACCGTGACGGCCGGAGCATCGACATTTCGAAGGGTAAGACCTCCATCATCGTCCGCGCCGCCGGGAGCTGCCGATTTGATTCGCTGGTCGAAACCCTGTGCAGCCAGGAGGTGCCCGGACTCGAGCTGCTTTCCGGAATACCGGGCACCGTGGGGGCGGCGGTGGTCCAGAACATCGCCGCCTACGGGCAGCGGCTTGCCGACCGATTCTTGTCCGCCCGGGCCTTTGATCTGCACCGGTGCTCCATGGTTGAGCTGGATGCCAAGGCCCTGAATTTTTCCTATCGCTCCAGTGCGCTCAAGGACCCGGGACGATACACGCCCGGCCTGGTCATCCTGGAGGCGACGCTTGAATTCCCTTTAACCCTTCGCCCGGAACCGCTGATCTATCAGGACCTGTTGAGCTGGCATGCTGAACGGGGCCGGGCCGGGGACGACCTGGCGGCGCGGCGGGCCACGGTGCTTGAGGTCAGGGAAAAAAAAGGGATGGTCGTCGCCGGGGCAAAATGGCTGCCGAGTGTCGGCAGCTATTTCCTCAGCCCGGTCGTGTCCAGGGACACCGCCCTGCAACTGGCCGGGATGATTCGTGGTCGGGAGTTCGCAGACCGTTTCCTGGCCTGGTACCATCCTGACGCAACCGTGACGCGCTTTCCCGCAGCCCTGTTGATCCG
>JBBQBQ010000090.1:0-12624 GCA_038317685.1 Desulfuromonadales bacterium | reverse complement strand
GTGTACTGGAGGCGGTGGAAGCCGAAGGGGTTGCGGTCGTCGTCGGTCAGCAAGAACTCGCGGATTTCGGCGTCGTAGACCTCCGGATGGAGGCGGAAGACCTCGGTGGTGCGGGTCGCCAGGGGGCTGTCGACGAAGATCGGGAGGTCGGGGATGGTCCTGGCGTTGTGGAGCTTGTGGAGGGCGTAGACGAGCTGCTGGGTCCGACCGACCGCGAAGGCCGGGATCAGGAGCGATCCGCCCCGCCTGACGGTTTCATTGACAATCCGCCCCAACTCCTGTTCCGATTCGGGATAGGCCGGGTGGAGCCGGTTGCCGTAGGTGCTCTCCATGATCAGGAGATCGGCGCCGTCGCGGATCGGCACGGGGTCGCGGATGATGGGGACATCCGGCCGGCCGATATCGCCGCTGAAGACCAGCCGATGTTGCTTCCCGGTCTCCTTGTCGTCGATGTCGAGGAGGACATGGGCGCTCCCCAGCATGTGGCCGGCATCGATCATGGTGAGCTCGATGCCGGGAAAGAGCTGGTGCTTGCGGTTGTAGCTCAGCCCCGTGAAATGCTGCATGGCTTGGGCCACGTCGGCCTTGGTATAAAGGGGCTCGAAGAGGCGCTGGCCTTTCTTTTGGCGCCGGCGATTGACGAACTCGACGTCCTTCTCCTGGATCATGGCGCTGTCCATGAGCATGACGGCGCACAGGTCCCGGGTGGCCGAGGTGCAGAAGATATCGCCCTTGAAGCCGTTTTTGACGAGACAGGGGATGCGCCCCGAATGATCGATGTGGGCGTGGGAGAGGACCAGGCAGTCGACGCCCTCGCTCCGGCACAATTCGCTGCGGTTTCGTTCGAAGGCGTCCTTGCGTTTCCCCTGGAAGAGGCCGCAATCGAGCATGATGGTTTTGCCGTTGACTTCGATCAGGTGCTGGGAGCCGGTCACGGTGCGGGCGGCGCCCTGGAAGGTGATTTTCATGGTGGACCCCTTTCCTGGAGATTATAGTTGCGGGGCGGGTGTCGGCCGGTGGCGTCAGTTCCGGAGGGACGACGTTTCAATCTTCATAAATAATCCTCAAGGAGATTCCAGACCATGACCTTTCAAACCCTCAGTTTAGAGATCCGGGACGGCGTCGGATTGATCCGCCTCAATCGCCCCGAGGACGGCAATGCGATCACCCTGGAGATGGCGCGGGAACTGCTGGCGGTCGCCAACCACTGTGATGACGCAGCGGAGGTCCGGGCGGTGGTGCTGACCGGGACCGGCAGGATGTTCTGCGCCGGAGGCGATCTGAAGGCCTTTGCCGGAAAGGGCGAGGGAGTTCCCCTCTACATCAAGGAGACGACCCAGGCCCTGCATGCCGCGATCTCCCGTCTCAACTGGATGGACGCTCCGGTCATCGGGGCCATCAACGGCCCGGCCGGGGGCGGGGGCTTCAGCCTGGCTCTGACGACCGATATCGCCCTGGCCGGGGAGTCGGCCAAGTTTACCATGGCCTACACCAGGGCCGGTCTGGCCCCGGACGGCAGTTCCACCTATTTTCTGGCGCGGATGATCGGTCTGCGCCGTGCCAAGGAGATGGCCCTTTTGAACCCGGTCCTGTCGGCGCGGCAGGCGCTGGAGTGGGGGCTGGTCAATCGGGTCGTCGCCGATGACCAGCTCCTCCCCGAGGCCCTGACCCTGGCGCGGCAACTGGCGCTGGGACCGACCCGGGCCTTCGGTGAGACCAAGCGTCTGATCCTCTCCGGGGCCACCGAAAGCCTCGAGTCCCAGATGGAGCGGGAATCCCGGGCGATTGCCGCCATGGCCGGCAGTCACGACGGCCGCGAAGGGGTGGAGGCGTTCATCGCCAAGCGGACCCCAAACTTCACAGGCGCATGATCCTTCCGGGGAAGCGTGCCGCCTCCCCGAACGCAGATGAAGACGAAGGCTTGGCGGACGTTGACTGGATGCAGATGGTCGCCGGACTTCGGTTTGAACGCCACCTCCATGGCGCGGATGATCACGTATTCCGCATAACTGTCGTCCCGCAGGATATCGGTGCGGCTGAAGACTTCATCCCCTGGTTTGGAGCCGGAGACGCCGGGGCCGACCCCTGCGGTCGGGGGACCTCTTCACAGCTCAGGACTTCGGGATCGCCGTAAGTGTGAATGCGGACTGCATGCATGGTGGGCATGATCGCCGCTCACTGTGTCCTTTATTATACCCCCGGCTGGACCATTCTATTGCGTCCTGCAAATTTTGCCGGCGTCTTTACAAAGGCCCCCTCCGGTGGTACTCTTAAATCAACCCAAACGCTGAAGGAGGAAGACAGCATGATCGTCTCTGAGCCACCGGGCCGTAACGGGATCACCCCATAAATCCAGATGCTCACATTCCTGGAAAAATCCAGGCAAAGTCCCCTACTGGGGATAATGAAAGTAGCTGGTTTTCCACTCATAGAAAAAGCCCCGGCGAAGCTGACCGGGGCTTTTTTTATGGTTCGGATGACGAAAACCGGCTTCGACCTGCGGCGGACCGGATCGTCAACGGGGGCTGCGATGAAGTTCCACCAGTTCCATCACCGTTTCCCGTTTCCCTTTGCGGATCTGCTCAGCGCGAACCGGGATAAAACCGAGGGCCGGCGCGTGCCAGACCAGAGAAACGCGAGTCGAGCCGGGGCGGGTGTTCTGGCAGACCACGGTGTCGAATTCCCCCACTTTGGTCTTGATCCATTCGGTTTTCAAGCGGGTGTAGCTGTAGCGGGTGACCTTGTTGTGGTCGACCATCAGCAGGGTGCCGGGTTCGCGGCCCCGCAGCAGGTCGGTCATCGCCGCGACCTGGAAGGAGAGGCGGTCCTGCAGCCCCGGTTCAGTCGGCAGATCGATCTCTTCCTTCCCCATGTTCCCCCGGACCCGTCCCGTTTGCCAGTCGAAGGCCATTGAGCCGTCGTCTTTGTGCCCCGATTTACCGTCATCCAACGACCAGAAGAGGGGGCGGACTCCCTTGTCATCGATGCGCATCACGCTTCGTTCGATGGCGTCGCTGCTGATGAAGAGTTTGGCAAGGAGGTTCGGTTCCGGACGGCTTTCGTAGACGAACTCACCCGGCGCATCGGAGCGCAGGACGAATTGAATTCTTCCCCCTTCGATGCCGCGGAAGGTGACGACATAGGTGGCGCTGTAGGGGGCGGGATTGAGAGGTTCGGCGCCTCTCACGGGGGTCGCGAAAGCGACGGCCAGGGCGAGGGTGAGAAAGAGTGCAGTCACGCCTCTCGGACGGCGAAGACCACCGTGGCCGTGGGGGATCGCTGCGGTGCTTTGCAGCTTGCGGTTCTCTGTGGTGTGGTTTTTGGTTATCATCCCAGTCACAGTGTACCATGCCGGAACCAATCTCACGAGCCGCCCCCGGCGGGACCCTTGATCCGGCCGACCTGCCCGTCGGTCAAGCGGACCTTGATCCCCCGCGAGTGGTTGGGGGCACTGGTGAGGATATCCCGGACGATCCCTTCGGTCAGCTTGCCGCTTCTCTGATCCTGTTTCAGGACGATAACGACCGCCAGGCCGGGGCGGATGTCGCTGCGCTGCTGTCCGTTCATCCCATGCCCTCTACAGCGTCAACTCGCCGTGGAGCTCTTCCCGCAGCCTTGCCACCGCGGGATTCTCCAGGTAGTCCTCGAAGCTCATGACCCGGTCGATGATCCCGGCCGGGGTGAATTCGACGATACGGTTGGCGATGGTCGATACAAACTGGTGGTCGTGGGAAGCGAAGAGGAGCACCTCGGAAAAGGCGATCAGCCCGTTGTTGAGAGCCGTGATCGACTCCAGGTCGAGGTGGTTGGTCGGCTCGTCGAGGACCAGGGCGTTGGCGCCGGCGAGCATCATCCGGGAGAGCATGCAGCGCACCCGCTCGCCGCCGGAAAGGACCTTGGTCTGCTTGGTCGCCTCGTCGCCGGAGAAGAGCATCCGGCCGAGGAAACCCCGGGCGAAGGACTCGCCGTCGCAGGGGGGGAACTGGCAGAGCCACTCGATGAGGTTCAAATTCTTTTCGAAGTAGGCGCTGTTCTCCTTGGGGAAGTAGGCGTTGGTGATCGTCACCCCCCAACGGTAGGTTCCGGCATCGGGGGTCAGTTCGCCGGCGATGATTCGGAACAGCGTGGTCTTGGCCAGGGCGTTGCCGCCGACGAAGGCGATCTTGTCCCCCTTGTTGACGATCAGGTCGAGACCGCCGAGGACTTCGACGCCGTCGATCTGCTTGCACAGCCCCTTGATCTCCAGAATGATGTCGCCGCAGGCGCGCTCGGGCTTAAAGACCACGAAGGGGTATTTGCGGGAGGAGACCGGTAGCTCCTCGACGGTGAGTTTCTCCAGCAGCTTTTTGCGCGAGGTCGCCTGCTTGGCCTTGGACGCATTGGAGGAGAAACGCTGAATGAACTCCTTGAGTTCGTTGGCCTTGTCGGTGACCTTGCGGTTCTCGTCCTGCTTCTGCTTGAGGGTCAGCTGGCTCGCCTGGTACCAGAAGTCGTAGTTGCCGACGTAGACGCTGATGCGGCCGAAATCGATGTCGGCGACATGGGTGCAGACCTGGTTCAGGAAGTGCCGGTCGTGGGAGACGACGATGACGGTGTTCGGGAAGCGGAACAGGAACTCCTCCAGCCAGGCGATCGATTTGAGATCGAGGTGGTTGGTCGGCTCGTCGAGGAGGAGCACGTCGGGATTGCCGAAAAGGGCCTGGGCGAGGAGTACCCGAACCTTGTCGCCGGCTTCCAGCTCCTGCATCTTCTTCTGGCGCAGCTCCTCCGGGATGCCGAGCCCGTTCAGCAGCACTGCGGCTTCCGCCTCCGCTTCGTAGCCGTTCATCTCGGCAAACTCGGCCTCCAGTTCGCCGGAGCGGAGGCCGTCGGCTTCGGAAAAGTCCCCCTTGGCGTAGAGCGCCTCCCGTTCGGCCATGATGGTGAAGAGCTGCTGGTGCCCCCGGATGACGGTATTGAAGACCGTCTCCTCGTCGAAGGCGAACTGGTCCTGACGCAGCATGGCGATGCGTTCGCCGGGGGTGACGATGATCTCCCCCTTGTCCGCCTCCGACTCTCCGGCGAGGATCTTGAGGAAGGTCGACTTGCCGGCGCCGTTGGCACCGATCAGGCCGTAGCAGTTGCCGGGGGTGAACTTGATATTGACGTCTTTGAAGATGACGCGCTTGCCATAGGCAAGCGCGATGTTGGCAGCGCTGATCATGGTCTTTTTGGGTCCTTTTAGGCAAAAGAAAAGGCCACAGGGGCAACCCCGTGGCACAGGCTACGGCATTTATACCATCTTTGCCGTCTGGCCCGCAATCCCTATTCGCAAGGAGAGACCCCTTGATCCTGATTCCGGCCCCGGTATAATTCCCGGGCAGGAGGGCGCGGTGGTGTGCTGGGACTCGGAGAAAAAATCTTTAAATTATCCGCAGATGACGCAGATAGAATCAAGCCTGGCCCAGCACTGTCCGGCTAGGGGATTGCAGTCCCCTCAACCTCGGCCTTTATCCCCTCACCCGGCCTGCGGCCACCCTCTCCCCGGGGGAGAGGGGAGGCATTTTCCCTTCTCTATCAGGGAGAAGGTGCCCCGAAGGGGCGGATGAGGGGCGATTCTGGCCTAGTGCATTAGCCTAACCGGATAACGCTGAGTCTGGCCGGGCTTTTTTCACGGTTTTCATCTGCGTTCATCTGTGTCATCTGGGGAGAGAAGGTTTTTATCTCCAAACCGAGGCCATTCAGCAGATCGAGCAACCTCCACCCGAGCAAGGCGATTAATCGGAATGAACAACTCAAGTTCCAGGCAAACGACGATGCGGGCGATGGTGTTGGAACGGACGGTCGACCTGGACTTCGAGCGGGAACCGCTGCGGCTGGTCACCGTCCCGGTTCCGGAGCCCGGCCCCGGCCAGGTCCTGCTGCGGGTGACGGTCTGCGGGGTCTGTCATACCGAACTTGACGAGATCGAGGGTCGGCTCCCGCCGGCTAGGCTGCCCATCATTCCCGGGCATCAGGTGGTCGGCCGGGTCGCCCGGCTCGGGGCCGGGGTCGCCGGCCTCCAACCCGGGGACCGGGTCGGGGCGGCCTGGATTTATTCGGCTTGCGGCGGCTGCCGCTGGTGTCGGGAGGGGCGCGAAAATCTCTGCCCCGAATTCCGTGGGACCGGTCGCGATGCCGACGGCGGCTATGCCGAATATATGGTGGCGCCCGCCGCCTTCCTTCACCCTATCCCCGAATCCCTGGCCGATGCAACGGCGGCGCCGCTCCTCTGCGCCGGGGCGATCGGCTACCGGTCGCTGCGTCTTGCCGAACTCCAGGGTGATACCCCCCTCGGTCTGACCGGCTTCGGCGCCTCGGCCCATCTGGTCCTACAGATGGTGCGCCATCGGCACCCGCGGTTGCCGGTCTTCGTCTTCGCCCGCAGTGCGGCGGAGCAGGCCTTTGCCAGGAATCTCGGCGCCGCCTGGGCCGGAGATACCGGAGAAGCGCCGCCGGAAGCCATGCAGGCGGTCATCGACACCACCCCGGTCTGGACCCCGGTGGCGGCTTCCCTGCGCCATCTCGCGCCGGGGGGGCGGCTGGTCATCAACGCGATTCGCAAGGACGACAGAGACCGCGGCTGCCTCGCCTCCCTCGACTACCCCCGGGATCTGTGGCTCGAGAAGACGCTCCGCAGCGTCGCCAACGTCACTCGCGCCGATGTCCGGGATTGTCTGGCCCTGGCCACCGAACTGGGGCTCCATCCCACCGTGGAGGAATACCCTCTGGTCGCTGCCAATCGCGCCTTGCTCGAACTCAAGGACCGAAAAATTCGCGGCGCCAAGGTCCTGCGTCTCGTATAATCCGCCTCGGGGACAAATCCGATTTGACGTCGGGGGCAGAGTAACGTATATTTTTTCGAACCCTGTTTTATTTTCCCGAACCACCATCCTGATTCCATCGGCCTTGAGTTTTCGGCCATTTCGATCACCCGGGGACCCGTTGTTGGTTGATATGCCGGGTCCTGCCCACCACCAAACCAGAAGGAGGACGCGGATGAAAATATCAAGCTTCACGGTGTGGATCGTTGGTCTTACTTTGCTGTCGGCCGGACTGGCACACGCCGGTCAGGATTTAGATGCGGTCAAGAAGAAGGGCTTTGTCCAGGTCGGCATCAACGGTGGTGTCTTCGGTTTCGGCATGCCCGATGAGAAGGGGGTATGGCGGGGACTCGACGTCGACACCGCGCGAGCCATTGCCGCGGCGGTCTTCGGCGACGCCGACAAGCTCAAGTACACTCCGCTGACCGCCCAGCAGCGCTTCACCGCCCTGCAGTCGGGGGAGATCGACGTTCTCTGCCGCAACGCCACCCGGACCCTGACCCGCGAGACCCAGCTCGGACTCAACTTCGTCCATGTCAACTACTATGACGGCCAAGGCTTCATGGTGGCGAAGAAGGCCGGCATCAAGAGCGCCAAGGAACTCAGCGGCGCCACCGTCTGCGTCCTCCCCGGCACCACCACCGAGCAGAACGCAGCCGACTTCTTCCGGTCCCGCAAGATGGACTGGAAACCGGTGGTGATTGAGTCGACGACGGAACTCGCCAAAGCCTTTTTTGCCGGGCGCTGCGATGTGCTGACCTCCGATGCTTCCCAGCTTGCCGGAACCCGCTCCACTGCCCCCAATCCCAACGACTACGCGATTCTCCCGGAAATCATCTCCAAGGAGCCGCTGGCCCCGGCAGTTCGCCACGGTGACGACCAGTGGCGGGACATCGTCGATTTCACCGTCGAAGCGATGATCGCCGCGGAAGAACTGGGGATCACCTCCAAGAACGTCGATGAGATGCTCAAGAGCACCGATCCCGCCGTGCAGCGTTTCCTCGGGGTTGTCGAAGGGAACGGCAAGGCCCTCGGCCTCAGCGAAAAGTGGGCCTACAACATCGTCAAGCAGGTCGGCAACTACGGCGAAGTTTTCGAGCGCAATGTCGGCAAGACGACGCCGCTGGGCATCGAGCGGGGCCTCAACGCCCTCTGGACCCAGGGCGGACTGATGTACTCGGTCCCCTTCAAGTAAGCGAAGAGACGAAAGGCGGGGAGGCTCCGGTCAACGGCGCCTCCCCGCACCTTGGCGTTGCTATCGATCACCCTTTGCTGAATGATTTCCCTTGAACCCTGCGCCGACCGCTCCGATCGAGACCGCTTCCGAACCGCCGCGGGTCCCCTTCTGGCGTGACCCCGCCAAGCGGGCCATCGTCTTCCAGGCGGTGGCGCTGCTGCTCGTCATCGGGTTTGGCTATTACCTCTTTTCCAACACCCAGGCCAACCTCGCCCGCCAGAACATCGCCACCGGTTTTTCTTTTCTTGGCAAGGAAGCCTCCTTCGAAATTGCCGAGTCACCGATCCCCTATTCGGCCGCCGATACCTACGCCCGGGCGCTTCTGGTCGGAGTCCTCAACACCCTTCGGGTTGCCTCCATCGGCATCGTCCTGACGGTCATCCTCGGCACCTTGATCGGCATTGCCCGCCTTTCGCGAAATTGGCTGGTCGCCAAGCTTGCCGGTGTTTTCATCGAGGTCATGCAGAACATCCCGATCCTGCTCCAGCTCTTCTTCTGGTACGCCCTCTTCTACGAGGCCTTCCCGGTTCCCCGCCAGGCCCTTCACCCCATTCCCGGGGTCTTCCTCTGCAATCGCGGCCTGGTCTTCGGCGTGCCGCTGGCCCATCCCGCCCATTCCGCCATGGCCTGGGCGCTGGTGATCGCCCTGGTCGGGGCCTGGTTTTTGGCCCGCTGGGCAAGGCGCCGTCAGGAACGTACCGGTCAGATTTTCCCCATGTTGCGGGTCGGAGGGTTGCTTTGCCTGGGGTTGCCGGCGCTGGTCTGGGCACTCTACGGGGCGCCGACGGCGATGAACCTGCCGGAACTGACCGGCTTCAATTTCAAAGGGGGACTCTCCGTTTCACCGGAGTTCAGCGCTCTCCTCCTTGGGCTGGTCCTTTACACCTCAGCCTTCGTGGCTGAAATCGTCCGGGCCGGAATCCAGTCGGTCGGCCGCGGCCAGGTGGAGGCGGCGATGGCGGTCGGCCTTCTGCCGGGCCAGGTGCTGCGACTGGTGATCCTCCCCCAGGCCCTGAGGGTGATCATTCCGCCGTTGACCAGCCAGATGCTCAACCTGACCAAGAACAGCTCGCTGGCCGTCGCCATCGGTTATGCTGATTTCGTGGCGGTCACCAACACCACCATCAACCAGACCGGGCAGGCGATCGAAGGGGTGGCCCTGATCATGGCGGTCTTCCTCGTCATCAGCCTGTCGACCTCCTTCTTCATGAACTGGTACAACAAAAAGATGGCCCTGGTGGAGAGGTGATATCGTGACCCGGCCGACCCCAGCCCCGCAGCATACAGGCGACATGAAGCCCCCGGTCAGCGAGGTGGGGGTGCTCGGCTGGATGCGCAAGAACCTCTTCAACACCTGGTACAACTCCCTGCTGACGGTGCTGATCCTCTTCGGTCTGTGGCAGGTGGTGCCGCCACTGGTCCGCTGGGCTTTTATCGACAGCCTCTGGAACAGCAGCAGCGAGGCCTGCCGCGACATCGACGGGGCCTGCTGGTCGATCATCCCCGCCAACATCAAGTTCATCCTGTTCGGATTCTTCCCCGAAGGGCAGGACTGGCGTCCGATTACGGCCATCATCCTGCTGTTGGCACTGGTCTATTATTCGAAAGACCGACGGCACTGGACCCGAACCCTGGCGGTCCTCTGGCCGATCGGCCTGGCGGTGATGGCGACGCTCATGTACGGCGGAGTCTTCGGCATGCCGATCGTGGAGACCGCCCAATGGAGCGGCCTGCCGCTGACCTTGATGCTGGCCCTGTTCGGCATGGTCGCCGCTTACCCCCTCGGCGTGATCCTGGCCCTTGGCCGCCGTTCGCGGATGCCGGCGATCAAGGCCCTGTGTGTCGTTTACATCGAGCTGATCCGCGGCGTGCCGCTGATCAGCGTCCTCTTCATGTCGTCGGTGATGTTTCCGCTCTTCCTCCCCGAGGGGGTGACGATCGACAAGATTCTGCGCGCCCAGGTGGCGATCATCCTCTTCACCGCCGCCTACATCGCCGAGGTGGTGCGCGGCGGGCTGCAGGCGATGGCGCGGGGCCAGTACGAGGCCGCCGACTCTCTCGGCCTCAAGTACGGGCAGGCGATGCGGCTGATCATCCTCCCCCAGGCCCTCAAGATCGTCATTCCGCCGAGCATGGGAATCCTGATCTCGGCCTTCAAGGACACCTCCCTGGTCGTCATCATCGCCCTTTACGACATCCTCAAGACGACCCAGGTCTCCCTTTCCAACCCGAAATGGATGGGGTACTCCACCGAGGCCTACATCTTTCTTGCGGTCTTTTACTTCCTTTGCTGTTTTGCCATGTCGAGCTTCAGTCGCAAGCTCGAACGCGATCTGCATACCGGCCGCTGAGTTCCGGCCGATTCAGCCTGTGAGAGTGTCTATGAACGAGACCCCAATGGATGCCAGCCGCAACACTCCCCGCCCCGTCGGGCCGATCATCGAGATCGCCGACATGCACAAGTGGTACGGGGATTTTCACGTCCTCCAGGAGATCAACCTGCAGGTCCAGGCCGGGGAACGGATCGTCATCTGCGGCCCTTCGGGGTCGGGGAAGTCGACGCTGATCCGCTGCATCAACCGCCTCGAGGAACATCAGCGGGGACGGATCCTTGTCGACGGTATCGAACTGACCAACGACATCAAGAATATCGAAAAAATTCGGATGGAAGTGGGAATGGTCTTCCAGCACTTCAATCTCTTCCCCCATCTGACGATCCTGGAGAACCTCACTCTAGGCCCGATCTGGGTGCGCAAGACACCGAAGAAAGAAGCAGAGGAAACGGCGATGATGTTTCTGGAGAAGGTCCACATCGCCGAACAGGCCAAGAAGTTCCCGGGGCAACTCTCCGGCGGCCAGCAGCAGCGGGTTGCCATCGCCCGCAGTCTGTGCATGAAGCCGAAGGTGATGCTCTTCGACGAACCGACCTCGGCCCTCGACCCTGAAATGGTCAAAGAGGTCCTCGATGTCATGATCAATCTGGCCGAGGAGGGGATGACGATGCTGGTGGTAACCCACGAAATGGGCTTTGCCAAGAGCGTCGCCCACCGGGTCATGTTCATGGACTTCGGCCAGATCGTCGAAGAGAACAACCCGCACGACTTTTTCGAAAACCCCAGCCATGAGCGGACCCGGCTCTTTCTGAGCCAGATTCTGAATTAGAGTTCAGGACACTTTCCCGCCAGGCACCCCACGAAAGGTTTCCATGGCCGAAGTCAACGTCTTCTTCCTGCCGGTCAAAGGGTTTTGCCAGCGCGATGTCGTCACCTGCGGGCCGGATGAGCGGGTCGGGACGGTGGCGGCGCTCATGCGTGACCGCGACGTTTCGAGCGTCGTAGTCTGTGAGGGGGGAGAGCCGATCGGCATCGTCACCGATCACGATCTGCGCAGCAAGGTCGTCGCCGCCGGCGCCGACCCGGCCCGGTTGGCGGTTCGCTCGATCATGACCGCGCCGCTGATCGTCGTCGGCGAGGAGGACTTCCTCTTCGAAGCCCTGTACCGGATGTCCCGGCACACCATCCACCGGGTCGGGGTGGTCGATGCCGAAGGGCACTTCACCGGCATTATCGCCGACACCGACATCCTGAGGCTCCAGACCCGCTCCCCCCAGCAACTCCTCCGGGAAATCGAAGAAGCCCGCACCCTCGCCGAGTTGAAGGCGCTCCACGAGCGGGTCCAGGGACTGGTCGTCCACCTGGTTGGGACCGGCGTGGCGACCCGGGATCTGGTCCGGATGATTGCCCACCTCAACGACCGGATTCTGCTGCGGCTGATCGCGATCGTCCGGGAGGCGTCTTTCTCCGACCTGCCGGAGTCCTTTGCCTTCGTGGTCCTCGGCAGCGAGGGGCGGGGGGAACAGACCCTGACGACCGACCAGGACAACGCCATCGTCTTCGCCGATGGTCTTTCCGAAGCGGTGACGAAGCGGATCGAAACCTTCTCCCGAGCTTTGACCGAGGCGATCATCGCCATCGGCGTCTCTCCCTGCCCCGGGGGGATCATGGCCAGAAACGCCGAGTGGCGGCGCAGCCTGGCCGGCTGGACCGAGGAGGTCGATCACTGGCTGACCCATCCCCTCGCCGAGAATATCCTCAAGGGGAGCATGTTTTTCGACCTGCGGACCATTTACGGGGACCCCGGTCTGGAAGCGACCCTCAAGGCCCACTTCGCCGCCCATCTGCGGCGGGATGCGGCTTTTCTGGTCCGGACCGCAGCCAACGTGGTGCGCTTCAAACCCCCCATCGGGTTTTTCGGGCGAATCAAGACCGAAGGGGACGAGGTCCATCGCGGCATGGTGGACATCAAGAAGGCGGGGATCTTCGCCATCACCGAAGGGGTCAAAGTCCTGGCTCTGGAGATCGGCCACCTCGGCGGCGGGACCCGGGAGCGGATCGCGGCCCTCGCGGCGGCGAAGGTTTTGGACCCGCAGCAGGCCGAGGATCTGGAGGCGAGCTATAACTACCTGGTCTATCTGCGGCTGCGGGGACAGGTGGGGGCGATCCGGGAGAACCAGACTCCGACCAACTACCTCGCGCTTGACCACCT
>JBBQBQ010000089.1:0-12660 GCA_038317685.1 Desulfuromonadales bacterium | reverse complement strand
TCATGGACGCTCCTTGTCGCGAAGCTCAGCGGTTGTGGTACGGTTCATTTCGAAGAATCGTCAGGCCCCGGTAAAGCTGTTCGAGAAGCAGGAGCCGGGCCAGCTGGTGGGTCAGGGTCAGGGGCGAAAGGGAGAGGAGCAGATTGGCCCGCTCTTTGACCCCGTCACTCAAACCGTAGGCGCCGCCGATGACCAGGGCCAGGTCTCCTGTACCATCGACCATATGGCGACCGAGGAAGGCGGCCAGCTGTTCCGACGAGAAGGAGCGGCCGTTCTCGTCGAGAACGGCCACAAAGGCCTTTTCCGGAAGACGAGCCAGTAACCGGGCCCCCTCCTCTTCACGAATCCGCCGGGAATCATGCTTCTCCCCGCTTCTGGCTTCCTTCAGTTCCTGCTCCGCCAGGGGCAGGTAGCGACGGATTCGTCCGGCATAATCATCGATTCCGGTGCGCAGCCAGCTTTCCGAGATTCGACCGACGCAGTAAAGGCCCAGCCGCATCAGATCGTAACCGTTGCCGCCGATCCCGCGGGCAGCGGGATTTCCGGAGCCTCGCTCCACAGGCCGTCGAGGTCATAGAACTCCCGTACCGGTTCCTGAAAGATATGGACCATGACGTCCCCGTAGTCGAGAAGGATCCAGCGACCCCCAGCCATCCCTTCCACCGCCAGGGGCGGGGTGGTGTGGTCCCGCTTGAGTCCCAGCCGGACGTTTTCGGCGATGGCTTGAACCTGGCGGTCGGAACGCCCGCTGGCAATAAGCAGATAATCGGTCAGGGATGAGAGTCCCTTGACCTCGAGGATGCGGACGTTGGTAGCCTTTTTATCGAGGGCGTAGTCGGCACAAAGGAGAGCGCGGTGTTTTGACGGCAAGGGGGAACTACCTTTCCTGGGGCCGATAAAGGCCGTGGAGGTTAATGAAATCTCCCACAGCGGGCGGGACGAGATAGCGGATCGAGCGGCCTGTCGCGAGCAGTTCGCGGATGCGAGTGGAGGAAATGTCGAGGTAGGTTTCCTCCAGGAAAATCAGCGAGGTGCCACTCTGATGCCGCAACGCCTGGGCGGCGACATCATAACAGAACTGGTCCCGGATGGCAACCGGCAGCAGCTCTTGCGGTTTGCCCCGGGGCACGCCGGGACGGGCTGCAACGACGATGTTGGCCAGGGTGAAGAGTCGCCGGTAATCGTGCCAGGTGGCAATGTCCCTGAAGGAGTCCATGCCGATAATGAAAGAGAAGGCCTCCCCGGGATGTTCGCGGTGCAGCTCTTCCAGGGTGTGGACTGAATAGTTCTTTCCCGGTCTGCGTCCTTCCAGGTCGGAAACGCCGAAGGCCGGGTGGTCGGCCGTCGCCGCCTCGACCATCGCCACGCGTTGGGCAAAGGGGAGCGCCGAGCCCGGTTCCTTGTGGGGTGGGGCGGCGGCCGGCAGGAAGAGGACTCGATCGAGAGAGCAGGCCTCGCGCACTTCCTCGGCGATACGCAGATGCGCCAGGTGGATCGGATCGAAAGTGCCGCCGAAGATGCCGATACGCATGGAATCCTGCCGGGGAGTGAGGGAGGGAAATCGGTGCAAGGTTCTATCGGATTCCTGGCGATCTCCCTAGCTTACTGTCGAACCTGCCCGTCGCCAAAGATGATGAATTTGCGGGTGGTCAAATCCTCCAGGCCCATCGGCCCGAAGGAGTGGAGTTTGGTGGTGGAGATGCCGATCTCGGCGCCGAGGCCGAGCTGATTGCCGTCAGAGAAGCGCGAGGAGGCATTGACCATGACCACCCCGGCTACGACCTCGTGGAGGAAGCGCTGGGCATTGGCGTAATCGCGGGTGACAATGACCTCGGTATGCAGGGAGCCGTAGTGCTCGATATGGGCGATCGCCTGGTCGAGATCATCGACCACCCGAACGGCGAGGATCAAATCAAGGAACTCGGTCCCCCAGTCGGTCTCGCTGGCGGGGGTCGTTCCCGGGGCGAATTCGCAGGTGACCGGGCAGCCGCGTAATTCGACCCCTTTGCCGCGCAGGGCGGCGGCGATGTGCGGCACGAAAGTTTCGGCGATGTCTTTGTGGATCAGCAGCGTCTCCATGGCATTGCAGACGCCGGGCCGCTGCACCTTGGCGTTGATGCAGATCGTTTCGGCCATGTCGTAGTCGGCACTGGCATCGATAAAGGTGTGGCAAACGCCCTTGTAGTGCTTGATCACCGGGATGCGGGAATGCTCACTGACAAAGCGGATCAGCCCTTCGCCGCCACGGGGGATGATCAGATCGATCTCCTCTTCGCATTTGAGGAGTTCCAGGACCGCCTGGCGGTCGGGGCTGGTGACGACCTGGAGCGCTGCTTCCGGCAGGCCGAGACGGGTTAATTCGCCCCGTAGAACCTGGCCGATGGCGGTATTGGAATGGAGTGCTTCCGAGCCGCCGCGCAGCACGACGGCATTCCCGCTCTTCAGGCAAAGGCCGGCGGCATCGGCGGTAACGTTGGGACGGGCTTCATAGATGATGCCGATCACCCCCAGGGGGATGCGCATGCGGCCGACCTGCAGACCGTTGGGCCGTCGCCACATGCCGGTCACCTCGCCGACCGGGTCGGGAAGGAGGGCGACTTCCCGCAGTCCTTCGGCCATGGCGCGGACGCGACCTGCGTCCAAGGCCAACCGGTCGAGCATGGCGGGGGCCAGCCCCCGTTCCCGGGCACCGGCCAGATCGAGTTCGTTGGCGGCGAGCAGCTCCGCAGTTCCGGCCTCGACGGCGGCGGCCATCTTCTCCAACAGGTCGTTTTTGATACGGGTCGGCAGGGTCGCTATGGTTCGGGCGGCCTGCCGGGCCTGGCGCGCCAGGGCTCGCATTTCATCGGGTACGGTCATCGGCAGCTCCTCAAAGTTCCGGGGACGCAAACGTTTCGCAGCCTGGCCTATTGGTTGAGGACCAGGTTGTCGCGATGGATGACTTCATCAAAATACTTGTAACCTAAAATCGCCTCGATTTCCGAACTTTTTTTGCCCATGATGCGCAACAGTTCAGCCAGGGAGTAATTGATGACCCCTTGGGCGAAGTCCTGCCCGGAGAGATCGCAGAGGCGCACCGCGTCGCCACGGTCGAAGCCTCCCTCGACTCCCTTGACCCCCGAGGGAAGGAGGCTTTTGCCGCCGTCGACCAGGGCCCGCTTGGCGCCCTCGTCGAGGAAGAGTTTACCGCGCGGTTTCTTGGTGAAGGCAATCCAGTGTTTCTTGGCCGCCATCCGGTCCCGGGCGGGGAGGAAGTAGGTGCCGAGTTCCTCCCCGTCGAAGAGGCGCAGCAGCACCTGGGGCGTTCGGCCGTTGACAATGGCGGTGCCGACCCCGTAAAGACTGGCACGTTTGGCGGCCTTGACTTTGGTCACCATGCCGCCGGTGCCGAGGTCGTTCCCGGTGTCGCCGGCGTTCGCCTCGATCTCCGGAGTGATCCGTTCCACCAGCGGGATCAATCGAGCGTCGGGATGCCGGTTTGGATCCCGATCAAAGAGTCCATCGACGTCGGAGAGGATGACCAGCAGGTTAGCCTCCACCAGATTGGTGACCATCGCCGACAAATTGTCGTTGTCGCCGACGCGGATTTCATCGACGACGACGGTGTCGTTCTCGTTGATAATCGGGATGACCCGGTATTCGAGGAGGGTCATCAGGGTGTTGCGGGCATTCAAATAGCGTCGTCGGTTAGCAAGGTCGTCGCGGGTCAGCAGCACCTGGGCGACGTTGTGACCGCGCGGCCGGAAGGATTCCTTGAATGCGTGCATCAAGCGGCTTTGCCCGATGGCGGCGGCCGCCTGCTTGAGAGGGATGGTGGCTGGCCGGCCGATGATGCCGAGGGCTCCCTTGCCGGCAGCGACAGCTCCGGAGGAGACGATGATGACCTCGAAGCCACGGCGGGTCAGCTCTTCCACATCACCGGCAATGCTGTCAAGCATGGCGGTATCGAGACCGTCGATGTTGGAAATGACGCCGCTGCCGATCTTGATGACGACCCGGCGAACATGGGCAAGAAGGTTTTTGCGCATCCTGGCTGCTTTCTCGGAAGTTTCTGAAATTTAAGGAAAACTGGCCAAAAGGTTATCCTCGACGGGGTTTCGTGTCAAGGCGCCTTAAACTCTTCCTGGGTCTCTTTGCCGTGGCGCTTTTGGTCGAGTTCGGCGCCGACCTTGGCGATCAGTTCGGGGATTCCGAAGCCGGACACAGCGGAGATGGCGAAGGTGCGATAGCCCCGTGCTTCGAACCAGGGACGCAGTTCGGCCGCTGCGGTCAGGGCCTCAGGGATGTCGCATTTGCTGAAGACCACCAGTTGCGGCTTGTCGAGGAGCGCGGGATTGTGGTGCTCCAGTTCCCGATTGATGACGGCGAAGTTCTCCAGCGGATCGCCCTGCTGCATGCCGGAGAGGTCGACCAGGTGCAGAAACAGGTCGGTCCGCTCAATATGCCGCAGGAACCTCGTCCCCAGCCCATGCCCCTCGCTGGCGCCGGCGATAAGACCGGGGATGTCGGCCATGACGAAGCTCCGGTAGCTGCCGTAGCCGACGACGCCGAGATTGGGGATGAGGGTTGTGAAGGGATAGTCGGCAATCTTCGGCCGGGCGGCCGAGACGGCGGAGATCAGCGTCGATTTGCCGGCATTGGGAAGACCGACGAGGCCGACGTCGGCAAGGAGCTTGAGCTCCAGGCGCAGGGTGCGTTCCTCTCCGGGGAGGCCGGGCTGGGCGAAGCGTGGCGCGCGGTTGGTGCTGGTGGTGAAACGGGCATTCCCCTGTCCGCCCCGGCCTCCCTTGAGGAGCCGCAGGTGCTCGTCGGCACCGGTCAGGTCGGCCAGCAGTTCACCGCTCTCGGCGTCGAAGACCAGGGTGCCGGGGGGAACCCGGATCTCCAGGTTCGCGCCGTTTTTGCCGTGCATGTTCTTGCCCATGCCGTGCCCGCCGTGACCGGCTTTGTAGTGGATATTGTAGCGGAAGTCGAGGAGGGTATTGAGCCCGCTGTCGACGATGAACCAGACATCTCCACCCTCGCCTCCGTCACCGCCGTCCGGTCCCCCCATCGGGACAAACTTCTCCCGGCGGAAGGAAACGCAACCGCGGCCGCCGTCTCCGGCCTTGGCGTGAATCTTGACTTCATCGACGAACCGCATCGGAATGCCTCTCGATCAAAGAAAAACCCGGAGTTCGCCTTGCGAACCCCGGGCCTTTGCGCGTTTCTTCTGCCCGCGCCCTCAGGCCGGGTAAACGCTGATTTTCTGCCGGGTCTTGTCCTTGCGTTCGAATTTTACAACGCCGTCGACCAAGGCAAAGAGAGTGTAATCCTTGCCGCAGCCAACATTGTTCCCGGGGTGGAAGGTGGTGCCGCGTTGCCGAACCAGGATCGAACCGGCGGTTACCGGCTGGCCGCCGAAGCGCTTGACTCCAAGGCGCTTGCCGGCGCTGTCGCGGCCGTTGCGGGAACTCCCGCCAGCTTTCTTGTGTGCCATGGGTAAACCTCCTTAAGCCTCGATGCCTATAATTTTCAGGCGGGTGATGGGCTGACGGTGTCCATACAGTTTGCGATAGCCTTTGGTGCGCTTCGAGTGGAAGACCAGGACCTTCTTGTCCTTGTCCTGCTCGATGATCTGCGCCTTGACTTTCGCGCCGGGCAATAGAGGTGCTCCGATTTTAACCTCTTTTCCGCCGACCATGAGGACCTCGTTCAGCTCGATGGTTTCACCCACCGCGCCCTCGATCTTCTCGACCTTGAGCTGGTCGCCCTCGGAAACTTTATACTGTTTTCCTCCGGTCTTGATCACCGCGTACATCCGCTTCACCTCGCTCTCATTGGGTATGATGGTTCTGGAACGGTGAACTATATTCGCTGCCCCGGGAGGCTGTCAAGCAATTTTTCAGCCGATCATGATCTCGAACTGCTCGATATGGAAGTTCGGCCGGGCGGTAATAGTGATTTGTTTCTCGAAACGGTGCTCCAACTGCTCGAGCCCCTGGTGCTCTTCGTCCGAGAGGAGCGCGGCGACATCCGGGTGAGCCAGCAAAGTCAGTCGGTAACCAGGGAGATCGCGGACCTCCCGGCGCAGTTCCCGGAGAATCTCGTAGACCATGGTGGTGCGGCTCTTGACGTAACCCTTCCCCTCGCAATAGGGGCATGGTTCACAGAGGGTGCGGCCGACGCTCTCCCGGACCCGCTTACGGGTCATCTCGACCAGCCCGAGTTCCGAAATCTTGAGGATGTTGGTTTTGCTCTTGTCCACCTTCAGGGACTCCTCAAAGGCCGAGTGGACCTTGTCGCGATGGGGTTCCTTCTCCATGTCGATGAAGTCGATGATGATCAGACCGCCGATGTTGCGCAGCCGCAGTTGGAAGGCGATCTCCTTGACCGCCTCCAGGTTGGTTTTGAGGATGGTGTCTTCGAGGTTGTGTTTGCCGACGAAGCGTCCGGTGTTGACATCGACGGCGGTCAGCGCCTCGGTCTGTTCGATGATGATGTAGCCGCCGCTCTTCAGCCAGACCTTGCGCCCCAGGGCGCGGGCGATCTCGACCTCCAGGCCGAAGACATCGAAGACCGGCTCGTCTTCGTCGTGGAGTTCAATGGAATACTTGAGCTTGGGCATGAAGGTCCCGAGGAAACGTACGATCTTGTTGTATTCCTCCTGGGAGTCGACGACGATCCGGTCGACGTCCTCGCTGAGGATGTCGCGCAGGACCTTGCTGGTGACATCGAGGTCCGAATGGATGAGAGCCGGGGCGCCGCGGCTCTCGCGACGCCGGACGACTTCCTGCCAGAGGCCGACCAGGAACTCCATGTCGGCGCGCAGGTCTTCCTCACTTTTGCCTTCGGCGGCGGTGCGGACGATGAAACCGGTCCCCGGCGGCCGAATCGTTTCGACCAGGGTTCGCAGGCGGTCCTTCTCGTCCTCATTTTCGATGCGGCGGGAGATGCCGATGTGGTCTACGGTCGGCATGTAGACCAGGTGTCGCCCCGGCAGGGAGATGTGCGAGGTGATGCGCGCTCCCTTGGTGCCGAGGGGTTCCTTGGCGATCTGCACCAGGATTTCCTGCCCTTCCTGGAGGAGATCCTCGATCGGCGGCAGCTGTTGTTCTTCGCCTCCCTCTTCGGTCGGTTTGGCGTGCTGGCTGGCGCCCTCGACGAACTGTTCAACCGCCTCCATCTCGTCAAGGACATCGGCGACATAAAGAAAAGCCGCCTTCTCCATGCCGATGTCGACAAAGGCTGCCTGCATGCCGGGAAGGACGCGGATCACCTTCCCTTGATAGATGTTGCCGACGATCCCCCGTTCCCGGCTGCGCTCAATGTAGAGCTCAGTGATGTGGCCGCTCTCCAGGAGCGCCACCCGGGTTTCGTGGGAGGTCGTGTTGATGACCAGTTCCTTGGTCATAAGGACCCCCATAAGTGAGAAATTGTAAAAAGTAGAAAAGAAAACGCTGCAAGCGTGAAATTCGTCGTCAGCCGCCCTCAGCCGAGGGTCGTGGAGGTCTTGCGAACCTCAAGGGCGCGCAGGTCCTCAATGCTTTTGTCCAGCAGGTAGGCGGCGAGGAGAACCGGGCTCCCCTTGCGCAGGTGCAGCCACAGCGCTCCCTCGACCAGTACCAGATCAAGAACGTCGGGGCGCAAATCGATCTGCACCGGCTGTCCCCCCTTGGTTTTGGTCGTCACCACCGTTTTGGCGCTCAAGAAAGCCTGCAGCCGCTGTTCGAGGTCAACCGGGGCCTCAGGGGGGAGCGCAACCCGGTAAACGACCTCGCTAATGCTAACAGAGGACGAGGGCGTTTGCCAGTGAATCCCGGCTCCTTCCAGAACCCGGAACCCTTCCGGCAACTGGGCGTTCAGCCCCTCCACCACCGCCTGGGCCGAGAGGGGCCGAAACAGTTCCACGTCGATCATTTCGGCATCGCTCGCGACCCCGGTGGGGAGGGCATCGGGGAAGGAAATGCGCGGCTGGGGGTGAAACCCGCCGGAAAAGCGCACCGGCAATCGGGCTCGCCGCGCCGCGCGATGGACGACGGTCATAAATTCGAGATGGCTGACGAAGCGCGCCTTGCCGTCTTTGCGCAGCTGCAGCCGGACCTTGTAACGTTCATCGTCACCGATCTGCTCCCTGGGGGCCACTGCCGGCAGGTTGAGCTGGCCGCGATCGGTCAGGCGCATGGTCAACGCTTCGAAGTCGCAGACTCCGCAACCGCTGCACTCCCCGCCCCGGCAGTCCGGGGTGTAGTCCCGGGCCAGGGCCTTCTGCCGCTCGCGCCGGAAAAACTCCTTGGGAATTCCGCAATCGAGATGGTCCCAGGGAAGGGTTTCTGCCTCGGCTCGTTCGCGCAAGTACCAGCTTGGGTCAAGGCCGCAGTCGGCAAAGGCTTTTTGCCAGAGGTCGAAGCGGAAATGGTCGCGCCAGCCGTCGAACCGGCAACCGTGGATCAGGGCCCGTTCCAAAACCGCGCCGAGCCGCCGATCCCCGCGGGCGAAGACCCCCTCAAGCAAGGAGCTGTCGGCCTCATGCCATTTGAGGCGCAGCTTTTTTTTCTGCAGGCCATCGCGGAGCAGTCCTTGCCGGCGCCTGGTCTCGACGATATCGAGCTGTGCCTCCCACTGGAAGGGGGTATGGGCTTTGGGAACGAAGGTCGAAACCGCCACGTTGACGTCGGCCCCCCCTTCCGTCCCCTTGCCGCTCCGTTTGACGGCCGTCGCCAGCTCGACAATCGCGGCCAGGTCGGCATCGGTCTCCGTCGGCAGGCCGATCATGAAATAGAGCTTGATCAGGCGCCAGCCGAGACTGAATGCGCCGTGGGTGGCGGCCAGCAGGTCCGCTTCGCTGATCCCTTTGTTGATGACCCCCCGCAGCCGTTCGCTGCCGGCTTCAGGGGCGAGGGTGAAGCCGGTCTTGCGGACCTTCTTGATCTCCTCCATCAACTCCGGAGTCAACGACCCGACCCGCAGGCTGGGAAAGGAGATGGCGACCTTATCCTGGGCGTAGCGATCCATCAGGCCCTTGAGGAGGGGTTCGATGCACGTGTAGTCGCCGGTTGACAAGGACAGCAGGGAGACTTCCTCGAAACCGGAATTCTCCAAGGATTTTGAGATGATGTCGGTGATAGCCTGGGGCTCTCGTTCACGCACCGGCCGGTAAATGAAGCCGGCCTGGCAAAAGCGGCAACCCCGGGTACAGCCACGGGCGATTTCCACGGCCACCCGATTATGGACGGTGTTCATGAAAGGGACGATCGGCGCCGTCGGGTAAGGGGCGGAACCGAGGTCTGCGAGGAACCGCCGGCGCACCCGCGGCGATCTTCCCCCCAGTGGCTGGATAGCGGCCACTCGCCCATCGTCCCGGTAGTCGACGGCAAAGAATGCCGGTACGTAAACACCTTCGATCGCAGCCAGCCGCACCATCAGCTGCTCGCGATTCTCTCCGGCTCGCCGCGACTCCCGAACGGCGCCGCACAATTCCACCACCGCTTCCTCGGCATCACCGATGACCGCACAGTCGATGAAATCGGCAAGCGGTTCGGGATTGAAGGCACAGGGGCCCCCGACGACGATCAGCGGTGCCCCCTCGCCCCGGTCGGCCCGGCGCAGGGGAATGCCTCCCAGTTGCAGCATGTTCAGAAGGTTGGTGTAGGAAAGTTCGTATTGCAGGGTGAAGCCGACGATGTCGAAGTCTCCCAGGGGGCGTTCCGACTCCAGCGAGCGCAACGGCTCTCCGGCTTCACGCAGGTGGGCTTCCAGATCCGGCCACGGGGCGTAGACCCGTTCCGCCGCCACCGGTTCCAGGCCGTTGAGGATGTGGTAGAGGATGGCGAAGCCGAGGTGACCCATGCCGATCTCGTAAACATCGGGAAAGGCCAGGGCGAAGGTCAGATCGACGGTCTCGGCCGGTTTGCGAATGCTGCCACGTTCTCCTCCGAGGTAACGGGAGGGGCGGCTGATCTGTGGCAGGAGCTTGTCGAGATGCATGCTGTCGCTTCCAGGATGTTGATTTTGCGAAACAAAAAAAATATCACGAAGGTGGGATGGCATACAAGTCTTTTCCCGAGGAGGATGGTCTTAGGAGAAGTCTCCCTTGACAATCGGGGGGAGTGCGCCAGACTTTCACAACCAAAGAAATCCGGAGCGTTGGAATAACATGGCGAAAGTGTTGGTGGTTGACGACGATCGCTTGCTGCGGACCATGGCGGAAGACCTGCTGACCCATAGCGGTTTCCAGGTCATGACGGCCCGGTCGGGGGCAGAGTGTCTGGAGTCGCTCGACGCCAATGACCTCGGCGTGGTCCTCCTCGACATGATCCTCCCCGACCGTAACGGGCTCGATCTGCTCCCCCTTATCCACCTGAAGCGTCCGCATCTGCCGGTGGTGATCATGACCGCTTATGCCAGCCTCGATTCTGCCGTCGAGGCGATCAAGAAAGGTGCCTACGATTACATTCCCAAACCACTCGATCCGGTCCTGCTTTGTAACTCCATCGAAAAAGCGCTCGCCAGTCATGAACTGATCCGCGCCAATCGGGAATTGATCCAGCGCCTCGAAGAACGGGCTTATCGGCTCGATCTGGTCAACCAGTTCGGCATGGCGGTCACCGCTACCCTTCAATTCGATGACCTGATTCGCCTGGCCAATGACACCCTGAGCCGGCTTTTCCATTGTGCGGTGCAGCTTTGGCTCCAGCAGGAAAAGACCCGGAAGCTGGTCCGCCACGGCACCAGCGGCCCCGGAGGAGAAGGGGTCGTGGCGCTGGCCCGGCAGGCGCTTGAGGGGGGTGGGCCGTCCTGTGTCAACCAAGGGGTGCCGATGATGGTGGCCCCCCTGGCGGTGCGCAATCATCCGATCGGGGTGATGGGGGTGAGCCGCGGCGCCGGCGAGTCGCCCTTCGATCCGGACGATTTTGAAATTTACAAGGCGTTGGTCAGCTTCCTGGCGATTGCCATGGAGAATGCCCGACTGACCCGCGATCTCAAGCGTTCCAAGGAGACTGTCGAGGAGTACTCCCTGACGCTGGAGGTCAAGGTTCGGGAACGGACCCTGGAGCTGGAACAACGGCACAGTGAGCTGCAGGCCGCCCATGCCCGGCTGGTCCAGACGACGGCCAATCTTGAACAGTCCAACCGGCAGTTGCGGGAAACCCGGGACCGCCTCATTTCCCAGGAAAAGATGGCTTCCCTCGGGGTGGTGGCGGCCGGAGTGGCTCATGAGATCAACAATCCGATCGGCTTCGTCAACTCCAACCTGGAGACCCTGCGCGAGTACTTCGGCGAATTGACACCGCTGCTGCGGGTCTGCCGGGCCGCCCTGGAGGTGGGAGCCTCAGGCCAGGACCCGCAGAGGGTCTTGGCCGATCTGCGCCGGGCGGCCGAACCGATCGACCTCGACTTTTTGCAGGAAGACATCCCCAAGCTGCTGGAAGAGAGCCGGCAGGGGATTGCCCGGGTCAGCAATATCGTTTTTGACCTGAGGGTCTTTTCCCGCCAGGACAATTGGGAGATGGGGGAGGCCAATGTCAACAATGCGCTGGAGAGCGCCCTGACCATTGGCTGGAATCAGCTCAAGTACAAGGCCGAAGTGCGCAAGGAACTGGGCGAATTGCCGATGATCCAGTGTGTGGCCAGCCGCCTCGCCCAGGTGTTCCTCAACTTGCTGGTGAATGCCGCCCAGGCGATCCCCGAAAAGGGGGTGGTGCGGTTGCGTACCCGGGGGCTCAAAGACCGGGTCCGGGTGATGGTGGCAGATACCGGGGTGGGAATCCCGCCGGAGATTCGCAAGCGCATTCTCGATCCGTTCTTTACCACCAAGCAACCCGGGGAAGGGACCGGTCTCGGGCTCTCCCTGGCCTATGAAATCGTCCAACGGCACGGTGGAACCCTCAAGGTGCGGTCGTTGCCCGGCAAGGGAACCTGCATGGTTGTCGATCTCCCTTTCGGCAAGGATGGTCGTCGGCTCAAATCAAAATGACCCAAGGAGGTCTTTTATGGCGCACAAGATTCTGATCGTCGATGATGAGGAGAACGTCCGCAATTCCTTGATTCGCCTCCTGCGGCGGGAGGGGTACGAGCTGGTGACCGCCTCCTCCGCGACCGAGGCGATGGAAGTCCTTCTGGATGAGCCGGTCGACCTGATCATTTCCGACGAGAAGATGCCCGGCATGAGCGGGCTGGAATTTCTCAAGCTGGTCCGTCAGCGCCACCCTGAGACGATGCGATTCATTCTGACCGGGCATGCCGATCTTGAATTCATCATCCGTGCTATCAACGAAGGCGAGGTCTACCGGTTTTTCTCCAAGCCCTGGGACAACGACGATCTCAAGGGTGCGGTCGGTACCGCCCTGCAGCACTTGGAGCTGATTCGCGAAAACCGCCGACTGCACGAACTGGTGCACCGGCAGGAAGAAGAGTTGGCTTTGCTGCGCCGCAACCGGAACAGTTGAGGGGGCGAAGGCGGAAACTTGTCGACCGGCCCGGAGTCGCATGAAAAAAATTTGGTTTTAATAAAAATCGGCCGGGGATCCCCCTGGCCGATTTGTCCTTGCATTAAAAGAGAAAATGAGCTAATTAACCAAAAGGATTTTTATCAACAATAAATTTATTCTGGAATTTATATGGAAAGACTCTTCCAGGGGTACATGCAATTTCGGGCCGAGGACTTCGCCAGTCACAGGG
>JBBQBQ010000088.1:0-12682 GCA_038317685.1 Desulfuromonadales bacterium | reverse complement strand
ACGGGATGAGGGTTGGAGAACCCCGCCGGGGCGGCCCTGGGCGCCCCGGCGGTGTTGTGGTTATTGAGGGCCGGTTGCGGGGTGTGGGCCCGGCCCGGTTGGGGCCTGAGTAGTGCAGAGCGAACCGAAGCCGGACCAAATGCGTAAACTGATCGCCTTCAGCCACCATGAACGAGCCCTCGCCGGTCTCCTCAAGAGCCGTCTGGAACAGGAGGGGATTGCCTGCCTGCTGCGCAACGAAGAGCTCTTTGCCGCCATGGGGGAAATTCCTTTCCTGGAACTGCGTCCCGAACTCTGGCTCATCGATGACGAGGTCCTGCCACGCGCCCGGCTCCTTCTGCAGGGGTGGTCGCAGGTCGATGCCGACGCCGTCCCCTGGGTCTGCCCAGGGTGCGGCGAGCGCCTGGAAGGACAATTCGGCGGGTGCTGGAAATGCGGTCGGGTGCGGGATTAGGAGGGCTAGCGGGTTTTCCCCGGCAGCCCCGGTTCGGTCAGGGGCCGGGGATCGAGGAGCCGCTCCAGTTGGTCGGCGTCGAGGTCACCGGTTTCCAGAGTCACCTCGCGGATGGTTCGACCTTGCTGGTGGGCGCGCTTGGCGAGCTCGGCGGCCCGGTCGTAGCCGAGGACCGGGGCCAGAGCGGTAACCATTGCCAGACTGCGCTCGATCAGCGCTTCACAATGCTGGCGGTCGGCCTGGAGCCCTTGGACGCAGCGCTCGGTGAAGAGGGTCACGCCGCGTTCCAAAAGGGCGATCGATTGCAGCAGATTGTGGGTCATGACCGGCATCATGACGTTCAGCTCAAAGTTGCCGGAGAGACCCGCGAGGGCGATGGCGGCATCGTTGCCGATGACCTGGGTGCAGACCTGAATGAGGCTCTCGGCCATGACCGGGTTGACCTTGCCGGGCATGATCGAACTCCCCGGCTGCACCGCCGGCAGGATCAGCTCGCCGAACCCGCAACGGGGGCCGCTGGCAAGCAGGCGCAGGTCGTTGGCGATCTTGAAGAGGGCCACGGCGGCGCCGCGCAGGGCTCCGCTGACGGCCACCGCCGCATCCCGCGCTCCCTGGGCTTCGAAATGATTGGTCGCCTCGACCAGGGGAAGTCCGGTCACCCCGGCCAGCCCGGCGATGACCCGCCCGGCGAACTCGGGATGGGTGTTGATGCCGGTGCCGAGCGCGGTGCCGCCGAGGGGGAGTTCCAGCAGCCCTTCCCGGGAACGATCCAGACGCTGGCCAGCAAGGGCCACCTGTCGGGCATAGCCGGAGAAGATTTGGCCCAGACGGATCGGCACCGCGTCCTGCAGATGGGTGCGGCCGATGGTGACGATGTCGTCGAAGGCCACGGCCTTGTCGGCCAGGGCAGTTTGAAGGCCGGCGAGGGCCGGCAGCAGGCGTTGGTGAATCTCTACCGCGGCGGCGAGGTGCAGGGCGGTGGGGATGACATCGTTGCTCGACTGGCCGAGGTTGACGTGGTCGTTGGGGTGGATGGTCTTCCGGCCGGGGGCGGCGCCGAGGAGTCCGGCGGCGCGGTTGGCGATCACTTCGTTGGCGTTCATGTTGGTGCTGGTGCCGGAACCGGTCTGAAAGATGTCGACCACGAAGTGCTCGTCGAGCCGTCCCTCGGTGACTTCTTCCGCGGCCTCCGTGATCGCCAGGGCGATTTCCGGGTCGAGGAGACCAAGCTCCAGATTGACGCGGGCCGCCCGTTCCTTGATCATCCCCAGGGCTCTCAGGAAGGGGCGCGGGAAGCGCAGTCCGGAAACCGGAAAATTCTCCACCGCGCGGGCGGTCTGGGCGCCATAAAGGGCGTCGGCCGGGACGGCCATTTCGCCCATGGAGTCGTGTTCGATACGGCAGCTGCTCATGCATCACCTCGTCGGGTTGGCTGCGGATCGGGGCCTTCGCGGCCCCGCTTGAGCTTAACAACTTGCCCGGGGCTGTCAACGGGATCCTGGTGGAAGGATTTAGCCAGGGTAGTTTTTCTACACCAAGCTTTATTATCGCTAATGCCCCCCTGCTTCGGCTAAGCTGGCGCCATGAGTACCGCCGCTTTTCTCCTGATCCTCTTCTCGGCGCTGATGCACGCCTTCTGGAACCTGCTGGTCAAGCGCAGCGGGGACAAGACGGTCTTCATCTGGTGGATGTTCGTCGCCTCGGGAGGCCTTCTGACCCTCCTCCTGCCGCTGCTGCCGGGGCCGATCCCCCTGCCGAGCCAGCGGGTTCTCCTCCTCGGCGTATTCGGTGCGGCCTGTTTTGTTTCCTACCACCTTTTCAACGGCCGTGCCTACCGCAGTGGTGACCTTTCTGTGACCTACCCTCTGTCGCAGACTTCGATGCTCTACGTCCCGGTTTGGGGGGCGTGGCTCCTCGGCGAGCACCTCAGCCCCCTGGGGCTGGCCGGTATCGCGCTGATTGTCGCCGGCGTCTGGTGCGTGCAGCTGCGTCGGCTTTCCCTGGACGAGGCCCTGCGCCCTCTGCGCAGCCTGGGCGACCCGGGGGTGCAGGCGGCCCTCGCTGCCGGATTTATTTATTCGGTGGGGTCGGTCATCGACAAAACCGGGGTCATGATTTATTCCCCGATCTACTTCACCTACCTGATGGTGGTCTTGATGTTCCTGATGATGAGCGCCAACCTGCTGCGCCGCCGCTATCGGGGCCGTATTCGCGCGGAGTGGCAGCGCAGCCGAAGACTGATCCTGATCTCCGGGCCGGTGATGATGTGTTCCTTCCTCAGCTTCCGGTTCGGCCTGAAGCTGGCACCGATGAGTTATGCGGTTCCGGTGCGTCAGGTCAGCCTCCTCTTTGCCGTCCTCATCGGGGTGCTGGTCCTGGGTGAAAGTTGCGGCCGCATCCGCTTCTTCGCCGCCTCTCTGATCCTGGGCGGGGTTGTCCTGATCCGTTTTGGGTAGTAGAGTGCAAGGCTGAAGACGGCATCCTCCCCTGTCCCTCCAGCAAAGGACCACACCCATGAAAAACCTGGCCAACTTTTTCTTCGAAGTCGGGATGCTCAAGCGCACCCCGCGTACCGGATTCCAGTTCCTCGGTTCCGGCGCCCAGTCGGTCGCTGAACATTCCTTCAGGACTGCCGTTATCGGGTACACCCTGGCCCGCCTCGACGGCGGGGTGGACGTCGGGCGGGTGGTGCAGCTTTGTCTCTTTCACGATATCCCCGAGGCGCGTATCGGCGACCTCAACTACGTTGCCAAGAAATATGTCAAGGCCGACGAAGCCCGGGCGGTCGCCGACCTGGCCCGAACCCTCCCGTTCGGCGACGACTACCTGGGCACTTTGGAGGAATTCGGCGCCGGTGCCAGCCGGGAAGCGCAGCTGGCCCATGATGCCGATCAGCTGGAGATGATCCTGGCCCTGAAGGAGTACAAGGATCTCGGCAACCAGTATGCCGACGAATGGTACCCCTTCTCGGTCCGCCGGCTGCGTACCGACCTGGCGCGGCGCATGGCGGAGACGATCTGGATGACCGATTCGAGCCGCTGGTGGTTCGACGACGACCACGAATGGTGGGTCAACGGGACCCGGGGGGGAGGAAGCTCGGAGTCCCCCGTGTAAAGCCTTGACCCTGCGGGACAGAAGTGCTAAATATCGTGGCCTTGACCGGCCTTCCCGGGCCGGACCCGCACCCGGCGGAATGGAGCCAAACGATGCTGGACCTCAAATATCTTCGCGACAACCTCGATGAAGCCGAACGCCGGCTGGCGACCCGCGGCGGTGCCGTCGATCTCTCCGGTTTCCGTGGTCTCGATGACAGGCGCCGCCAGCTTCTGAGCGAATCCGAAGCTCTCAAGGCGGAGAAGAACCGAGTCTCGCAGCTCATCGGCCAGACCAGAGACAAGAGCCAGGTGCAGGGCGAGATCATCCGCATGAAGGAGGTTTCGGCCCGCATCAAGGAACTGGACGACGAATTCAAGAGTGTGGAGGAGGCGTTGCAGGGACTGCTGCTGACGATCCCCAACCTTCCCCATGAAGGAGCCCCGCTCGGAGCCGGTGAGACCGATAATGTTGAAGTCAAGAGCTGGGGGACGCCGCGGCAGTTCGATTTTGCGCCTCAGGCCCATTGGGACCTTGGGGAACGCCTGAAAATTCTCGACTTTGAACGAGCCGGAAAGCTTACCGGTACCCGCTTCGCCCTGTATCGGGGCGCCGGTGCGCGCCTGGAGCGGGGACTGATTAATTTCATGCTCGACCTGCACACCGAGCGGCACAAATATATTGAAATTTTGCCGCCCTTTATGGTAAACAGGGAGTCCATGACGGGGACCGGGCAGCTCCCCAAGTTCGAAGACGATCTTTTCCATGTCGAGGGGCCGGACTACTTTCTGATCCCCACCGCCGAAGTGCCGGTGACCAATATTCACCGGGACGAAATTCTGGCCGGGGCCGAGTTGCCGATCCGCTATGCTGCCTACACTCCCTGCTTTCGCAAGGAGGCCGGGTCCTACGGCAAGGACACCCGGGGGTTGATCCGCCAGCACCAATTCAACAAGGTCGAGCTGGTCAAGTTTGTCCGCCCCGAGGATTCCGACGCCGAACTGCAGTTGCTGTTGGCCGATGCCGAGGCAGTGCTGCAAGCTCTGGAGCTTCCCTACCGGGTGGTCGATCTGTGTACCGGAGATCTCGGTTTCTCCGCTGCCCGGACCTTCGATATCGAAGTCTGGTTGCCGGCTCAGGGGACCTACCGGGAAATCAGTTCCTGTTCCAACTTCCGGGATTTTCAGGCCCGTCGCGCCGCAATCCGCTTCCGGCGAGAAGAGGGCGGGCGTCCCGAGCTGGTCCATACCATCAATGGCTCCGGTTTGGCGGTCGGTCGCACTCTGGTGGCGATTCTCGAAAATTTTCAGCAGGCCGACGGTTCGATATCTATCCCCGCCGTCCTGCGATCCTATCTGGGGGGGCTGGAGCGGATTACGGGTTAGGCCGATTGCCACGGAGGAGTGGCCGAGTGGCTTAAGGCGGCGGTCTTGAAAACCGTTGTGTGAAAGCACCGTGGGTTCGAATCCTACCTCCTCCGCCATAAACGCGCGACTCCGCCGGCAGGGTCGGATTGGTTTAAGATGTTCCCCCCCCCCCTCTTCGCGGGGTGGGGGGGGGCTGAGAGTTCAGGAACAAGTCATAGCTGTTGCTTGTACGGAGAGGTGGCCGAGTCGGTCGAAGGCGCTCGCCTGCTAAGCGAGTGTACGGGCAAAACCTGTACCGAGGGTTCGAATCCCTCCCTCTCCGCCATTCAATTCCGGATGCGGTTTTCGAGGAACTGGTATCATCATCACCGTTGAGAAGTTGGTCACGACAGGACCGTTTCGTTGGGTGACCGTGCTGGCCGTGACCCTGCTACTTGCGGCTGGCTGCGACCGGCCCGAGAAGCAAGTGCCGATCCCCATGACTCCCCCCGGAAGGGCGGTGCGGGTCGTTGTTCCCGACGCGGTCAAGGCCAGATGGAAGGCTGTCAAGATCGCGGTCCAGGATCGGGATACCAATCAGGAAACGGTTTATGCCATCGATATTGGTAGCGACTTTTCCATTCCGGGCTCCAAGCTCCACCTCGCGGTTCTGGCTTTCTTGCCGGCGTTCCTTATGGACGGCAAGTCCCTGACCTCGATCTCCAACGAAACGACAAACCCTGCAGCGCAGATTGTCATCAGCGAGGACAGCCAAGTTCTTTTCAAGGGGTGGCTGTTTGGTCTCTACCCCACGACCCACTCCTTCCAGCACCCCAGGTTCAGCTTCGCCTTGGTCGGTTCCGTTCCGACCCGGCCAAAGGGCTGAAAAAAGGGGTTGACAAACGACGGGAATTGAGCCATAAATTCCCCCCTGATACGCGCCACTAGCTCAGCTGGATAGAGCGTCTGACTACGGATCAGAAGGCCGGGAGTTCGAATCTCTCGTGGCGCGCCACTAATAATAACCCCCGTGAATCTTGCCGAAGAAGAAGACAGGGGTTTCCTGCGCGAGGCCCTGATGGAAGCCGCAGCCGCTCAGCGGCTGGGCGAGGTTCCCATCGGGGCCGTCCTTGTTAGGGACGGTCGGGTTATTGCCCGTGGGCATAACCTGCGGGAGACCAGCAACGATCCGACCACTCATGCCGAAATGATCGCCATTCGGCAGGCTGCGGCCGACCTCGGCTCCTGGCGCCTCCTTGACTGCACGCTCTATGTGACCCTGGAACCATGTGTAATGTGCATGGGGGCGATCATCCTGGCCCGGATTCCGCGGTTGGTCTTCGGTTGCCGCGACCCTCGGGTCGGCGCCGCCGGTTCGATTTACGATTTCTCCCAGGATCAGCGTTTCAACCATCGAGTCAAGGTGACCGAAGGGGTTCTGGGAGCCGAATGCAGTGAAGCGCTCTCCCGGTTCTTCAGGGAGTTGCGGAACGGCAAGCGATCTGCGAAGGTCGCGGCCGAGGATAACGATTAGGACCGCAGGATTCGCTCTTGCGGAGGGGTGTCCGAGTGGTCGAAGGTGACAGACTCGAAATCTGTTGTACCGCAAGGTACCGTGGGTTCGAATCCCACCCCCTCCGCCAAATAAAAACAAGGGCTTAGCTGGAAACGGCTAGGCCTTTTGTTTTTGTTGATTGCCTCAATACCCCCTCCATGGTACATTCTTGGTACATTTGAGAACCAATAACAGCCAAGCCTGACAATAAATCAGGAGCCAATATGGCAGTAATCCAGGAACGCACCAACGCTGATGGCCAAACCAAATATCGGGTATTGATTCGCCTTCGCGGCTGCCCTCCCCAGTCTGCTACCTTCAAAAGAAAAACAGACGCCCAGAAATGGGCACAGGACACCGAGTCCGCAATCCGTGACGGCCGGTTCTTCAAAACCATTGAAGCAAAAAAGCATACATTTGGTGAAATGGTGGATCGGTACATTCGGCAGATCCTTCCAATGAAGCCGAAAATGGAGTCTCAGCAGAAATCCCAACTCGAATGGTGGAAGGGTAAGCTTGGACCGTATTTGCTTTCAGACGTAACTCCCGCAATGATAGGGGAATGTCGGGATCACCTTTTACATGAAATCACTTATCGCGGGCAGAAGCGGACCCCCGCCACCACCAATCGATATTTGGCTGCCCTATCTCACTGCTTCACCATGGCTCTGAATGAGTGGGGCTGGGTTGAGATCAATCCGGTGAGCCGTGTGAAGAAACCTAGAGAGCCACGTGGGCGGGTCAGATTTCTTTCTGAACAAGAACGGGTGTCCCTGCTTAACGCATGCAGAGAGAGTTACCTTCCGGCCCTTTATCCGATTGTGGTTCTCGCCCTATCAACCGGAATGCGCCAGGGAGAAATCCTTAGGCTCCGCTGGAACGATATCGATTTTGACCGAGGGCAGTTGGTGATTCATGAATCGAAAAATAATGAGAGAAGAGTTGTCCCTGTTGCCAGTGAGGCTTATCGGGTGCTGATGGAATTTTGTAAAACAAAATTGGGGGACAGTGATTTTGTTTTCTCCGCCGGAGCCAAGAGTGGCCTGCAGGCTATCAGAAAAGGTTGGGATGCCGCAGTCTCCGCCGCAAAGCTTGAAAACTTTCGATTCCATGATTTACGACACAGCGCAGCATCCTATTTAGCCATGAATGGAGCAACCCTCGCGGAAATTTCCGAGGTTCTGGGCCACAAAACGTTGGCGATGGTAAAAAGGTACGCGCATTTGTCTGAAACTCATACGGCAGGTGTCGTAAAGAGGATGAACGAGAACATTTTCGGGGGTCAAACATGAGCTTGGATGATTGGGATATTCAACCGAATTATGTTGATTTTGCTAGGTTGCCCGTCTGGCCGGTTCGTGCCGCAATTCTGAATTTGTCAAGATATGCGGTTGACCAAGCTGGTTGGAAAAACGGCAACGAATTTTACTCTGGATTTTCAAAAATTGAGTCCGAATTAGGCAAGGCCCTTGTGGAAAGTTTAAATGCCGATGAAATTGAATTTTCTGTCCGCAGGGTAGAACATTCTGACTTTGGGAAGGTCCTCGATTTTGAAAACAGCTTCATCGACAAGGCCGTTTTTATGGAGTGGGCACTGGAAAAAGGGTTTAAGGTGCCACCGGAGTTTGAAGCCATCAATCCTGAATATGTTTCCCCAAGAAAGGTGGCCGAAAAGCGTTGGGCACCAAAGACCCAGGAGGAAGAAAAAGTTAAGGGGTTTGTTGCTGGGTTGCTCTCTCAGGGGTGTACATGTGATACCCAGCAAATGGCAATAATTGTTGAGGAGGCACATGACGAGAGGGGAACAATGCTGGTTGACACTCGAAAATTGACCAGTTTTATAAAGGCAATCAAGGAAGTATATAAAGACTACTACAAGAGCCATGCCTCATTGAAGATAAAGGGCGCCAAAGGTTTCAAAAGAACTCACAATTGCAAATTGCATCCGCAGGGCAAAAAAAACAATATATAAATTACCCATCCAATGCCGCATTACCCAACTGCTGCGGCATTGGGGCACTTCCGGGAATTTCCGACGGAGGGTATTGTCCGGTCAGTTCGCGAACCAATCCCCTTGGCCAGGGGCAATCGAACTGAACTTCAGCGCGCTGATGGACGGCAAGCGCTTCCAGGTGGTGCATCCGGTGCTGCCGAAGGACTTGCTCGGGGTCTACATCCTCTTGCCGGATTGATTTTCGGGTTGCATTATGTTCACAAAATAGATATGTTCACGAAAAATGAACAAACTAAAAAGGTGAACATATGCAGCTGACCGATAACAAACAATACATCCTGCAAACCGCCCAGAAGGCCTTTGCGGTCGAGACAGGTATCAAAGTCGAAATTGACTGGATCGATCCAAATACACCGGAGCTGAAACTGAACACGGACAGCGGCATTATCAAGATGCCCGCTTTAATTTTGGAAGGGGCTGGGACGGCAAATAACGTCATACGGATGTTGCTCCGGCGACAACAAAACCTCGGGCATCAAGTTGTCATTTTGAAGCAAGTCACAGCGGAACGAGCTGACACTCTCCGCAAGGATGGCATCCAATTTATCGACACCGCCGGCAATGGGTACATCAACCAGCCCCCCCTGTACCTCTTCGTCAAAGGGAACAAGGCGGAGAATGTGGACGCCAGGCCGGCCACCCGACGCGCCTTCAAACAGACCGGACTGCGGGTGCTCTACGCCTTTCTGTGCCAGCCGGGACTGGAAAACGAAACCTACCGCACCATTGCCGAGAAGACCAATGTGGCCCTGGGCATGGTCAACTGGGTGGTGAAGGATCTTGAGGCGATGGGGTTTCTGATTGCGACCGGGACTGCCGGGCGTGCCCGGAAGCTGCGACTGATCGAAAAGGAGCGTCTGCTGGAGCGCTGGGTCACCGCCTATGCCGAGCAGTTGCGGCCCAAGCTGGTGTTGGGGCGCTACCGGGGCGCCGAGGGGTGGTGGCGACAGGCGACTTTGAACCCGGAGAAGGCACTGTGGGGCGGAGAGGTGGCGGCAGCGAACCTGACGAATTACCTGAAACCCCAAGTCGTTACCGTTTATGTGGACCGGGACAACCCGGCTGCGGTGCTTATCCCGAACCGGTTGCAAAAGGACCCTCAGGGGGATGTGGAACTCGTCGCCCGTTTCTGGCGGCCAGAGACGATTCCCCCCCATAAGGATATGGTTCACCCGCTGCTGGTTTATGCCGACCTGTTGGCGACGGGGAACCAACGGAATATTGAAACCGCACGGATGATCTATGACCGACATCTCGTTCAACTTGTCCGGGAAGATTAACCAGATCCTGGTCAACATCCTTGGCAGCATTCAGGAGGCAACAACAGCGAGGGGAATCCCCTTCTTTGTCGTCGGCGCCACTGCACGCGATTTATTGATTCAGCATGGCCACAATATCTTTGTCGGGAGAGGGACGCTTGATCTTGATATCGGTGTTGAGGTTGCCGGCTGGGAGGAGTTCCAACAGCTGAAGGACGCCTTGATCGAATCCGAAAAGTTTGCACCGACCAAAGAACCGCATCGACTCACCTACGGGGATTACCTCGTCGATATCGTCCCTTATGGCGGGGTCAGCACCGATTCGCAGCAAATCTGCTGGCCGCCAGACCACCAGGTGATGATGAACATCATGGGTTTTCAAGAGGCCTACGATTCCGGGGTGACTGTCCGGCTCAGTGCCGACCCGCCACTCGACGTCAAGGTGCCGACCATCCCGGGGATGGCGCTGATGAAGCTGATCTCCTGGGATGACGATTATCCGCATCGCTCCAAGGACGCGGAAGACCTGTTGTTCTTCATGGTGAACTACGCCGAAGCTGGCAACGTCGATCGACTCTTCGATGAGGAATCGAAATTGCTGGAGCAGGAGGGATTCGACCTAACCCTAGCCGGAATCCGGCTGTTGGGCGGGGATATGGCCGCCATGGCCAACAAGGAGACGGGGGAAGCGGTAGCGATGATTCTGCTTCAAGAGGTGGACGAGCGGCAGCGTTGCCGCATGATTACCGACATGCTAAGGGGATCTCGAATCGGAAATCGCTTTGACGAGACGATGCTGAAACTGAAGAAACTGACCGGGGGGTTCACCGAGGTCCTTGCGAAAGAGGGCCGCCTATGAACTACCCCTCCATCCGCATCGAAGGTGCGATCCTCTCCGCCGACATCCTCGAAAAGCTCGATGATGCCGTCGGTCAGCGCCCAGCCGATTTCGGTTTCGACCCCACGGTCAAGGTCAAGGATGAAAGCGCCCGCGCCTGGGCCGACGCGCAGGAGTACTGGCGCATCTATCAGCGGCGCCTGGAAGGCCTGAAAACCGACTCGCCGGCAACTACTGAAGTGGCGGCGGATTTTGAGACTGGTGTATAAGCAATGGATCGTCCCCTATCGAGAGGAGAGGTTCCATGTCTCAACATCGCACCCGTTACAGCGCCGAGTTCAAGGCCTAGGTCGCCTTGGCCGCTCTGGCCGAAACCAAAACCCTGGCAGCGTTGGCCAGTGAATACAAGCTCCATGCGACTCAGATCACCCGCTGGAAACAGGAACTGGTGGGAAACGCTCCCAACCTGTTCGGGAAGGGCAAGACACAGGGAATCAACCACGATGTCGAAGTGGCCGAATTGCACCGCCAGATCGGTTCACCACAGCCTGGCCGAGGCGGGGAAGCTGGTTCCTCATGGTGTCATCTGTCTGCTGTCGGCGCTGCGGTTTCATGACATCGGGACTCAGAGCCCACATGGTGTTTGGATGGCTCTGGCGCGGACCTCCGCCCGGCCTCGAATCTCCTATCCACCTCTGCGCATTGTGCGTTTCTCCGGTCGCGCCCTGGACGAAGGGATCGTGGAGCACCTTATTGAAGGCGTCCCGGTCAGGATGACCAACCCGGCCCGGACCGTGGTTGACTGTTTTAAGTACCGGAACAAAATCGGCCTGGACGTGGCCCTGGAGGCACTCAAGGAGGCCCTTAAAAACCGAAGTTGCGGAATCGACGACCTCTGGCATTATGCCAAGGTCTGTCGGATGGCAAAGGTAATGCGTCCTTATCTGGAGGTGATGACCGCATGACACCGCCGCGGCGAGGCAATATGGCGGCTTCGGTACGGCGACGGTTGCTGAACCGGGCGCGGGAACTGCGGGAGGATTTCGGTCTGCTGCTGACGAGGTACGGTACCGAACGCCTGCTTTACCGCTTGGGGGAATCCGAATATGCCTCCGCCTATGTCCTGAAGGGGGCGATGCTCTTTCCCCTGTGGGGCATCGACGAACATCGGCCGACACGGGATGCCGACCTTCTTGGCTTTGGGGACAGTACCATAGAACATTTGGCGGAAGTCTTTCGAACAGTTTGCCGAATGGATGTCGAAGATGACGGCTTGAATTTCGACCAGCAAAGTATTTAGGTCGAATCAATCCGGGAAGAGATGGAGTACGGCGGCATCCGGGTGCGATTGACTGCAATTCTGGATGGTGCCCGTATTCCCCTACAAGTCGACGTTGGGTTTGGAGATGTCGTCAATCCTGCACCTAGGGAGGCCGACTATCCCACTTTCCTCGATCTGCCCGCGCCGCACCTGAGAGTCTATCCGCGTGAGACGGGTGTGGCGGAGAAGTTTCAGGCGATGGTGTATTTGGGAATGGCCAACAGCAGGTTGAAAGATTTTTACGACCTTTGGACCCTCGCCGATGTAGATTTGGATGGTGAAATCCAAAGCGTCAAACTGAATTAATCGCCGGACGTGGAAGGTTTTGAATTTTTAATAAATTCCAGGAACGCTCGAGCTGCGGAGGAAAGATAGGATTTTCGTCTCCAGGCAATCCCGGCTTCAATAAATAGTGGTGGATCGAAGGAAACTGGGACAAGACCTGTAGAAGTGTCTACCGCAAGGCGCAATAGTGTAGTTGCTCCCCCACCTCCTGCGGCGACGGCAATCAGAAGCGGAACATGGTTGGTTTCAAATACAATATTCGGGTAAATTTCTAGCTCTTTGAAAAGTTCATCCAGAACGTTTCGCTGATGGTACTCCTCATTAAGTAAGAAAAGAAGCTCTGAAGAAAATTCTTTCAAGCGGATTGATGAAAATTTTGAAAAAGGATGTTTAGTAGAAACGCATGCAACCATCTCTTCCCGCAACAAAGGCAAATAATCAAAGGACTCTTTGGTATTATTCCCAGCAACGACGCCGAGTTCGATCTCGTCATTCTCAAGCATATCAATAATTTCCC
>JBBQBQ010000087.1:0-12776 GCA_038317685.1 Desulfuromonadales bacterium | reverse complement strand
CCCGCCCAGCACAGGCCCAGGAAGGCTGGTCCCCGCCTGCGACCGAACCGTTCTCGCGGGAGGAACTCGCCCAGATGCTGGCGCCGATCGCGCTCTACCCCGACGCGCTCCTTTCCCAGATCCTGATGGCGGCGACTTACCCCATCGAGATCATCGAGGCCGACCGCTGGCTCGGAAGGTCTCCGGACTTGCGGGGCGACGACCTTGATCGACTGCTTTTGGAGCAGGACTGGGACCCCAGCGTCAAGGCTCTTTGCCACTTCCCGGAGATTCTGTCGCTGATGAGCGAGCGAATCGGGGAAACGACCGACCTCGGCAACGCCTTTCTGGCCCAGGAGGACGAGGTCATGGACATGGTCCAGGAACTGCGCTCCAAGGCCTATGCCGAAGGGACTCTCGGCAGCACCGCTCGGCAGCGGGTGACCGTCGAGGGGCAAACCATCGTCATCGTTCCGGCCGATCCCCAGGTCATTTATGTCCCCTACTATGATCCCCTCTCCATCTACGGCCCCTGGTGGTATCCCGGCTATCCCCCCTATTACTGGGGTCCCTCGCGAGTCGCCTTCGGCATCTCCTACTGGCCGGGCATCTCCTTCGGCTTCACTTTCGGCAACTGGTGCTCCTTCGACTGGCCCCGTCACACCCTCCACATCGATGTCCGCCACCGCCCCCGATTCGTCCCGCAGGAGCGCTGGCAGAGGGAACCCGGCCTTTGGCGCCACGACCCCGGGCATCGGCGGGGGGTCGCTTACCGCGACCAGCCGACCGCCAGAAAATTCGGGCAGGACCGCCCGCGCACCCCGGAGGCCCGTCCCGGCCCCCGGGGCTTTCCCGAGCGGATCGAACCACCCCCGGTCCGCGACCGCCAGGAGCGGGCGCCGACCGCGGTGAATCCAAAACCGCGCACCATCGACCGCTCCCAGGTCGACCGCTCCCAGGTCAACCGCGCCGGCCAGGAACGGCAACGGGTCGAGAGCCAGACGCAGCGGACGAAAACTCAAGTCAAGGATCAGGCCGACCGGGAAAAACGGCAGCGGGAACTGACTGAGCGCAACCGCCAGGAGCAGGAACGGGTCGGACGCGAACTGAAAGACCGGCAGGACCAGGACCGGTCCCGGCTCGACCGGGGTCGCCAGGAGCGGGCGCGGGTCGATAACGAAAAGCCGCAGCGTGAACGATCCGTCCCGGAGCAAACGCCATGGAAGCGGACCGAAAGCCCCCCCCAGGGAAGCCGCGACAACGTCTTTAACCGGGTCGATGAGGGACCTCAGGAACGAACCTCGAGCGAGCGCGGCCGCCTCAGCCGCCAGGACGGGGGGGCGGGCACCCGGGCCCACACCCCTGCGGGCGGGGAGAAGCGTCAGAACCGCGACGACCGTGGCCGTGGCCGGAAGTGAACCCGAGGTTGTTTCTCTCCAGGGAGGCATGGACGATGCTGAACTCTCATGGCAACAAAATCCGCCGGATGATCCCCGTAACCTTGGCAACCGTCGCTGCACTTATAGCCTTGGCCGCCCCTCGGGCCGAGGCCGAAGAGGCGTCCGCCCAGAAGCTTTTCGCTTCCCCGCAGGAAGGGGTGACGGCTCTGGTTGGAGCGCTCTCTGCCGCAGCCCAGCCCGAACTCCTCACCATCCTCGGCCCCGGCGCGGAAGACCTCCTTGCGTCCGGCGACCCGGTCGCCGACCAGAAAGGACGGGCGCGCTTTCTGAAAGCCTACGGGGAGAAGCACCGCTTTGAGATGCAGAATCCGGAGCGGGTGGTCCTGGTCGTCGGCAACAAGGATTATCCCTTTCCGATCCCCATCGTGCGGCAGGAAGGGCGCTGGCACTTCGATACCGGGGCGGGGCGGGAGGAGATCCTCGATCGGCGCATCGGCCGGAACGAACTCCACACCATCGAGGTGATGCACGCCTATACCGAAGCCCAGAGGGAGTTTGCTGTCCGTAAACCGGTGGGCGGGGGGGGTGGATTCGCACAGAAGTTCGCCAGCAGCGCCGGGAAACGGGACGGTCTCTACTGGGAAGCGGCGGCCGGGGAAGCCGCCAGTCCGTTCGGCCCGCTGCTCGCAAAGGCTGCCGCGGAAGGGTATACGGGGGGACTGGGAGAAGACCCCCCCGAACCCTTTCACGGCTATTTTTTCAGGATCCTGAAAAGCCAGGGAGCCGATGCCCCGGGGGGCGCTTTCGACTACGTGGCCGACGGGAAGATGGTCCTGGGCTTTGCCCTGGTCGCCTATCCCGCCCGATATGGAGCTTCGGGGATCATGACGTTCCTCGTCAACCAGGAAGGGACGATCTATGAGAAGGACCTCGGCCCGGATACGGCAGCCGCCGCGGCGGCGATCACCGCCTACGACCCGGACCCCAGCTGGCACCAGTATGAAGAGGGGGCCGGGCGCTGAGGCGGAGCGGACCGATCTCCCCGCCGCCGGTCCCCTTCCACGGCCTTGCAATCCGGCTACTTAAGTCTGGTGTCGAGGCCAGATTCTGTTATACGATGATGAACCTGGAAAAACCTCCGAGCCCGGCTGCCTAACGGATGATGTCCCATGGCGAAAGGCCAACGGGTAGTGCTGGAAACGGCCCTGCCTCCCTGGTGGAAAGGAGACTTTGCACCTTTGTAGGTTAAAGGAGTTCGGAGATGGACAAAATCGTCAGAATCAACATGGGGGCCAAGGGTGGTCCGAAGGTCACGACCGAGCCGGTCGGGGACTACGCGGGTCTCGGCGGTCGGGCGACGACCTCGCTGATCGTCAGCAAGGAGGTTCATCCCCTCTGTCACGCCCTCGGCGCGGAGAACAAGCTGGTGATTGCCCCGGGCATGCTGAGCGGCTCCAGCGGCGCCATGACCGGGCGCCTCTCGGTCGGCTGCAAGAGTCCGCTGACCGGCACCATCAAGGAGTCGAACGCCGGCGGGCAGGCCGCCCAGGTCCTGGCCCGGATCGGTTATGCCGCGATCATCCTGGAGGGGAAGCCGGAAGGCGATGACCTCTACAAGATTCATGTCAGCCAGAACGGGGTCAAGGTCGAGGTTGACAACAGCCTGAAACTTTTGAACAACTACCCCCTGATCGAAAAACTTCGTGGGCAATATGGCGACAAGGTCGCCTATATGTCGATCGGTTCGGCCGGCGAGCGGCTGCTGCTGGCCGCCTCCATCGCCTGTACCGATCCGGAACTGCGCCCTACCCGGCATTGCGGGCGCGGCGGGGTCGGCGCGGTCATGGGTTCGAAGCGGGTCAAGGCGATCATCCTCGATGATTCCGGCCTGAAGGTGCGGGCACCGAAGGACCCGGACAAGTACCGTGAGGCCAACCGCAAGTTCGTCGAGGGCCTCCGCAAGCACCCGGTCACCGGCGAGGGGCTGCCGGCCTTCGGCACCAACGTTCTGACCAACGTCCTCAACGAGGCCGGCGGCTACCCGACCTTCAACTTCAGGACCGGGGTCTTTCCCGGCGGCGCCAAAATCAGCGGCGAGGCCCAGGCCGAGCTGGAGATCAAACGGGGCGGATCCGCCACCCACGGCTGCCACCGCGGCTGTGTCATCCAATGCTCGGGGATCTATAACGACAAGGATGGCAACTACCTGACCAAACAGCCCGAGTACGAGACGGTCTGGGCCCACGGCGGCAACTGCGGCATCGACGATCTTGACACCATCGCCCGCCTCGATTTCATGGACGACAACTTCGGCCTCGACACCATCGAAATGGGGGCGACCATCGGCGTCGCCATGGAGGCCGGCCTCACCGAATTCGGCAATCGTGAAGGGGCGATCAAGCTCCTCGAAGAAGTCGGCAAGGGGACGCCCCTCGGCCGGGTTCTCGGCTGCGGCGCCGGGATTACCGGCAAGGTCTTCGGCGTCGAGAAGGTCCCGGTCGTCAAGAACCAGGCGATCCCGGCCTACGATCCGCGCCCGATCCAGGGGATCGGCGTGACCTACGCCACCTCCACCATGGGCGCCGACCATACCGCCGGCTATGCGATCGCCACCAACATCCTCAAGGTCGGCGGCGACGTCGATCCCCTGAAGACCGAAGGTCAGGTGGAGCTCTCCCGCAACCTGCAGATCGCCACCGCGGCCATCGACTCCACCGGGATGTGCCTCTTCATCGCCTTCGCCATCCTGGATCAGCCGGAGACCTTCCAGGCGCTCCTCGACATGCTCAATGCCTTCTACGGGACCGAGCTGACCGGCGACAGCGTCGTCGAACTCGGCAAGAAGGTCCTTTCGGCGGAGCGGGACTTCAACAAGCGGGCCGGTTTCACCAAGGAACACGACCGGCTGCCGCGTTTCTTCTACACCGACCCGATCGCGCCCCACAATCAGGTCTTTTCCATGAAGGACGAGGAGCTCGATTCGGTCTTTAACTGGTAAAACCCGTCAAGGATCGGGCCGGGGTGTTGCGAGCGGACTCCCCGGCCCGAACTGTCGGTCCGGCCCTTCGGGCCGATGAAAGAAGAGGTCCGTCGCGCATGGCGATCGAGCGATCCGTTGAAGTGACCCTGGCGCCGGAACTGCTGCGGATATTCTTCCCGCTGCTGCAGGAGGGGGTCGAGATCGAGGTCGAAACCGGCTGCAGCGTCAAGGAACTGCTGACCGGGCAGCTGGGAATCTCCGCCGAATATATCGCCAAACGCATCACAACCCTTTTTCTCAACCATCGGGCGGTCGACAATACCGTCACCTCCCTGGTTCACGACGGCGCGGTGCTGGCCCTCTCCGGCGCCATGCCGGGACTGGTCGGCGCGACCATGCGCAGCGGCGGCTACTACGCCGCGATGCGCGGCGCCATGACCTATCATGAGGATTCCGAGGTGCCGATCGCCAGGACCGGGCGGATCAGGCTCAAACTCTTCAACCTCCTGCTGGACGAGTTGGGCGCGCGGGTTTTGGGGCGGGGGATTCTCATCGCCCCGGAGCGCCTGCGCGATTTTTTCGGTACCCAGCCGGAGACCTTCCGCCCCAGGGGGTGCTGGCTCGATGGCAGGAAAATCCCGCCTGAGCAGTTTCTGCAGGAAACGATTCAGGTCGAGGCCGGAAAACGGCTGCAGCTCAAGGTCTATTTCAGGGACTAGGTGCTTATGACGATCACCGTCAAACTCTTCGCCACCTTCCGGATCGGCCGGTTCGAGATCGAAGCTCGCAGCTATCCGCCCGGGACGACCGTCGGGGAGGTCGTCGACGGCCTGCAGCTGTCCCGCGCGCAGCTCGGCATCCTGATGGTCAACAGTCGCCATGTCGCCCTCGACCGGGTTTTGGTCGATGGGGAAACCCTGGCGATCTTCCCGCTGCTCGGAGGGGGTTGAGATGGAGGGACTGCAAACCTTCTTCAAGGCCGGGGCGATCGGGGACCTGATCCCCTGGCCGCTGCAGCGGGAGGCCGCGGAGCGCTTCGCGCTGACCCTCGCCGAGGTGGAAGAAGCGATCCTCGCCGCAGACCTGCTCCCCGCCCGCTACCAGCGCAATCGGCAGATGATTTCCACCGCCCAGCAATTGCGGCTCTTTCGCAGCACCGTCGCCGTGGTCGGCGCCGGCGGGCTCGGTGGTTACATCCTGGAGCAGCTGGCCCGCCTCGGGGTAGGGCGGATAATTGCGGTTGACAGCGATCTCTTCGAAGAGAATAATCTCAACCGGCAGCTCCTCGCGACCCCGGGGACCCTCGGCCGAGTCAAGGTGGAGGTCGCCGCGGAGCGGATCGCCGAAGTCAACCCGGCGGTGACGCTGCGGCCGGTCCGGGCGCTCCTCGACCGCTCCAACGGCACCCGGCTGCTGGCCGGCGCCGACTGCGTGGTCGATGCGGTCGACAACGTGACCGCCCGCCTGGAGCTGGAGGACCTCTGCGAAGAGCTGCGGATTCCTCTGGTGCACGGTGCCATCGCCGGCTGGTACGGACATGTCGGCACCAGCTACCCGGGGGAACGCTCACTGCGGACCATCTACCGGCATTGGCAGGGGGGGAAAGGGATCGAGCAGCAGCTCGGCAACCCCTCCTTTACCCCGGCGTTGGTGGCCAGCTTCGAGGTCGCCGAAGTCTGCAAGGTCCTCCTCGACTTGGGACGGCCGCTGCGCAGTCGCCAGCTCACCATCAACCTGCTCGACATGGAGATCGATGAAATTCCCCTTTAGCGGGAACCCCTAAATAGAAAACTCTCTCCGAGTCGCAGCGCCTAACGGGTTATCCCCAAGGTCTGCGGCCTACGGGTACCGCTGGAAACGGCGGTGCCTCCCATTGTGGAAAGGAGATCCCCCGATGCCGCCGGCGGCGCATCGGAGCCGGGTCCTTTTCCATTGGAAAGGGACCTTTTTTCGTGCCGTCCAGACCGGCGGCAAGGAGGATCTATGATCCAGCTCGTCACCGAACGGATCGACCCCCAGCGCAGTTGCCGTCTCCTGCAACAGAACGGCGCCGGGTCGATTCTTCTGCACTATGCCGTCGTCAAGGCCGACGGGGGGAGCGGCCGCACCTCCTGCGCCGTCGAATACCGTGCCGCCCCGAGTGCGGCTGCCGAACTTGAAGAGATCGCCGCCGAGTTGCGGCAGCGCTGGCCGCTGACCGACATTCTCCTGCAGCGGCGCTGCGGCCGGCTGGAGGTCGGTGAAATCATCTCCCTGGTGGCGGTCTGCGCCGAAGGGAGCGCCGCCAGCTTTGCCGCCTGCCAGGCCGGGCTGGAGCGGCTCAAAAAGATGCGGTCGATCATCAAGACGGAGATTTTTCTCTGAGGTCCGGAGCCCCGGTCGCCCGACAGCGGAGGCTATTATCGCCCCTCCCTCTCGGCACTTCTGCCATAGCTGGGTTATCCTTCAACCCCTAGACTGTAATGAACAGGAGGTCAACATGTACGGTATCGGAAAGACCCTGCAAAGAACCCGGCGCACTGCCGGAATCCTGGCCGCCGCCGTCCTGGTCGCCGGGCTCGCCGACGTCACGCCGGCCCATGCCGACCAGAGTGTCAGCGGGTTCTACCGCATGCACATGGTCACCGACAACCTGAAGGGGGTTCCGGCCAAGGACAAGGCAGCCGAAAGCCAGATCGACAACCGCCTGCGCATGATGTACAAGAACGCCCTCAATGAGTACGTTTACTTCGTCTACTTTGCAGAAATCGACACCCTCTGGGGGCAGAAATCAAAGGGTTCGATCGGGGGCGGCGGGGAGGCCGGGGCCGACGGGGTGAACGTCGAGACCAAGAATGTCTACCTCGACTTCAAGATTCCCGGGACCATCTTCGGCTTCCGCACCGGTATCCAGCACTTCGCCGACACCTTCAACAACGCCCTGGTCTCCGACGACATGGCCGGGGTTCAGGCCAATCTGGCGATCGCGCCCAATCTGGCGTCGACCTTGGCCTACTTCAAGTTCAAGGAGAACGACACCACCAAGTGGGATGATATCAACCTTTTTGCTCTGAAGAACAAGCTCAAGATCAACGAGAACCTCGGCTTGAATGTCGACCTTTATTGGAAGGACGATGCCAGTGATGCGGCGGTCAAGGCCGACAATCTCTATGTCGCCGGTCTCTCCGCCGATGCCAGGATCGCCGATCTCGGTCTGAGCGGCTGGCTTGCCTACCAGTTCGGCAAGAAGGATTATCTTGCCGCCGGGACTCCGGACGCCGACTACGGCGCCCTGGCCGCTTCCGCCAAGGGGACGATGAAAGCCGGGCCGGCCAAGGTCGGGCTGCGCCTAACCTACTTCAGCAAGGACGACAGCGCCGCCGACACCAAGACCTGGCAGCAGTTGGCTACCGGCAACCTCGAGTTCAATGCGGAGAATCTCAGCATCTTCTTTACCGATCCCCTCTACTGCAACACCGCCAGCGGCCGCCACGCCATCACCGACGCCGCCGAGGCCGGCTTCGGCCTCTTCGCCGTCAACGCCACCGCCGACGTGAAACTCCCGGCCGGCCTGACCCTCTACAGCGGTGCCGGCTACTTCCTGGCCCTCGACGACAAGGCCAACGGTGCCAGCCATGCGACCGCCGCCGGCAAGGACCTCGGCATCGAAATCGCCGCCCGGCTTGCCACCAAGGTTGCCACCAAGGTCGATGTCAGCCTCGGCGGGGCCTACGCCTTCGTCGGCGACTTCTACCAGGCCGCCGGCGCCGCCAGCGACCCGGACAATATGTACAAAATGGATTTCATGATCAACATGTCCTACTAAACTGCGCCGGTACCTGAACGATCCCTCCGCGGCACCCAGGTTCCCCGGGGGGATCCCTTTCCATCAAATACTTTGCAAGGAGTGTTGCCGTGAAAAGAATCTTTTCGGCTTTATTGTTCTGCGCCGCGCTGGTCCTGTTGCTGGCCGGCGTCATGGGCTCAAGCGCCGCCCGGGCAGAGACCAGGGACCTGATCCTCGCCACCACCACCAGCACCCAGGATTCGGGGCTGCTGGACGAACTGATCCCTCTCTTCGAAAAATCCTCCGGCTATTTCGTCAAGACCATCGCCGTTGGCTCGGGCCAGGCGATGGCCATGGGGACCAAGGGGGAGGCTGATGTCCTCCTCGTCCACTCTCCGGCGGCAGAGGAGAAGTTCATGGCGGCAGACTCCGGCGTTCACCGCCAGCTGGTCATGCACAACGATTTCGTGATCGTCGGCCCGCCGAACGATCCGGCCGGCATCCGCGGCGAAACATCGGCGACCGCGGCCTTCAAGAAGATTGCCGGGGCCGGGGCGCTCTTCCTCTCCCGGGGGGACAACTCCGGGACCCACGCCAAGGAGAAGGGGGTCTGGAAGGCGACCGGCCTGACCCCGGACGGCCAGAGCTGGTACCAGCAGACCGGCCTCGGCATGGGACAGACCCTGAACGTCGCCGCCGAGAAGAAAGGCTATACCCTGGCCGACCGGGGGACCTATCTGGCCCTGCAGAAGACCCTCGGCCTGGAGATCCTGGTCGAAGGGGATCCGCTCCTTCTCAACGTCTACCACGTCATCGAGGTTAACCCCGGGAAATGGCCGAAGGTCAACACCCCCGGCGCCCGGGCCTTCGCCGCCTTTATGGTTGCGGCCCCGACCCAGGAGATCATCCGCAGCTTCGGCGTCGCCAAGTTCGGCTCCCCTCTGTTCTTCCCCGATGCCGGTAAGCCCGAGCCGTCAGGTAAATAATGGATCTGATCGCCGAAGGGATCGCCAAGGCCCTGGCTCTGCTCACCTCCTTCGACCCGGAGGTGCTGGGGATCACTCTGTTGTCGCTCAAGGTGTCGGGAACGGCCACGCTCCTCAGTCTGCTGGTGGGGATCACCTCAGGCACCCTGCTGGCGCTTGCCGAGTTCCCCGGCAAACGCCTGCTGATGAGCCTGGTCAATACCGGCATGGGGCTGCCGCCGGTGGTGGTCGGTCTCTTCGTCACCATCTTCCTGTGGCGCAACGGTCCCCTCGGTTTTCTCGGCATCCTCTATACCCCGACCGCCATGATCCTCGCCCAGGGGATCATCGCCACGCCGATCGTCACCGGTATCACCCTCGCCTCCGTCCAGAACCTGCCGGCCAATCTGAAGCTGCAGATTCTGGCTCTCGGCGCCACCCGGCCGCAGCTGGTCTGGATTCTCATCAAGGAAGCCCGCCTGCCGCTGCTGGCCGGGGTCATGGCCGGCTTTGGCGGCGTCATCTCCGAGGTCGGGGCGTCGATCATGGTCGGCGGGAACATCAAGGGCTACTCGCGGGTCCTGACCACGGCGACGGTCATGGAGACCAGCCGGGGGAACTTCGACGTCGCCATCGCCCTGAGCCTGATCCTGCTCCTGCTTTGTTTCGTCATCAACTACCTGCTGACCCGGATTCAGCAGCGGGAGCGCCCGCGATGACCACTGCTCCCTTGCTGGAGGCCCGGAACCTCAGCGTCGTGCGCGGCGGTGCGGAGGTCCTGTCGATTCCGGACTTCACCGTCGCGGGCAACGAGGTTCTTTCCCTCATCGGGCCCAACGGCGCCGGCAAATCGACCTTGCTGCTGGCGCTGGCCCGGCTCCTTCCCCTCAGCGCGGGGGAGATCCGCTGCCGGGGAGAAAGCGTCATGGCCAACCGGCACCTCGTCCCCTACCGGCGGCGCCTGGCGATGGTGTTCCAGGAACCGCTCCTCTTCGATGCCACGGTCTACGACAACGTCGCCTCGGGGTTGAAGATCCGGGGCCTGGGGCGCGACGAATTGCGCCGCCGGGTCGGCGAAGCCCTCGAGCTGCTGCAGATGACCCACCTGGCGGAGCGCTCCGCCCGCAAGCTCTCCGGGGGCGAGGCGCAGCGCACCAGCCTGGCCCGAGCCTTCGCCATCCGTCCCGAGCTGATCTTTCTCGACGAGCCCTTCTCCGCCCTCGACCCCCCCACCCGACGGACTTTGACGGACGACCTGGAACGGGTCCTGAAGGCCACCGGCACAGCGGCGATCCTTGCCACCCACGATCAGATGGACGCCCTGCGCCTCTCCGACCGGATGGCGGTGATGCACCGCGGCAAAATCCTGCAAAGCGGCCCGCCGGTCGAGGTCTTCAACCGCCCCGGCACCGAGCTGGTCGCTTCCCTGGTCGGCATGGAGAACGTTCTGGCCGGGACCGTCCTGGACAGCCGCGAAGGCCTGCTGACGCTGGCCCTGGGGGAGCACCGCATCGCCGTCCCCGGCCGGGGGGCACCCGGGGAAACGGTGCGCTTCTGCATCCGACCCGAACATATCACCCTCACCAGTTTCGACCCGGCGGGGGGGACGAGTGCCCGGAATGTCCTCCCGGCCACGATCACTGCCATCGCTCCCATGGGGATCTATCAGAAGCTGCAAATCGATTGCGGCTTCCCCCTGATCGTCTTCCTCACCCAGCAATCCCTCGGCGAACTGCACCTGGCCCCGCAACGGACCACCTTTGCTTCCTTCAAGGCCACCGCGGTTCACTTGCTGCGCAGCGGACCGGATTGCCACTCCACCCCCAAGGACGATTGACCATGCCTATCACCCTGGAAGCCGCCCAACGCCTGATCCTCGACCACGCCCGCCCCCTGGGGATCGAAACCGTCCCCCTCCTCGATGCCGCCGGTCGCGCCCTGGCCGAAGCCTTCCACGCCCCCTGGGATCTGCCGCGCTGGACCAATTCGGCGATGGACGGCTTTGCGGTCCGCGCCGTCGACGCCACCGCGGGGGCCACACTGAAGATCACCGGCTATATCCCGGCCGGGGGGACGGAGCTGCCGCCGGTGACCGCCGGCTGTGCGGTGCGGATCATGACCGGAGCGCCGATTCCGACCGGCTGCGATGCCGTCATCCCGGTGGAAGAGACGGAGGAAAAGGACAGCACGGTCCGGCTCCTGAAGGCCGCCCGGGAGCGCGACCACATCCGCGTCCAGGGGGAGGACATGGCCCAGGGGGAGCTGGTTCTGCCGGCCGGTACCCGGCTGCGGGCGCCGGAGATCAACCTCCTCGCCGCCTTCGGCCAGGCCCTGGTGGCGGTGCGACGGCGGCCGCGGGTGGCGATTCTCTCCACCGGCGACGAACTCGTCGAACTCGGCCAGCCCCTGCTGCGCGGGCAGGTCGTCAACAGCAACGCCTTCTCCCTGGCGGTTTCGGTCCGTGAGGCCGGCGGCGAACCGCAGCTCCTCGGTATCGCCCGGGACAACCTTGACTGCCATCGGGAAAAGCTGGCCGAGGGACTCAAGGCCGACGTCCTGATCACCTCTGCCGGGGTCAGCGCCGGTGACCGCGACCTGGTTCGGGAAGTTCTGGAGGAACTCGGAGCCGAGCAGAAGTTCTGGAAGGTCGCCATCAAGCCGGGACGGCCGACCGCCTTTGCCATCAGGGGGGAGACCCTGGTCTTCTCCCTGCCGGGGAATCCGGTTTCGACGCTGGTCACCTTCGAAATGTTGGTCCGGCCGGCGTTGCGGCAGCTGCAGGGGCTATCGCCGGCGTTGCCGCCGCTTGCCCGCGCAGTCCTCGCCGAACCGGCCCGCAAGCCCGCCGAGCGGGTGCAGTTTCTGCGGGTGCAGGTGCGCTCCGAGGGCGACCGCCTGGTCGCCTCCAGCTCCGGGGACCAGAATACCGGCATCCTGCGCACCATGGTGCGCGCCAACGGCATCGTCGTGTTGCCGATCGGTCGGGAGAACTTCGCCGCCGGCGAGGAGGTCGAGGTGCTCCTTTTCGATTGAAGGAAACCCGCTCCGGGAAGACCGTGGGACACCTCTTTGGGCAGCAGAGATCATCCTGGTTTTGGGGACCTGAAGCCCCTGGCCCAAACTCCCCGGCGGCCTGCTGTTTTCCAACCGGGAAAATCCCCGGTGCCCCCGGCACGCCTCCCGGACCTTTGGTCCGCAAAACCCCCCTGTACCGCTTCTGGCATCCATGCTATCCTCACCCCCATTTCAGGGTCCTTTCACCCGCTTTGGTCCCTGCGACGGCTGGAAATTTCGAAGCCGGACTTCGTTCCGGCAACAGCTGTCCCGTCAATCCCTTGGTGAGCCGGACGATGCGCGTTTCGATCATTATCCCCAACTGGAACGGTCGGGATCACCTGACGCCTTGTCTGGAGAGCCTGGAGGCGCAGACCTTCCGGGACTTCGAGACGATCCTCGTCGACAACGGCTCCAAAGACGACTCTCTGGCCTTGGTCCGGGCCCGCTTCACCTGGGTACGGATCATCGAACTCCCCGCCAACCAGGGCTTCGCCGCCGCCACCAACCAGGGCTTCGCCGCCGCCGGCGGGGAGTATCTGGTCGCCTTGAACAACGACACCCGCGCCGAGCCGGGGTGGCTCGCTGAGCTGGTGGCGGTCGCCGACAACCATCCGCCGGTCGGGATGGTC
>JBBQBQ010000086.1:0-12789 GCA_038317685.1 Desulfuromonadales bacterium | reverse complement strand
GATGGGATCGTCGGTGCGGGTCTGGATAATGACGGGGGACGCCTCGGTTTGTCCAAAGGCGATGGTAATCTCCTTCGCGTCCATGTCTCGCATCACTCGTTTCATGACTTCCGTGGGGCAGGGAGACCCGGCCATGATACCGGTCCGCAACGAGGTCAAGTCGTAATTACGGAACGCCGGGTGTTCAAGTTCGGCGATGAACATGGTCGGAACTCCGTGCAACGCGGTGCATCTCTCCATTTCGACAGTTTTCAGCACCGTCTCCGGGTGGAAAGTCTCCACCGGAACCATGGTTGAAGCGTGAGTGACGCAAGCCAAAACGCCGAGGACGCAACCGAAACAATGAAAGAACGGCACCGGAATACAAAGACGGTCCTGAGGCGTAAGTTTCATACATTCGCCAATATTGAAGCCGTTGTTGACAATGTTGAAATGAGTCAACATCACTCCCTTCGGAAATCCGGTCGTCCCCGAAGTGTACTGCATGTTAATCACCTCTTGAGGATCGAGAGCCGCCTTCACCGCAGCCAGCTTCTCATCGGTCACCTTGGTGCCGAACCCTTCGATTTCAGCATAGGAGAACATCCCCTCCGGAGTTTCGTTACCGAGAAATACCACCGATTTGAGATTGGGAAGTCGGGTACTTTGCAACTGCCCTGGAACGGCTGTTGCCAATTCCGGAACGATCTGACCAAGGGTCGAAACATAGTCGGTATCCTTGAATCCCTGCACCAGAAAAAGAGCCCGGGAGTCCGATTGATCCAGGATATATTCAAGTTCCGCCGACTTGTAGCTGGTATTGATCGTAACCAGGATCGCACCGATTTTGGCGGTGGCGAATTGGAGAATCACCCATTCAGGAACATTGGTCGCCCAAATGGAAAGGTGATCCCCCTTCCCGAAACCCATCTTCAACAACCCCTTTGCCACCCGATCACAGAGCGCGTCGAACTGTCGGTAGCTATAACGCAGCCCGCGATCCGGGTAAACCAGGCAATCGGTTTCCGGGTGGCGCCTGGCCATCTCTTCAAGAATTCCTCCGACGGTAAAATTCAACGTTGTTGCCATAATTTCGCTCCTATCAAAAATCCATCAGAACTAAAGAATAAACCTTCCCATAAGGACCGGCGAGAGAGTTCATCCTTCGCTGTTTCGGAGAGTTTTCAATACCATAGGGGACCAGGAAGAGTCAATTTGAAAGGAATGATCCAAACCGTTGCGGAAGGGAGGATTCGCACTTCGTCGTTGCTTCGGCTTACTGTGAAATTTCAATAATATTAAAAAATAGACAACTGCAACGGTCCTGATTTTTTTCTAGGCAAAGAGCTAAATCGACCAGAGCCACAGCCGGGACGGATCATCCCGGACGGCTTTTCCACAAGGCTATCCACAAATCCTGTGGATGCCCACCCCTGTGGATTGCAGTTCCGCATCTCCGGGAGGGTGTGCTCAATTCAATCTTAAAGAAGCCGGGATCCTCCGGCCGAGCGATCCAGCGCAGCCTAGGCAGTACAATATCTCCGGTCGGTGTATTTTCAGAAGGTTAAACTTGCGGTGAAGGTGCTGGCATGCGCTGCAATGTTAACCAAGGAGGTAACTCTCGATGTGGCTACTCCAGCAAACCGGCTGGGCCTTCAACTCGGTTTAATGGAAATTAAAGAAGCGACTTCCTGGCGTTTTGAATCATTCCAGGATCAGATCACCAGTCTGGGGAGAGGTCTTCCCCGCGCATGAACTCGCGGATTGCTTGCATGTCAACGAGGAGCAGATCAAGAAACTGGATCCCCATCCCAGGAGGCAGTTGGGGCTTGACCGGGCCCGAGGGAGAATTGACCCAGGCGACTCGTCCGCGACAGCGGATCGGATCTTGCCGGTCAGGAAGGACGAATTCCAGTTCCAGAGGAGTATTTTCAGGGAGGGGTTCAACGGTTTCCAAAAAGAGGCCGCCAGTGCTGATATTAAGGGAATAGTTGTTCAGAAGATGTTCTTTATGCTGACCATAGCGGACTTGCAGCTGTGCTTTCACCCGTGGCGTCGAACGGGCTGCAATCGCCAGGAATCGGCGAGCTGTCTCGAGGAATTGATGCCGATTGATCGGTTTCAAGACAATCTCGTCACATCCGGCCAGCCGGCAACGACTGAGGTCCTCTTCCCGGCCTCCGTGGGTAACCATCACCACTGGAATTTTGCAAACAAGGGGGTCCGCCTTGATGGCCCGGCAGGCGACGTCGCCATTCATCCCCGGCATGAAGAGATCCATGAAGACCAGGTGGGGCCGTTCTGAACGAACCAGTTCAACGGCTTGCTGGCCGCTGCGAGCCACCAGAAGCGTCACCCCCGCCCGGCGGAAAAAAGACTTTTCCAACTCCAGGAAGAGTTCAACATCGTCAGCCAAAAGAACTTTAAGGGAAGTCATTGGCGGTCCCCTTCTTCCCCGAGAAGGTACGATCGGGAGATGACTCTCTCCGGAGCAACGGTGATGTCGTCGTCCCGCGACACCTGACCACCTTCAACCGCAACAGCGAATATTCCTTCCTTGGGCATCACGCAATCTCCTGCCTGGTAGTAAATCGCACAGCGCTTATGACAGATCTTCACGATCTGGGTAACCTCCAACAGCGCCCGTTCCCCGACTCGCAGGCGGATTCCAAGTGGGAGGGTACAAAGATCCATCCCCCGGGTGGTGAGGTTTTCGGCAAAATCGCCAGGGCCGACGTCCAGACCGGCTGCGCGCATCTTGTCGATACTCTCCTGCGCAAGAAGACTCACCTGACGATGCCAATCGCCACCGAGACCGTCGCCGGCAAGTCCAAATCCCTCAACCAGCTCACCCCGGCCAACGTCCTGTTTCCGCACACCTTTGCCCGTGCTGGTGCAGACCGCAATGACGGTCCCCTTTCCTGCCGTTGCTATTTCTTCAGCCATTCTTCTTTTCCTTGGCTGTCAGCATGCGACGCGCGCTGTTGACCAAAACCTGAGCCACGTCACGGCATTTCGCCAAGTGCTTGAGATCCTTCCCGGACAAATAATTCAAATAACGCAATGCTTTCGGGAGTGGGGTCCGGGTATGGTATACCAAGGCTTTCTTAACCTCGTAATTTTTGGTCCACTCCTTGTTCAAGGTAATCAGTCTGATCAACTCGTCGCTGGAACTCTTGTTCTTGGCTACGGCCAGCACTTCCCCTTCGGTGATGCGCGGATTCTTGAGGGCGGCTGAAGAAACCAGTTTATTGGAATCCCTAAGAAAAATACTACGCCACTCCTTGTCCCCGGAAAGCGCGATCTTGATTTTGTCGACAATCCCCATTTCCAGGGCCAGCTGATATTTGGATTGATTGAGTTCCTCAAATTCCTCCTCGACAGCATCCGCCCGATCTTCGTCATCACCGCCGCCAGCATCGGCAGCCTGGAAGGTCTCAGTTTCAACCTCTTCCAAATCCCCGGTTCCGGCCTCTCCCTCCGCCTGAGCTGCGGCCAAAACCTCTGGTTCCTCAGCCGCCACCGCCTGGGATTCCGGATCCCACCACCCCAACCGAAACTTCAGAGCCCGGTCGGCTTGAGGGTTGGCGAGGAGCGCTGCCACGATTTCCGGGGAATTCAGCAATCGCTTATCGTTGTGTGCGACCAGCGACAGGACCGCACCTTCAGCATGACCAGCAACATAGACCAGGGTCGGTGTGTCGACCGCGGGGTTGGTCAAAAGCGACTCCATGATCGTCAGGTCTGCAAACCGCTGGCGAGCGACAAAATCGAGCAACTGAGGATGAACTTCGGTGTTTCTCACGGTCGGAGCAAGGACCGTCGAAGGCAATTCCCTGACGGTCCGTAAAGCCTGGCTGCGGACCTCAACATCTGCGCCATGACAGAGAAAGAAGAGGATCGTCACCAGATCCTGTCCCGACAGCGGCAGAGCTCCCCTGGCGGCCATCAACTGCAGCTCCCTGGGGGTTCCCTTGCTGACGACCCTGGCCACTTCGGGGGTCACCTTGACCCGGATGGTTTTTGCTTCTTCCGCCATCAGTTCTGCTCAGTCATGGAACCGCAATGACGCCGACCTTCAAACCGGCGGCCCTGGCTTTGAGGACCATCTGTTCCGCCGCATCTCGGTCAGAAAAACCACCGAAGGTTATGCTCTGTCCCTTGATGGCCACCTTCGCGGGCACTTCTTCGACCCGCACTCCCTGGGCATAAAGACGATCGGCAGACTTTCTCCCCTCGTCCAACAGGAAATAGGAGCCGGCATATAGGGCGGCCTGTCCCCCTGCCTCTGGGAGAAGAAAAGCATCCGGGACGAGTTTTCTGATCTCAATCAGCTTAGCCTTTGCTTCGACCGGCGCATAGCTCCCGACCTTGAGCCTGGTCATGGCGACGGTTTGTTTCGTCCCCTTCAGTTGAGGTTCGTATCCCAATTGCCGAATAATTTTTTCCGCCTTCGCCTGCCTGTCCCGCAGGAAATAGAACCCGGCATCCAACTTGAATCTGGCCGGCTCCTTAGCAACGACGGCGACGGCCTGTTTAACCGCCACCGGCAAGGGGGTCTTAACCGGCGACGGAGACGCTGCCGGTTTGTCCGGCGCAGGGCTCTTCATCGTTGGCGTTGGCGTTGGCGCAGGCGCAGTCGCCGGCAGGGACTGAGTTGAACCGGCCGCCGTGGCCGCGGCGCCTGGATGACCGGAGGGCGGTTGAGTGTTGGTCTGGGTCGCTACCGGCGTGCTCCCTGGCGTGGCGGGAGGAGAGGCCGCGGGCGGCGGAACAACGATCGCCTGTTTCTTCGGGGGGGGGGGTGGGGGGGGGGGGGGGTTTACTTTGCGGCTGTCGATGTACAAGAAAACGACCCCACCCAGGATAATCAGCAGCACTATCAGGAGCAATAATCGCACCAGAGAGCTCTTCTTGGGGGGGGGGCACTTCTCCTCCCTCCTCGAAATCGGGGGGGGCAATTGGGGAGCCCCCCCCCTCGGGCAACGGAAAGTCGTCCTCTTCTTCGAATAAAAATTCCTCTTTATCCGCCATGTTTGAGTCCCTCCTCGGCTATCGACATGCTCGGGCGGTTATTCAGCAGTTTTCTTCCCTGCCAGAACCTTGACCGAAAGATGGGGCGGAACTTCTTCATAATGGGAGAATTCAATGGTGAACATCCCTCGGTCCGAGGTCATGGAGCGCAGGTCTGGCGCATAGCTGAGCACCTCGGACATGGGCACCTGGGCCTGAATGACCTGGCTGTTGGATTTAGGTTCAACCCCAAGGACCTTGCCACGTCGGGAGTTCATATCGCCGATGACGTCTCCGATGCAATCGTCCGGAACACTGATCTCCATATTGACGATCGGCTCGAGCAATACCGGATTGGCCTGTTCGACGGCCTTACGAAAGCCCATGGAACCGGCGATTTTAAAGGCCATCTCGGATGAATCGACGGAGTGATGCGAGCCGTCAAAGAGCGTGACGCGAACGTCGACAACCGGGAAGCCCCCAAGGTTGCCATGAGGGAGCACTTCCTGAATTCCTTTGTCGACGGCAGGGATATACTGCCGCGGCACCACGCCGCCGACGACCTTGTCCACGAATTCGTAGCCCGCTCCCCGCGGCAGGGGTTCGACTTTGATGGTGACATCGGCGAATTGACCACGTCCGCCGGACTGCTTCTTGTGCCGATAGGCTTGTTCGACGCCCTTCTTAATTGTCTCGCGATAGGGAACCTTCGGTTCCTTGAGTTCGACTTCCGCCCCGAACTTACGTTTAATCTTCTCTACGGCAACCTCGAGATGGACTTGCCCCATGCCGGAGAGAATCAGCTCCTTGGTTTCCTCGTCACGCTGGACCTGGATCGTCGGATCTTCCTCGGTCATCCTTTGCAGAGCGGTGTGGATCTTATCTTCGTCGTTCTTGCTCTTCGCCTGCAGCGCAAACGAAATAACCGGTTTGAGGGGCAAGGGACTTTCAAAAATGATCGGCTTGGCGCCATCGCAGAGCGTATCCCCGGTGGCCGTCACCTTCAGCTTGGGAACGGCGACGATATCTCCGGCAACGGCTTCGCTGATCGGCCGCTGTTTCTTTCCTTCCAGCTCGAAGATCTGTCCAACCCGTTCCATCGCTTCCTTGTTGGGGTTATAGATCGAACTGTCGGATTTGAGCGTCCCGGAGTAAACCCGGAAGAGGGTGAGCTTGCCGGTATAAGGATCGCTGATGGTTTTGAAGACCATCGCCGAAAAGGGGGCCGCATCATCAGGCCGCCGTTCCTCGACCGCCCCGGTCTTCGGGTTAGTGCCGACCTGGATCCCCTTGTCGATTGGCGAAGGAAGACAGTGAACGATGTATTCAAGGAGGGAACGGACTCCGATGTTGGCCAAGGCACTGCCACACAAAACCGGCGTGAAGGTTCCCGTCAGGGTCCCTTCGCGCAGCCCCAGTAAAATCTCATCGGTGGAGAGGGTCTCGGCTTCCAGAAACTTTTCCATCAGGACGTCGTCGGCATCAGCGGCCGCCTCCACCAGCAAACTGCGCAGGCGCTGTGCTTCCTCCAGGTATTCGGCAGGGATCTCCTCTTCGCTGTAGGTATCTTTATCATCGAAGGCGAAGAACCTGGCTTTCATGGCCACCAGATCGATGATCCCGCGGAATTCCTCGGCGGCGCCGATCGGCATATTAACGACGACTGCCCGGGTACCGAGACTCTTCGACATGTCATCGACGGCCTTCAGGAAATCGGCCCGTTCGCGGTCCATCTTGTTAACAAAGGCGATGCGCGGCACCTCGAACTCTTCGCACCAATCCCAGATCTTCTGGGTCTGGGCCTTGACCCCGGAGATGGCCGAAACGATCAGGACCGCCCCACCGAGGATTCGCAAACAGTTACGGGTATCGTGGAGGAAGTTGGTGTAACCGGGGGTGTCGACGATATGCAGGCTGTAATTTTTCCATTCGCAATGGTTGAGGCTGGAACTGATCGTAATACGGCGCTTAATCTCTTCCGGCTCGAAATCCATGGTGGAGGTGCCGTCATCGACTCGGCCCAAGCGGTCGGTCATGCCGGTATTGAAGAGGATCGCCTCGACCAGCGAGGTCTTTCCCGCTCCACCGTGTGCCACAATGCCCAGGTTACGAATCTTGCTGGTATCGTACTTGCCCATGGTCACTCCTTTCAATGCATCGTGATCGGAATAAACGGCTGCAGACTGCCTGGATTCAGCTGACGGAACGGAAAATGCGGCGACCGGAACGCCTGATAAAGACCCTTATAGAATTTTGTGGACCTCCGGAGAAATCAGTCATTTCGACATATTGGCGAAGAGTCTAACACCCCCGCCAAGGGGTGTCAAAAACTCCCGCAATTGCGTTTGTAGATGATCAAAAGTCCTTCAAGGGTCAGGTTCGGATCGACCTCGTCAATCGACTGGGCGGCTGGAGCGAGGAGCGTCGCCAAGCCTCCGGTGGCGATTACCAGCGGTTCATCCTGCGCTTCCTGTTTCATCCGGCCGACAATGCCGTCGACCAGTCCCGCATAACCGTAAAAAATCCCGGCCTGCATGCTGTTAACGGTGTTTTTGGCAATGACCTGCGGCGGCCTCAAAAATTCGACCCGCGGCAGCTTGCTGGCCCTTTGGAAGAGTGCTTCGGCCGAGATCGCCAATCCCGGAGCAATCGCCCCGCCAAGATACTCTCCGCGAGCGGAAACGTAGTCGAAGGTGGTGGCTGTGCCGAAATCGACAACGATCAGGCTTCGTTTCTTTTTCTCATAGGCGGCCACAGCGTTGACGATCCGGTCGGCGCCGACTTCCCGGGGGTTGTCGTAATGAATCGGCATCCCGGTTTTGATCCCCGGCCCGACGATGTAAGGCTTGAGCTGGAAGTACCGTAGGCAGAGCCCTTCCAGGGTAGCGAGCATCGAGGGAACCACACAGGAAATGATGACATCGCGGATATCGGTGAAATGGAGATCGGCCAAACGGAAGAGTTCATGGATGAGAATCGCATACTCGTCCACCGTTCGAGTTTTGTCGGTCGCCAACCGCCAGTCCCGAACCAAGTGGTCCCCTTGGTAGAGACCGAAAACGATATTGGAATTACCGACGTCAATGACGAGGAGCATCGATGGAACCGTTTCTGTTAATGGGTGGACGCGACGGGCGAAGACCCGACTGGGATACCGGGCCAATCAGTTCAGGGCCGTGAACCTCCGACCGGCCGGACATCCCCCGCCAGCACCCGTTCCCGAGTGCCGCCCGGGTGGCGTAGGAGCAAAGCGCCGTCGGCGTCGATGCCGAGGACCGTCCCCTGTATCTGCCGGTCCTGAAAATCGACCTCGACGGTCTGCCCGACCAAGCGACAGAACCCTTCCCAGGCCATCCGTACCGGGCCGAAACCGACCAAAAGAAATTCCGAATAAAGCCGATCCAGTTCCCTCAGCAAATCACGAGTAAAGGCAAGACGAGAGACCGGGCGACCAAGTTCAAGCTGGAGCGATGTGGCGGGATACCGTAAATCCTCCGGAAACTGCGCGGCGCTCATGTTGAGGTTGACCCCAATACCGAGAATGACATGGTGAACGCCTTCCGTCTCGGCTCTCATTTCATTGAGTAGCCCAGCCACCTTGCGCCCCCCCAAAAGAACGTCATTGGGCCACTTCACCTCCGGAGTCAAGCCCGTCGCCAAAGCAACCACCCGCGCCACCGCCACCGCGGAAAGAAAGGTGAGCTGGGGAGCCTCGTAGGGGGGGATCGGGGGACGCAGCAAAACCGACGCATAAAGATTGACCCCCACCGGAGATTCCCAACGGCGGCCCATGCGTCCTTTGCCTTGGCTTTGTCCCTCGGCGATCACCACCGTCCCTTCCGGGGCTCCATGTTCGGCCAGGTCACCGGCCCGGGCATTGGTTGAATCGGTCTCACCCAGGGCGACTACCGGTCGGCCAATGATTTTGGTTGCCAGGCCGGATTCAATTTCCGAAGCGAGCAGGGAATCAGGAACCGCCAACAGCCGGTAACCCCGTGAGGTGACGGCCTCAATGGCATAACCCAATTCTCGCAGGGTATTGATCTGTTTCCAGATAGCGGTGCGGGAGACGCCTATGACCCGACTGATCTCCTCCCCGGACAGAGGTTCCCCGCCATGCTGACGGAGCAGGTCCAGAATGGCGGCTCGGGGGTCGCATCTCACCACGGGGAAATCCCTTTCAGGCCCGGAAGAGCATGGAAATGTCAACGGCGCGGCTCGAATGGGTCAAGGCACCGACGGAGATCAGGTTGACTCCGGTCTCGGCAATGGCTCGCACCGTATCGAGATTGACGCCGCCCGAGGCTTCGGTTATCGCCCGACCGGCAATCAATTCGACAGCCGCCCGCAATTCCTCCAGATTCATATTATCCAGGAGGATGATTTCGGCCCCGGCATCGACCGCCTCGGCCACTTCGTTCAGATCCCGGGTTTCAACTTCAATCTTCAGAGTGTGGGGGACGCACTGCCGGGCGCGAACCACAGCGACGGTGATCCCCCCGGCGGCGGCGATATGGTTTTCCTTGATCAGCACCCCGTCGAAGAGGGAGGTGCGATGGTTCTGGCCCCCGCCCATCCGGACTGCATATTTGTCAAGGACCCGCAACCCCGGCGTCGTCTTGCGCGTATCGACGATCACCGCACCGGTCCCCGCCACCGCAGCGACGAAACGGGCCGTTTGAGTGGCAACCCCGCTCATCCGCTGCAGCAAGTTGAGGGAGACCCGTTCCCCCTGCAGTAAGACCGCCGCATCTCCCTTGATCCAGGCGAGGACCTCTCCGCTTCGAATCTGTTGCCCATCTGCTTTGAGGCTTTCATAGGCAATCGTCGGATCGAGGGTGCGAAAGACTTGCCGGGCGACCTCGCTGCCGGCCAGAACGAAAGGTTCCTTGGCCACCAACTCGGCTCGAGCCATGGTTCCAGCTTCGACGGTGGCGCGGGTGGTCACATCCCCCAGACCGATATCTTCCTCCAGGGCGGTGCGAATGATCCGCTCGATTTCAAACATGGGCGACTCCGGCTAACATATTGAAAACGCTTTTTTATACCATGGGTTCGAGCCCTCAAGCAACTGAAAACCCCGGGAACATTTCAGGGTCAGGAACCCCGATTGGGCCGCCCCCGAAGGACCCTAGAAAACCGTATTCACCGGCTCCGCCCGGATAGTTCGGACAGAACCTGTCGGCGCAGCCCGGCAAAACGACTCCGCCAGCAAGGGTCGCGCCAATCTTCAGGCCGACTGTTTCCCAAACCAACCAGCAGGCATTCCCGATACAGCTCGTTCGCGAATCTTCCGGCCGCCCGTCCGAAGAGTTCCCGCCATTGTGCAGCGGCAGTGGGTTCGGCCCGCGCGGTGACCAGTTCCTGGCCGTTCTCGTCAAAGAGGATCAGATCGATTCCTTGCCCGTCTTCGTCATCGATCACGGCAAGCAGCGCCCCTTCAGGCAACTCTTCTAACAGTTCAGAGCCGTTCAGCAGATTCCTGACGCAGGCCTGATGTAAAAAGCCGCGTCGACGGCTGCGCAGCGCCTGGAAAAAGTGGCCGGAAACGGGAGCCGTCGAAGCGCAGCCGGGACAAAGCACCTCAAGGAGTCGGGAAGGAATGGCCTCCGGGGCAATCGGGGCCGGACGGTGGGCCAGCGGACCGGCCAGGGCGGCCAGGCGTTCCAGCACAAATTCGCCAAGGAGCCGGAACTGGCCATGGACGGCAGTCCCACGGGCATGGGTCAGGATCGGATGGACGCGGCTGGAGAACCCGGTGGCCAGGCTTTCAACCTTGGGGCTCTTGGATATCCCGGCCGGGAAGACCTGGTAATCCCGCTCCCGCGAAGCCCAGATCAAAAACTCGAGCATTCCAAGATTCTCCCGCAATTTCAATCGCCCGTCGATCAGACTCGGCACCAGCCAGAGGCGGTCAGGCCCCCCTTCGACGTTGGCGAGGACCGCCTGCAGGGCCGCCGCATTGACCAGGGAGGCACGGTCTTTGACAGGTGTCAGGACTAGGTCTGCGGCGAGCAGGGCGTTACGGGTGAAGTAATCAAGAATCGGCCGGGTGTCAAGAATCAGCACCCCCTTCAGACCCGAACCGGCAAGGTTGCGCCGCAGGTGAAAGGGATCGGCGTCGGGTGGCGCGAGAATCCGCTCCGAGGCGAGATAGGCAACGCCGTATTCACCGAGGGTGGACATTTCCTCAGGCGGGGTCCCGGTAAAGAGCTCGGCGACCGAGACGCCGCGCCGGTTACCGATGGCAAACATGCTGTCGACGGAAAAATGGTTGTCAAAGGAGGCAATGGTGACCGGCAGGTCCTCGCAGAGGGCCTTGAGGTAGACGGCCAGATTGGTGGCGATAGTGGTCTTCCCCACCCCCCCCTTTTCGCTGGCGACGGTCACCACGAACGGCCCGCCGTTCAGAAGGCCCTGGCACATTTCCTTCATTCGCCCACCAATCATTCTTTATCCGCCACTTCCTCTTCCCCTGCCTGCAGCACTTCCCAGCGCTCGTAGCAGTCTGAAATCTGCGACTTCAGCAGCGCATGACGGTCGGAAGCCTCCCGCCAGCCGGCCGCATCCCGGTAGAGTTCGGGATCAGCCATGGACTGCTCCAGAATGAGGACTTCGGTTTCCAGCGCCTCGATCTGGTCTTCGATCTCGGCGAGGTCCTTCAGCCTGCGTTTTTCCAATCGCTGGCTACCCTTGCGCTCTCCGTGCAGGCGGCGTCGTTCCCCCTTGTCGTCGGCCACCGGCTGGGTGCTGCTCGATGATCGAACCTCAACCCGCTGCAGCGAGTGGCTGAGGTTCCCTTCGGACTCCTTGGCCCGCAGAAAGTCCTCATAATTGCCCAGATAGGAAACCGCCCGCCCAGCTCCTATTTCCACCACCCGCGTCGCCAATGCATCGACGAAATACCGGTCATGGGAGACAAAGATCAGAGTCCCGGCGTACTGCAGCAGCGAAGACAGGAGCACCTCTTTGGAGGCCAGGTCGAGGTGATTGGTCGGTTCGTCGAGAAGCAGCAGGTTCGCAGGTCTAAGCAGCAGAATCGCCAAAGCCAACCGGTTGCGTTCACCGCCGGAAAGGACCGCGACCTTTTTGAGGACATCGTCGCCGGAAAAGAGAAAAGTCCCCAGGATGTCCCGGACCCGGGGAACCATGGCCATCGGCGCGGCGCTGATGATCTCCTCCAGGACGCTGCGGGACGGGTTGAGAATTTCGGCCTGATCCTGAGCGAAATAAGCAAGTTGCAGGTTATGGCCCGGAATGCGCCGTCCCTGTCGAGGCTCTTCAATCCCCGAAAGGAGCCGCATCAACGTCGACTTGCCGGCGCCGTTGGCTCCGACCAGGGCCACCCGCTCCCCTTTCTCCACCGCCAGATCGACGGCATCCAAGACCTTCAAATCGTCGTAACCATGCCCGACCCCAAGCAGTTCCAGTGCGAGCCGGCCCCCTTTGGGTGGTTCGGGGAATCGGAAAAAAATCTTCCGACGCGGCGGCGGCACGTTGATACGTTCAATCTTTTCCAACTGCTTGATGCGGCTCTGAACCAGTGAGGCCTTGTTGGCCTGATAACGGAAACGACTGATAAACGCCTCGATGCGGGCGATCTCCTCATCCTGGCGGGCCTTGGCTTCCTGCAGTGCAGTGACCCTTCGTTCCCGTTCCTCGAGATAGCGGCTGTAGTTGCCGGGGTATTCGGTGAGGCTCCCGTTCCAGACCTCGACGATCCGGCCGACGACCTGGTCAAGGAAAAATCGATCGTGAGAAACGAGGACCACCCCCCCGGGATAAACCGCAAGGTAC
>JBBQBQ010000085.1:0-12827 GCA_038317685.1 Desulfuromonadales bacterium | reverse complement strand
CAAAGGGGTCACCGGTCTGGGCTATTGGGACAACGGCTTCACGCCGAGGGGGCCGAACTTGGCCAGAGAGGGGGCGAGCATCTGGACCGCGCCGAGTTGCAGCGCTTCCATCTCTTCCTTGTCCTTGTAAAGCTGGCTGTTCGGGAAGACTTCAATCTTTACGGCTCCCTTGGTGCGTTCCTCGGCGAGCTTCTTGAAGTATTCGGCGGCTTGCCCCTTAGGAGTGTCGACGGCGACGACGTGGCTGAACTTGATGACGATCGGTTCGGCCAGCGCAGTTGTTGCGAAGGAACAGACCATAGCCGTGGCCAGCAGAAACAGAACTCTTTTTGTCATGTGCGTCTCCTTGTTGAGGGTGGTGAGTTGCTTAGTCATTGGGGGAGCATAGCAGTCATCAGCACTACTGCAACCCGAGAAGGGCCGGGGCATCGGAAAAATTTACCAAGACACCGTTTTATTCCGTCTGATTGTGCACTATCGATGCCAACCAACCCTGCTGCGCTAAAACATGGGTTTGCAGAGCACCTGATCGGCCGTAATAGGATTAACTCGGCTTCGAAGAGGCGAAATTCAACCCGGTCCGGCCAATTTTCGCCAGGGTGGTGGTCTGGTGCCGGAGCGACCAGCCGCCGGCGTTTCATGGGCCGATCGGATCGAAGTGGAGCCACGGGGATTGGTCCGCCTGGGGTTGGTCAGTCGTTGATCAGGTCTTTGATGCGGAATTTGATTTCGTCGGGGATGAAGTACCAGTAGGGGCTCTGTTCCAGTTCTCGAAATTCGGCCCGTTGCTGCTGGGGGGACAAGCTTTTCCAACGGTTTGGGCCAGGGGCGGCGGGGCGGGGGGTACGTTGGGCTTGCGAAATCATCGGCAGCTCCTTTCCCTTCAAGTCTCCCGGTAGTGATTGCAAGCGGTTAGCGAAGATATGATTATAAAAATATCGTTGTTTATCAATGCCTTGGAAGGTTTTGGAGTCTGCAGTTTAACCGGGGTTCCAGGAAAATCAAGGGCCCGGGAAAAATATTTTTCAGAGGTTGGCTGACGGGAAAAACGGCCCCTGCCACTGGAGATGGCGAGAGAGAATTCAGCTCCGGAAAAGGCCGGCTCCCAGACGTCCCAACGACGAAATCATCCGGTGAAAGGTCGTCAGGCGGGGATGCCATTGCGCCACGGTGGTGTTGATGATTTTCACGTCATCCCGATATTTCCTGGACATCTGCTGCATGGTGTTCTGGAAGCGACCGGCATCCGAAGGTCCCGGCGACTGGTGATAGACTTCCTGGGGGAGAACATAGACCTTCAGGCCCCTGCGGTGTAGATCGAGGCAATAGTCGGCCACGTAGAGGTACCATCCGTCACAGGTTTTCGGATCAAAGCCCTGCTGATGAAATACCCGGGTGGGAACGACCATGAGGCAACCATCGAGGGTCTGCACCGGAACCGGTCCCAATTGCATGGTCTTCGCGGCGGGTCGGGGCGGTTCTCCCTGCCAGACGCTGGCGAAAAAATCGCCCCGATGGTTCCTTCCAGCCACCCCGGCCGCTCCGAGTTTTTCGAGCGCGGGGAGCATCATTTCCACGTCGCGCAGCCAGGCTGTCGATCGGAGGGCGACATCCTGGTGGGCAAAAAGGATGTAGTCGTCAGTCACGTCCCGGACGGCCTGGTTGAGAACCAGCGCCGCGGTCCGATGCCGCTCGTCGGCGTTGTCGACAATGATCAGGTGGTAGGGTGTATCCTGCCGGTTGAGGCTGGCCAGGAGCTGTTCTTCCAGGATGGCGCGGTTATTGGAGACACAGACGATCGTCAGCATCGGGGAGAAGCATCTTCCCGTCTTGCCGCGGCGGAACATCCGAGCGCCCGCGCATACAGGGCGAAGTCGCTGCGCCCTGGGTCATAAAGGATATCGTCGAAGCCGATTCTGGCGTCCCTGGCCACCGCCTTTCTCAGGGTGACCCCTTCAGCCAGGCAGATCGGCAAGCCCGACACCCCGTCGTTCCGGCAGTTTTCAATCAGGCCATAGCAGGCATGGCCGCCGACGCCATCGAGTTCCGCCCCCGAGGCCAAATCCGTCTTGGCATAGGCAAAGACATTGGTCTGAAAACCATGAACCGGAGTCAGGAAGGACTTCCTTTCCCCGAGGACCTCCAGAACTGTCCCCAACGCTTCGATGTGACACAGGTGATAAGGGCGGTACAGAACATAGTAAGGACCGGTGCCCATTTTGTAATAGGCGAGCATGGCCTGCTGATAGGGGTGGTCGCAGTGGCCGATGGCAAAGACCCCGCCCCCCGGTTCAGCGCCGAGGAGATAGTCGACGAAGGGTTCCCGATCCTTCCAGAGGGCATCTAAATCGAAGAGCTGCAGCGCCTCAGCGACCTGCTGCGCCCGGTGGCCGTACATGCCGGTGATTTTCGTGGACAGACCGCAGGCATTGGCGATGATCGCCATCTCGATATTGAGTTTGGTGCCATCCGTGTAGGAGGCACACATGCGGTGGTCGAGGTTGCGCTTGTCGGCCTCGGGGATGATGCTCACTGGGTCGGCATAGCGGTCCAGGTAGCCCTTGAGGTTCCCGGCCATGACCAGATCGAGTCCCCAGCGCCGGATATCGTCGATGAGATGTTTGAGCACCCCGTACTGATCGCCGTCGCAGCTGGTGCAGATCACCTGGTTTCGCCGGGCCGTATCGGCCAGAAGGGGGCCGAAGCTGAGGTCGACCTCGGAATTCATGAGGATGAGGTGTTTTCCCGATTCCAGGGCCGTCATGGCATGCAGTCCCGCCGGACCGATGGCGCTGGTGGCTTCAATGACGGCGGCGAGGGGTTCACAGCGGGACAGCCAGAGGCCGTCTTCACAGATCGCCAGGCGGCCTTGGTTGACGAGGTCGGCGAGCTCGTTTTCATTGTCGGCAATGGCGTAGTCCAGCTGAAACGCTTCTGCCGCAGCCACGCAGCGGTCGATCCGGGCATCGCCGATGGCGGCACAGCGGACCCCGGGGGTCAGGGTGCTCTGATAAAGCAGACCCTTTCCCATGGCGCCGGCGCCGATGATTCCGATCCGGTCTTGAGGCCTGTCCTGATCCATGAAAATCAACCCTCCCCTGGTGTTTCCCTAAAGCAGCACATTTAAACGTCCGTTATATAGCCCAGGTCACAGCACAAGTCAAAGTTCCCGGCTGTGGCGGAGAAGGGGACTGCAGCTCCTGGTCTCCCGGCGCGGGAGACGAGTGTTCCGCCAGGAGCCCGCTGGGACCGCAGGGAAAAGCAAAGGACCTAGCTGGAACCAGCTAAGTCCTTGTTTTTTATGGTGCCGAAGGCCGGAATCGAACCGGCACGCTCGGAGAGCATCGGTTTTTGAGACCGACGTGTCTACCAATTCCACCACTTCGGCTGATGCGGGGAGATTATAGAAAGTTCCCTGGAGATGGTCAAGGTCTTATGTCGTGGGTTGAGGCGATTATGCGGGGGGATTGACAGCGCCGGGTTCGGAAGGTATCCTCCGGGAATTGACAGTATGCTGATTATCCGTATGGTACCTATCCCCGAAAGAGGGAGTTTATGACCGACTTTAACATTGAAACCAGCGTCGGCTTCCTGCTGGCCAAGGCCCACCAGCGGCTCTACGCCTGCTTCCGGAACGAACTCGCTCCCTTCGGGGTGACGCCGCCGCAGTTCGCTCTGCTGGCGTTTCTCTGGAAGCAGGACGGCTTGTCGCAGGTGGAACTCTCGGAGCAGAGCGGAGTCGACCGCACCACCCTCAGCGGTCTGGTCGATCGCCTTCAGCAGCAGGGTCTGGCGGTCCGGGCCCCCGACCCTGAAGACCGCCGCGCCTGCCGGGTGGAACTGACCGCCGCCGGCCGAGGCCTGGAAAACGACCTGGTGCCGTTGGCGGTGCGGATTCGACAGCAGTTCAGCTCCGGGATGACCCCGCAGGAATATCAGCAACTCTGTCACCTCCTCAACAAACTCAGGAGTGGATGCGATGATTAAACTCAGTGCCTGGATAGTGGCCTTGCCGCTTCTTTTCGCCGGCGGCGCGGCCGCGGCCGAAAGTCTGAAACTGGCTGATTGCCTCGCCTTGGCCCGACAGCAGAATCCGACCTTGCAGACCGCCGGCGTCGCGACCCAGACGGCCCGGGAACGGGTGACGCAGGCTCGTAGCGCCTACCTGCCGCGGGTCGATCTCGATGCGGGCTACACGCTGCAGAAGGACCCCCAGCAGGTGATCTTCGGCTCCCTGACCCAGCCGACCCAGGACCGCCGCTATACCCATTTCAACCTGAGCGCCGACCAGCTTCTTTACGACTTCGGCCGCACCGCCGGCAAGGTCGGGGCGGCCGAGGCGGCGGTCAAGGCCGCCGAGTTTGGCTACGCCGGTCGCGAACAGGATATCCTGCTGCAGACCGTCGCTGCCTATTACCGGGTCCTCAGCGCCGGACACCTGCTCGGGGCCGCCTGGGACGAGGCGGCGCAGATGACCGAACACCTGCGGGTGGCCGAGTCCTTCTTCCAGGAGGGTCTGGTGACTCGCAACGACGTATTGCAGGCCGAGGTGCGCCTGGCGGCGAGCCGCCAGCTGCAGGAGGCCCGGGACGGGGAATTGAACAACGCCTGGCTGCAGCTCAACTACCTCACCGGCCGGGCCGCCGAGGCCAGAGGCGACCTCGACCCGGCCCCGGTCATGGACCTAGCCGCAGTTCCGGCGGGGAGCTCCGAGGAAGGCCGGCCGGAATTGCAGGCCCAGCGCCAGCAGGTCACGATCACCGGGGAGCAGGTGCGGCAGGCCCGTGGCGGATTCTGGCCGCGGCTTTACGCCCGCCTTGGCGCCGATTACGTCGACAACAGTTACGTCAAGGAGCAGACGATCTATGCCGCGACCCTGGGCTTGCGGGTCAACCTCTACGAGGGGGACGCCTCCAGCGCCCGGTTGCGCGAGACTTTGCAAGCCAAACTCCAGGAGGAGCGCCGGCTGAACGACCTGCAGCGGCAGGTCCGCCTCGAAGAAGAGTCGGCCCGCAACGACGCCGCAGTCGCGGCGCGGCGGATCGCCACCGCAGAGACGGCGATTGTCCAGGCCGAGGAGAACCTGCGCATCAATCGGGACCGCTACCAGGAGCAGGTCGGTACCGCGACCGAGGTGATCGATGCCCAGACCCTTTTGACCCAGACCCGGACCGACTTTGTCCGAGCGCAATTCGAATATCAGGTGGCGGTGGCGCGGGTTCTGCGCGCGGCCGGCCGCCTTTAGGATTGGAGCGACTATGAGTGCCGAAGAGAACAAACCGGCAGAAGCCGCAGCTGTTGCAGCGGCACCGGAAAAAGGGAATGGTCATGGTCGGCGCAAGGCGGTGATCGTTTTGACCCTGTTGGTCGTGGCGGGGATCATCGCCGGCGGCTGGCTTTGGTACCGGAGCAAGGTGGCGGTGACGACCGATGACGCCTTTATCACCGCCCCGATCCACTACATCTCGGCCCGGGTGCCGGGTCAGGTGGCGGAGGTGCGGGTCAGCGACAATCAGAAGGTGGCGGCGGGGGACCTGCTGGTCGCTCTCGACCCGGCCGTTTACCAGGCGAACCTGGCCAATGCCGAGGCGCAACTGGCGATGGCGAAGAACCAGACCGGCGGCGATTACGCCCGGGTGGCGGCGGCCCGGGCGGTGGTGGAGCAGGCCCGGGCTCGGCTCGACCAGGCCGTCCTCGACCTGGCCCGCGGCGAAGCTCTCCGGGCCAAGGAGGTCATCCCCCAGGCCCGCCTCGACCAGTTGCACACCGCTCACAGCCTCGCCCAAGGGAGCCTGACCGAAGCCGGCCAAAACCTGCGCCGGGCCGAGGCCGAACTCGGAGCGACGCCGGCCGGCGACATGGCGGCCCCGGTCGCCCGCCGTGCCGCCGAAGTGGCGGCGGCACGCCTCAACCTCGGCTACACCCAAATCGCGGCGCCGGTCGCCGGCTACGTCACCCGCAAATCGGCAGAGGTCGGCAACAACGTCCAGCCCGGCCAGCCCCTCCTGGCCCTGGTGGCTCTCGATGCGCCGTGGATCGTCGCCAACTACAAGGAGAGTCAGCTGACCCATCTGGAGCCGGGGCAGAAGGTCGAGTTCGAGGTCGATAGCTACCCGGGGCGGACCTTTAGCGGCAGCGTCGACAGCATCATGGCCGGCACCGGCTCGGCCTTCTCTCTCCTCCCCCCGGAGAACGCCACCGGCAACTACGTCAAGGTGGTGCAGCGAGTGCCGGTGAAGATCGTCATCGATCCCGACAGCGACCCCGGCCACCTGCTGCGGGTCGGCATGAGCGTGGTGCCGACGATCCACACCGGGCGCAGCTTCGGCGACATCGTGGCCCATCTCAACCCGTTTCATTGAATCTCGCGGATTCCCCACTCCCCCCGGGAGAGGGTGCCCGAAGGGCGGGTGAGGGAGGCTTCCAACGGTCAATCCACCGTTTTCCCCCTCACCCTGGCCCTCTCTCTCAGGGAGAGGGGATGCGCTCTTCGCTGGTTTGCGGTTTCTAGACTCTGAATTTTCCCCCGGGGAACCGAATGACCGCCACCACCAAACCGATCAACAAATGGCTGATCACCGTCACCGTCATGCTGCCGACGATCATGGAGATCATCGACACCTCGGTCGCCAACGTCGCCCTGCCGCACATGCAGGGAAGCCTCAACGCCGGCACCGACGAGATCACCTGGGTCCTGACCTCCTACCTGGTCGCCAACGCCGTGGTCCTGCCGATGACCGGCTGGCTCTCCCGGATGTTCGGCCGCAAACGCTTCCTGATCACCTGCATCGTCCTCTTCACCTTCGCCTCCTTCTGCTGCGGCGCGGCCCCCAATCTCGGCTTCCTGATCCTCTTCCGGGTCATCCAGGGGGCGGCCGGCGGGGCCCTCATCCCCAACAGCCAGGCGATCCTGATGGAGACCTTCCCGCCCAAGGAGCAGGGGATGGCGATGGCGATCTTCGGCATCGGCGCCATGACCGGGCCGATCATCGGCCCGGCCCTCGGCGGCTACATCACCGACCAGCTCAACTGGCGCTGGATCTTCTACATCAACTTCCCGATCGGCGTCATCGCCGTGATCATGGCCGCCGCCTTCCTGGTCGACCCCGATTACCTGCGCAACAAGCAGAAGATCACTATCGACTACTGGGGGCTGGCCCTCCTGGTCCTGGCCTTTGGCTCGCTGCAGATCGTCCTCGACAAGGGGCAGCAGGACGACTGGTTCGACTCGGGGTTCATCATCGCCTTCTCTCTGGTCTCCCTGATCTCGCTGATCACCCTGGTCATTGTCGAGCTGCGCCACCCCCATCCGATCGTCAACCTGCGGCTCTTCAAGTATGTCTCCTATTCGGCCGGCAACTTCCTGATGTTCGTCTTCGGCTTCTGTCTCTACAGTTCGGTGGTACTGATTCCGCTCATGCTGCAGACGCTCATGGGCTACGACGCGACCATGGCTGGAATGGTCCTCGCCCCCGGCGGGGTGGTGACGTTGTGCACCATGCCGTTCGTCGGCGCCGCCCTGTCCCGGGGGGTGCAGGGGCGATATATCGTCTTCTGCGGGCTGACCATCGGGGCCATCTCGATGTTCATCATGCAGGGTTTCACCCTCGAGGCCTCCTACTTCGATTTCGTCTGGCCGCGGATGCTTCTCGGCCTCGGGCTGGGGATGATCTTCGTGCCGCTGACGACGACGACCCTGTCGGCGATCCCCAAGCCGGAGATGGGGAATGCCACCGGCATGTACAACCTGCTGCGCAACATCGGCGGCGGCGTCGGCATCGCCGTCTCGGCGACCCTGCTGGCGCGCTTTTCCCAGCTCTATCAGAACACCCTGGTCGCCCACGCCAACCCGATGAACCCCGCCTTCCAGCAGCGGCTGTCGTCCCTGACCCAGGCCGCCGTCGCCCGCGGCGTAGCCCCGAGCGAGGCCGAGCAGACCGCCCTCGCCATCATCTACGGCACCATCCGCCGCCAGGCCGGCATCCTCTCCTACAACCACATCTTCTGGATTCTCGGCATCGCTTTCCTCTCGGTCATCCCCTGCCTGCTGCTGCTGCGCAAGGCCAAAGGGGAGGCTCCGGCGGCGATGCATTAAGGTGAGGGCTGGCGGTTCTGATCGGGGGGGGCCGTTTGGGGTTTTTGAAGTGGGTTTTATTTCAGTGATTTCGATATTTTCCCTTGACATAACAGCGTTTGCTTGACTACAAAGGAGCCTGCTGATTTTTCATTGATTTTGTCCAACCTGTGCGAGTGAGGGAAAAGCGTATGAATTGAGGCCGCGGCCAATCTGGTGTTTCTGACCGATTGCCGCGGTTTTTTGCGTGGGCGGGGTGGAAAGGATGGGAGAGCGGGTCTTTCTGGTGCACGGCTGGTCGGTCCAGGAGACGACCACCTACCAGGCCCTGCATCTGCAGCTGGCCGGCAACGGCTTTGCATTGCAGGAGATCTTCCTCGGCCGCTACGTCACCCTCGAAGACAAGGTCGAGATCAAGGATATCGCCCGCGCCCTGCACCTCGCCTTGAGCGAAGCCCTTGCCGGCGACTGGTCCCAGCCCTTCCACATCATCACCCACTCCACCGGCGCCCTGGTGGTCCGTCACTGGATCTCCCGCCACTACACCGGCCCCTGCTCCCAAGCCCAGCCCCTCCAGAACCTGGTCTTCCTCGCCGGCCCCCACTTCGGTTCCCGCCTCGCCCACCACGGTCGTTCGATGCTCTCCCATGCCCGCTTCCTGGGGGATACCGGTGAGGAGGTCCTCACCGCCCTGGAGCTGGGCAGCAGCTTCTCCTGGGAGCTCAGCGGCGCGTGGCTGGATGCGGCCGTTTGGCGCGGCAAGGGAATCCGTCCCTACTGTCTGATCGGCGACAAGGTCGAAAAGTCGCTGGTCGACAAGATGGCCGCCGCCATCTTCCCCGCCGCTTTTGAATCCGGCTCGGACATGGTGGTGCGCTGCGCCGCCGGCAATCTCAACTTCGCCCGCTTCGAACTCAGCGCCGCCGACGGCCGGCTGCGCAAGCTCGGCGGCATCGACGGCGTCCCCTTCGCGGCGCTGGCCGACTACGTCCATTCCGGCGAGAAGTGCGGCATCATGAACTCCATCAAGCGCCGCTCTGCTCCTGGGAGCCACCAGCCGTTGCGGCTGCTCCTGCGCTGCCTGGGGGTGAACAATGAGGCGGACTACGCAGCAGTGGCCAGTGAGTTTGAGACCGTCACCGCCGCCACCCGCGAGAAGCGCCCCGGCTTCGCCCAGCTCGACTTCCGCTTCCGCGACGATACCGGCGCGCCGATCGCCGACTACGTCTTCAAGCTCGGCTGGATCGACTCCAAAGGGCGAACGCTCCCCTCCCGGGCGGTCTGCGATACCCACAAGAATCTGAAAGCTCCCAACCACTTCACTGTCTTCGTCGAGATGCGGAAGTTGGAGGCGGTGATGCCGTTCTTCATCGAGTTTGATTCCGATTCGGGGTCCAGGCTGTTCGGTTTTCAGCCCGACCCGTTCCGGATTTCCGCCGATGGCCACAAGGTGGTCGGGGATGTGATTCGGGAGGATCGGACCACGCAGATCGATGTGGTGCTCTCCAGAGAACCGAGCCGGAATCTGTTTGTGTTTCAGCGGGGGGATGATGGGGATTTGCATGTGGGCTGGAATCGGGAGGGGCGGGTGGTGAAGACGGGGTTGGGAATTAAATGAGCCCGAGTGGCACGGAAAGACCTGACCCCCGGGCCCTCTTTTTTCTGGAAGAAGGAGGTATCCGGCCATGATGCAGTACAAAGGGTATTCCGGCAGGGTTGAGTATGACGACGAGGCGGAAATCTTTCACGGCGAGGTCATCGGCCTGCGCGACGTGATTACCTTTCAGGGCAAGACGGTTGACGAGATCAAGCAGGCGTTCAGGGATTCGGTCGATGATCGCCGGTGAGGGGTCAAGTCTTTCCGTGCAACATTCTCACGATAAAGTTATGAAAATCCATGGAGGGGGACACCATGGCAAGACCATTACGCATCCAATTCCCAGGGGGCGTCTATCACGTCACTTCACGGGGTAACGCCCGTGGGATGATTTTCGACGACGATTCTGATCGTGAGAGGTTTCTCAACGTTCTGGCATCGGTTGTTCAAAATCACCGCTGGTTCTGCCACGCCTACTGCTTGATGGGCAACCATTACCACCTGCTGCTCGAAACTCCCGACGCCAACCTTTCCCGCGGCATGCGGCAACTCAATGGGATTTACACCCAGGGCTTCAACCGTCGCCATGCCCGGTGCGGCCATCTCTTTCAGGGACGTTACAAGGCGATCCTGGTTGACCAAGACAACTACCTGCTGACGCTCTGCCGGTACATCGTTCTCAACCCGGTTGCCGCCCGAATGGTGCTACTCCCGGAGAACTGGCCTTGGTCCAGCTATTCGGCAACGGCCGGTCTTGTTCCTGCGCCGGAATTATTAACCACCGATTGGACCCTTTCACGGTTCGGCCAGAGTCGTGAGACCGCCCGTCTATACTATACCGAGTTTGTCAGACAGGGGTTGGAAGAGCCTTCGCCCTGGAAGGACCTGCGCGGCGGGGTGCTGCTGGGCAACGAAGCTTTCATCGCCAGGTTCCAGCCTAAATTGACCGAACTGCAGGAAGTTGCGGAAATCCCGCGACCGCAGCGCCTGGCCCACCGACCGCCTCTGGCACGGCTGCTGTCTCTGGCGGCGAGCGGCCCGGACCGTGCCCTGTCGGCTCGTGAAGCCCACCTTGAGTGGGGATATACCCTGAAAGAAATCGCCCGTTTCTGGGATATTCACTATTCGACTGTCAGTAGGATGATCCGAAGCTGCGAAGGCAACATGTGGCACGGAAAGACCTGACCCCGGCCTTGGAGTGACCCCGGCCTTGGAGAGAAGAATGGGCAAGGATATTGATGAATGTTTAAAAGTTGAACCTGCCCCCGGGAGGGGATTTAGGGACTGGACCGGGTCGGTTCGGTTCCGTTAGACTGTTCGGGGTTTTGGGCAGGGTTCTGAGCAAGAGAAGGTTGGAGCGATCGATGGAGAAAGTTCCCTTGCGGCTCGCCTGGCGGGTGATGAAACCCTTGGGCCATTGGCACCGGCGGCTGCTTCGCTGGGGGGGGTATCGCTGCCATGGCGCCGGCGTGGATCGGGCCTCGGTGATTTTGCTCAGCTACAAGCGCCCGGGGAACATCGACAAGATCCTCTCCAGCGTGGTGCTCTGCGATTTCGTCGATGAGATCATCATCTCCAACAACAACCCCGAGGTGGCGCTGGAGCGCTACCTCCACGTCAGCGACCCCCGCATCCGGGTCATCAATCAGCCGCAGCGGCGCTACCCGTCGGTGCGCCTGGAGCTTTCCCGGGAAACCTCTTCGCCTTACATCATCGCCATCGATGACGATCTCTTTCCCTCCCCCAAACAACTGCGCACCCTCTTCGAGGCCCTCCTTGCCGATCCCGGCGTTCCCCATGGCTTTGCCGGGCATGTTTACCCGGAGACCCCGCCCCGGGAATGCCGGACGCGGTTCGGCAATAACTCCGCCGTGGAGGCGCTGATCTGGATCTTCGCCTACACGCGGGAGCATGCCGACAATTACTTCCGGCTGCTGGAGAGAATGGGGCAGATCAATTCGGAGCTGCGCTACAACGAAGACGTTCCCTTGAGCTTCGCCGGCACCGGTCCTGCCCGCATTCACGCCGTCGGCCGAGTCTGGTGCTGCCCGAGCAGCTGCGAGGAAGGCGTCGCCACCTTCCGGGAAGGCGGGTTCCACGAGCACCGCGCCGCTCTGGTCGGAACCCTGCGGGAACTGACCGGTTTGCGGGTGGACGCTCTGCCGGACCTGCCCCGATGAAACAGGTTTGCGACTACCTGATCGTCGGCGCAGGACTCTTCGGCGCCGTGGTCGCCGAGCGGCTCGCCTCCCAGGCGGGGCGCAAGGTCCTGGTTATCGACCGGCGGCGCCACGTCGGCGGCAACTGCTGGTCGGAGCTCGATCCGCAGACCGGGATTGAGGTGCATCCCTACGGTATCCATGTCTTTCACACCTCCCGGGAGGAGGTCTGGTCCTACCTCCGGGACTTCACCCGTTTCACCGATTACCGCCACCGGATTGTGGCCCGCCTCGGTGACCGCCGCTACTCCCTCCCGGTCAATCTCGCCACGATCAACGCCTTCTTCGGGCGCAGCTTCACCCCCGTCGAAGCGCAAGCCTTCATCGCCGCCCAGACCGAAACTCCCTCCTCGGGGTCGCCCCGGAACTTCGAGGAGCTGGCCCTGGCAACCATCGGCCGCCCCCTCTACGAGGCCTTCTTTGCAGGCTATAGCCGCAAACAGTGGGGGAGGGCGCCGCACGAGCTGCCGCCGGAGATCTTCAGCCGTCTGCCGGTGCGTTTCGATCAGTCCCCCGACTACTTCCCCAACTGCCGTTGGCAGGGACTCCCCGTCGATGGCTATGCCGATCTCTTCGGCCGCCTGCTGGACCATCCGCTGATCACCGTCGCCACCGGGGTGACTTTTACCGAGATTCGGCCGACGGTCGAGGTCCGGCGTCGGACCGTCTACACCGGGCCGATCGACGACTTCTTCGGCTACCCTTTCGGACCCCTCGAATGGCGTTCGGTGCGCTTCGAACAGGAGGTCGTCCCGGTCGCCGATTTCCAGGGCTACGCTTCCGTCAATTACCCTGGAGAAGAGGTGGCCTTTACCCGGCTCCATGAATTCCGACACCTTCACCCGGAACGGGCCTATCCGACGGCGGAGGGACGCAGCGTCCTCTGGTATGAATTCCCAGGCAGCGATCCCGCCAACCCAGCCTATCCGGTCCGGAC
>JBBQBQ010000084.1:0-12894 GCA_038317685.1 Desulfuromonadales bacterium | reverse complement strand
GCATTCCGAGGCGATGCGCCTCCTCCATCACCCCCGCCCACACCCGCCAGCCGATCTTGTTCGGCGAGATCTCCTTGCGGACCGCGTCGACCAGGACCTCGGCGCCGCCGCCGGGGACCGAATCGAGCCCCGCCGCCTGCAGCCGGGCCAGGCATTCGGGCATCGTCAGTCCCGACAGCTGCGCGATGTGGACAACCTCGGCGGGCGAGAGGGAATGGACCTGCACCGCCGGGAAGCGCGCCTTGATCTCCCGAAAGAGGTTCTCGAACCACTCGATTCGCAACTCCGGATGGAGCCCCCCCTGCATGAGGAGCTGGGTGCCGCCGTGCTCGACCAGCTCGGCGACCTTGGCGAAGATTGTCGCGTAATCGAGGACGTAGGCGTCGGCCGCGTCGGCCTTCCGGTAGAAAGCGCAGAACCGGCACTGCGACTGGCAGACGTTGGTGTAATTGACGTTGCGGTCGACGACGAAGGTCACCCGCCCTTCCGGGTGCTTCGCCATACGGATGGCGTCGGCCAGCCTGCCGACGGCGAGGAGGTCGGCCTCGGTCAAAAGCCAAAGGGCTTCGGCTCGGTCGATGCCCTGCCCTGCTGTGATTTTATTCTGAATTGCTGACAGCGACATCACTGATAGGCCTTGAACCCCTCAATAATCTGACGGAAATTTTTCGGCGTGTACTTTTTAAACCCTTCGTCGTCCACATAGGCGAAGGCGTATCGTACTTCCGGCTGTAGAGCGTTGATATCCTCGCACCATTGGCGCAATCGAGCCATTTTCTGGGGCACATCTACATCCACCTGCCCCTTGGTCTCGACGACCACAATCCGGCCATCGGCCAGCTTCACCAAAAAGTCGGGAAAGTAATTGGAAATGTCGCCATCGGCCTTGACATAATCCAGCTTGAAGTGCACCGCCAGAAAGTTTTTGGCGTATGCCACCACGTCGCTGCAGTCCTCCAGAAAACCGGCAAAACGCAGTTCGAAGGGGCTGTCTCCGATAATACGATTGAAAACGCTCTTCTTCGCCATCAGATAACCTTGGTCTTTTACCACAAAGGGCCGGGTCTGGCGCAACTTGATGGTGTCACGGATTTCCGCATCCCCCTTGGTACGCACCGTCAGTTCGTTGATCGCCTTTTTGAACGATTCGATCACCGTTTTCGTGGCGGCCAACTCCGAGAGGTTGCGCAGGGTGTTAGGCGATTCGAGATCGACCGTCGTCCCGAACAGGGCCTCCCGCACGAAGGTCTTGACCTTGCCGTAGAGCACATCGTAACCGCTGACCAGCCGCAGCTCCTTCATGATGGTCTGGGCAAAGTAGCCGATGACGCTGCGGTAGTCGGCCACTCCGGCGCTGTCGAGGATCGTGGTGTGGGTAATGTTGCCGGTGGTGATGTCCTTGAAAACGATTTCCCGCTGTTCTGCTTCGCTGAACTGCCGGTAGAGCAGCGCCTGGAAGGGGATCGCTTTTGCATCCAGATCGGTCAGATTCTTGTACTCGCGATAGATGCGCGGCGAAAGCACCGGGATGGCGATATCGAGCGCGTCGAGATCCTTCTTCTCGTTTTCGGTATCGACTTCGATCACCAGCGGCGTCTTGGCCCCCGTCCCTTGGCCCATCTCCTTCCGTTCCAGCTCGACCCCTTCGGCCTGGATCGACTCGACGAACTCCATGAAGGCGTCGGTGCCGATCACGCTGACATATTCCTCGACATCGCCGGGATACATCTTGCGCAGGCCGCGCCCCAGGGTCTGCTCAGGAAGAATATTGCTCTGGGCGGCGTAGGCGCGCAGACCGACAATAGTCGTCACGTTGCGCACATCCCAGCCTTCCTTGAGCATCAACACCGAGACAATCGCTTTATGGTGGCTTTCCATGGAATCGATGTCGTTGGCTTGCTTGCGCAGCGCCTCCAGCTCTTCCTTGGCTTTGCCCGAAGCGGCCTCGGAAATCTCGCCGTTGTTCTTGGTGTGAATCACCAGCACCGCATCCTTCAGCTCCGGATAATTCCCTTCCAGATACTCGGCCACGTCGTCGCAATTGCGGGTGTCGTCGGTCATGACGAAGAGGATCGCCTTCTTGCCGAGCTTCTGATGCTCATCAAACGCTTTGCGCCACTCGATCACCCCGAGATCGAGATAGTCGGCGTACTTCTCCGTGTACTTGGCGCTCTGCCGCTCGACGAGCTTGGCGCGGCTGGCGGCATCGGGAAGGACCGGATGCTTGACCACGTTCTGCCAGATCGCTTCCACCAGCGGATAATCGGCGATGGTCTGGACGAAGATCGCGCCGTTGTTGTGTTTCGGGGTCGCCGTCACGTCGAGTTGCAGGGAAAGGGCATCCCCCTTCTGCAGCAACCGGTTGTGAATGTCCTGGATCGACTGAAACCAGGCCAGTTTCGCATCGTGGATATGATGCGCCTCGTCGTTAAGCACCATCAGCTCGTCGATGTCGCGCACGATCATCCCCAGGTCGACCTTGGAATCGGTGGTCGCTCCGCTCGGCCGCTTGCCGAGGAAGTAATCCATGGTGTTGTCGTCGTCCGGCGAGGACGGAATCTCCTCGCCCGAGTAGACGCGATGGATGTTGGTCAGAAAGATGTTGCCGACCGGGCGCGTGACCCGCACCTCATCTTGTACGTGCAGGGTGAGCTGGAAATCGTCCCGCCAGTTGCGGCCGTCGAAGCCATTGTCGGGAATCACCGGGTCTTCGAAGAAGATGCGCAGCCCCTGAAAGTCTTTGTAGATGCGGTCGAGGACGATGATGTTGGGCGTGATCACCAGGAAGTTGCGCGACAGCGTAGAGTCCGGCTCATACAGCTTGTGGAAGAAACTCCAGGCCAGTGCCAGGCTCAGTACCTTGGTCTTGCCGCTGCCCGTGGCCATCTTCACCACGTAGCGCCGCCAGGTTTCATCGAACATCCCCGCCGACACCGCACCACTGCTGTCGAAGCGCATCAGGTCGAACTTGTCTTTGGCGCCGACCACCTCATAAAGGTAGATAACCGTCTCCAGCGCCTCGCGCTGGGCGAAGAAATACCGGAACTCGCTCGTCGTCCCGTCAGCCCGCTCCTGCAGGTGCGGCTCCTTGAACCACCAGTTCAGCAAACTCCGGCTGGTTCCGGAGGCGCCGACATAGCCGCCGTCGCGAAACTCCTTCACCTTGCGCCGCAACTGCGGCACCAGCGGCGGCATCAGCTTGTCCATGCCGGTGTCGCGCAGCGCCTCGTCGGCCGGGAACCAGCGGACCTGGGGCTCAAGGATCGCGTGAGGCGAATCGGGGAAATCGGGATGCAGCGCCATTACTTCTTCTCTTCCAATTTTATTACGCCCGCATCATCGATCAGCAACCGCATCTGGCTGATGGCGATATCGTTCAGCCTCCGCAGCCGCTCCGCTTGCGGCAAGCCTTCGTTGATGAAGAGCGCATTCAGGTTCTCCAGGTTGGAGAGACAAATGAGCTGGGCGACGTTCGCTTCGTCCCGGACATTCCCCTTTTCCTCGGGGTTCGCTTCGCGCCATTGTTTTGCGGTCATGCCGAACAGCGCCATGTTCAGAACGTCGGCCTCGCTGGCGTAAACCAGGCTGATCTGCTTCGGGGCCAACGCCGGCGGAAGCAGGTTTCCCTTGATGGCATCGGTATGGATGCGATAGTTGATCTTCGCCAGATTGCGCTTGATATCCCAGCCCAGTTGGGCCTGCTCGGACTCCTTGAGCCGCTGGAACTCCTTGATGAGATAAAGCTTGAACTCGACGGAAATCCACGAGGCGAACTCGAAGGCAATATCCTTGTGCGCATAGGTCCCACCATAGCGCCCCGATTTGGACAAGATGCCGATGGCATTGGTGGTTTCTATCCACTGCCTTGGGGTCAGCACAAAACTGTTGAGCCCCGCCCTGTTTCTAAACCCCTCGAATTCGAGGGGTTTAAACGCCGGATTGTTCAGGTGCTCCCAGATGCCGAGAAATTCAACCGTATTCCGGTTTCTCATCCAGTTCTGGATGACGTGATCGGTCCGGCCCGGCTCTTTGTACCGGGCAATGTCCGTCAGCGAAATATAGTCGCGCGCTTCTCCGGCAAGAACCCTGACCTCACTCCCTTTCACCGCAATTTTCCTATCCATGGTCCCCCTCCCTGTCTTGAAGCTTTTACCAAAGTCACACCGACACCTCGACAATGGTCATGGTGTCGTTGCCGAAGATATCCACCACCTTCACCGCGATCTTGCGCCGCCCCGGCGGGCATTCGTGGGCAACGCTGATCAGCTCCAGCGAGCGGTCCTTCTTAGTGCGGAACGACTGCCACTCGTTCTCGAAGACATAATCGCCGGTCCACTGTTCTTCAAATCCCCCCTCGGTCCCCCCTTTTTCTAAGGGGGGATGAACATCCGCGGCATCATTGCTCCCCCCTTTTGCAAAGGGGGGCTGGGGGGGATTTATCGGCACCCGAATGATCTCCCGCTTGCTCTCGAAGTCGAAGTCGACCGACCAGTAGTCGATCCAGTCGGTCCAGTGGCGGGTGAGCTGCTCGCGGGTAACGATGCCGTCCTTGTCCTTGCTCACCTTGACGATCTGCCCCCTCTCGACGACGATCTTGCTCCCCTTGTTTTTCAGCGTCTCTTCGGCGTGGGCGATGGAGTCCTGCGAGTAGAAGACCGAGAAGTCGGTCAGCTCCACGGCCACGGTCTTTCCCTTCACGTGCGGCTTGACCTCGATGAAGGAGACATCGTGGAAGACCACCTGGTTCTTCTCCACCGCCCGCTTGTCGAAAACCTCGGCGGGGATGTACTTGGGAGCGATATCGATCCCCTTGCCGCGCGCCTCGTCGAGCACGTTGGGAAACAGACCCATCTCGAACTCGAAACCGAGGATGTCGACCCTGGTGATGTGCTTCTTGCGACATTCGAGGATGATCTCCTCGACAAAGAGCCGCGTCACCGGCAGGTTGACCGGCCCAATCGCCACCAGTCGCCCGGCGCACTTGCCGTGGAAGCTGGCGAAGTTCTCCACCTTCTCCGCCCGGTAGGCGCGCAGGATCAGGTCGAGAAAGGCTGCTTCCTTGGCCGCGAGCTGCTGCTGTTTCTGCTCCTCGCGCAGGTCGGGATTGACGCCGATGTAGTGCTGGCGCTCATACTTGCCGAGGTTGAGGATCTCGAAGGCGCGGTAGTCCTTCCCCTCGCTCTTCAACTGCCGCTGCACGCCGATCAGCCGCTTGCGGGTGGTGTGGACGGCGAACTTGCCCAGGTCGGAGGCGATCCACTTGCGGCCGAGCTTTTCCGCCACCGCCGCCGTGGTGCCGGAGCCGCAGAAGAAATCGGCGATCAGGTCGCCTTCGTTGGAGGAGGCCTTAATGATGCGTTCGAGAAATGACTCCGGCTTTTGCGTTGGGTATCCTACCTTTTCACCAGACTTTGGATCGAGACCCTTCATATCCCAAACGGAATCTACAGGTTGCCCACGAACTTCAAAGACCACGTCTTTGGGGCCGGGGTCACGGCCATTTTGAGCTTTCCACTTTTTTAGATACCTAACAAACCTACTATCTTGCACAGGCATATTTGCGCCTGTGATGCAAAAATTCTCATCAAGGTAGGAATTCCATCGCGTAAAATCAATTGTATCTTCTACTTCAGTATCAAAAATTTCGTTATAGGTGTAATCATGGCCTTTTCTGAAAAGCAACAAGGTGTCATGTTTTTTTGCAAAATAGGAATGTGTCTGCCCTTGGAAAGTCCTATAGTGCCAAACTATTTCATTCAATAGAGATGGTCTTCCGAATACTTCGTCTAAAACCAGTCTCATATACGCATTCACCCGCCAATCACAATGCACATAAATGCTCCCATCCTCCGCCAGCAGATCCCGCATCAGCACCAGCCGCTCGTAGATCATGGCGATGAAGGAGTCGGCCCCCTTGCCCCAGGTGTCGCGGTAGGCGATCTCTTCGAGGATGTTCGGCTTTTTGGTGAAGGTGTCGCCGCCGATCTCGATATCCATGGAGAAGTCGGCGCCGACGTCGAAGGGCGGGTCGATGTAGATCAGCTTGAGGCCGCCCTGCGTCTCGATCTCCTCGCGCAGCGGACCGTTCTTGAGGCTGGAGAGGATCAGTTTGTTGTCCCCCCAGATCAGCTTGTTGGTCCACCCCTTGAGTTGCCGCCCGCGGTTATCGGTGGCGAACAGATCGAACTGGGCGGCGGTGTCCTCCGGCTTTTCGGCGCGCGGCTCGTCGACCTGCTCGATGGTCTGGAAGGGAAGGACAATGTTGCAGACATCAAAGCTCTTGCCGTTCCAGACCAGCTCCACCTCGCGCTTGTCGCCGAAGAGGAGAAAGCGGTACTTCTCGGGCAGTTCCTTATCCGATTCGAGAAACCGGATAATTTCCTGCTTTTCCTGTTCGCTCAGTCGCAGCATGGGCTACCCCTCCTGTCGCCCCAAATACGCGCCGAAGCTATGCCCGGCGATCATCACCATCAGCGGAATCTCGGCCAGCAATACCGTCTCGTCGGCGACCGCCGCAGCGACACAAACCATCTGCTCCCAGGGAACCGGTGGCTTCTTCGCCGCCTTGAGCCAGAGGGCGGCCAGCACCAGACGTTCGAGCCACTGAGCCCGGCGCGGCTGGAGAATCTGCCCCAGGATCGCGTCGATGCAGCGGTCGGGGTCGAGGCGGCGCTTCTTTCCCAAGGACTTTTGGACGACAGCGTCGACCTCGGCGTCGTCCTCGAACCAGGACCAGGCAAAGGCTTGCTCTTCTGTCCACGCCGCGGCATCCTCCAGCGCCTGACGCCGGTAACCTTCGGTCGCGAAGCGATCACCCCGGCGTTCGAGTTCGGCGCGCAAGCCGGCCAGCTCGGCGGCGGCATCGAGGGCTGTGGCCTTCCACTGGTCGCAGCCGAGCCGCTCGGCGACGGCCACCAGCCAGTGGCAAGGGACCTTGTCGTGGGCGGCGCCGTCGGCCAGTGACTGGCAGATGCGCTTGTGCAGGCAGTCGGCCGAAACCTCCACCGCGCCGGTCTCGCTGCGCAGCATGGCGAGCAGTTCGTTGCGCTCGCGCTTGCCGGCCAAGGGGACCAGGAAGGCGTCGGCGATGCCGGCCCCTTTCTTGGGCATGACCGAGCAGCAGAGGAAACCTTTCCCCTCGGGTACCAGCACCTGAAAGGTCTGGGCCATCGCCCCATCGACGGCGCTGGCGTAGACGGTCATCTCGACCCGTTTGGGCAGGGGGGCGCACTCGACCCGCGCCTTGCGGGCGTTGGTCACCGCCTGATCGATTCGGGCGCGCAGCGCCTCCGGAAACCAGTTGCGGGCCACGATCAGCCGCCGCAGACTCGCCGGGGTCAACGCCTGACCGTCGACCCCGGCCAGTTCCTGCGCCACCCCGGCGCGGACTTCGGCCTGGGGATGGAAGAGCATCAGCACCGCCGCCTCGCGGATGGTCGGGGGTTCGGCCCCCAGCATCAGCCGGCAGAGATTGACCTGAACCTCGACGTCGCCCACGGCCATCATCGGCAGGATCGCTTCGAAGTACTCGTGGGGGGAGCCGGCGCCCTCCGCCGCCATCTCGGCGAAGAGTTCGAGCAGAACTTTTTCGGGATCGGCGACAAAATCGGGGTCGGCCTCCAGCCCGTCCAGCATGCGCCGACTGTTCGCCTCGTGCAGCAGCGGCAAAATCTCGACCCGGGCATCGAGCAATACCTGGGTCACCATGGCTCCGAGGTGGGGATCGACGCCCTTCGCGAAGACCTGCCGGGCCAAGGCTCCCTGCCACAACTCCATGCTCCGCGCGACCCCCTTGCGCTGCCGTTCCAGGTCGACCCGCAGGATTTCGAAGACGTCGCGCAGCAGCTGCAAGGCCGCGTCGAGATGCGCCTCGTCTTCGGCGCGGTCGTAGCCGACCAGCAATCCGGCCAGTTCGTCGGCGGCCTGGGGATGGTCGGCCAGGTAGGCGCGCAGGTCGGCCTGCCGCCGGTTGGTCGATTCGAATGGCGCATCCGCCTCCCGCAGGCAGCGCTCGACCCAGTCGGTTATCCCTTCGGCAAGAGGGGCCGCAGCGGAAGCCGAACGCCCTTGTCCCGCAACCGCAGACTTTTTCCCACGCCCTTTCACTGGCGGTGTGCGCACCGCCGCTTTGAGCAGCGCCTCGAACGCCTCGAAAGGATTCTCTTCCGGCGGCGGCTTGATCGCCCGTTGTGTCTTGCCCGGCGCCGGGAAAGGCTTGCCCCGGTAGGCATGGCCATCAATCTGTTTTCGCACCTGCCTGTAGCGTTGGTACATGTCTTTCAGCCAGTTGGAATTGTCATTGATGGCGTCGACAAAAATCTCCAGCAGGCCTTTTGCCAGGGCCGTCTGTTTCGAAAAAGGGCTTAGATCCGGTCCGGCAAAATCGTCCTCGGGGTCAAACCCGAACTCGATAAAGGCGACATCCTTGCCCTTTTCATTCAGAACCATAAGTACCAGCCGGCGGCAATCGCACCCTTTTTCGACACAGTACAGCTCTACAAAATGGTACAAACCTGCCTTGACCTTGCCGACCTTGCCGGGCAGATTGAGCGTCATCGCCCCTTCCCTGGCCTGGGGGAAAAGCACTTGATAGGGGATCATTCCGAAGTGCAACTCGGGACTTTTCACGTGGGGATCTCCTTCAACTCCCGATACAGCGTATCCCGCTCCACCGGCACCTTCCCCGCCTTGCGGATCAGGCTGCAGAGGTCTTCCTTGCTGAGGGCCTGCGGCGAATCGGCGCCGGCGTCGTGGCCGATCTTCTCTTCGACCACGGTCCCGTCAAGATCGTTGACGCCGAAGGCGAGGGCCACCTGGGCGATCTTCAGGCCGAGCATCACCCAGTAGGCCTTGATATGGCGAAAGTTGTCGAGATAGATGCGGCTGATCGCCAGGGTCTTCAGGGCATCGACCCCGCCGACCCCCTTGGCCCCCGGCACCCGGGTGTGGTCGGGCTGGAAGGCGAGAGGGATGAAGGCCTGAAACCCGCCGGTCTGATCCTGCAGGGCCCGCAGTTTGCTCAGGTGATCGACGCGGTCGGCGTAGCCCTCGACGTGGCCGAAGAGCATGGTGGCGTTGGTCTTGAGACCGGCGCGATGGACCGTCTCGGTCACTTCCAGCCAGCGCTCCCCGCTGATCTTCTCCGGGCAGATCTGCTCGCGGACCGCCGGAGCGAAGATCTCGGCGCCGCCGCCGGGCATGGAATCGAGTCCCGCGGCCATAAGTTCGGCGATGATCTGCGCGACGTTCTGGCCGGTCAGGGAGGCGAAGTAGTCGATCTCCACCGCCGTGAAGGCCTTGAGGTGGAGCTGCGGCCGATCGGCTTTGAGCGCCCCGAGCATCTCCAGGTAGAAATCGAAGGGGAGATCGGGGTGGAGGCCGCCGACCATGTGAATCTCGGTGGCGCCGCCGGCGGCCGCCTCGGCGGCTTTTTCCAGAATGTCGTTGAGGGCCAGGGTGTAGCACCCCTCATCCTCGACCCCCTTGGAGAAGGCGCAGAAGGTACAACGGTTGACGCAGAGGTTGGTGTAGTTGATGTGGCGGTTGACGTTGAAATAGACCTTGTCGCCGTTCTGCAGGCGGTTGGCATAGGCCGCCAGCTCGCCGACCGCGAGGAGCTCCTTCGATTCGAAGAGGGCCAGCGCCTCGCCGTCGGTGACGCGGGTGCCGGTAACGATCTTGTCGCGGAGGGTGTCGAAGAGCTCGGGCATGGTCATTCCCTTTCCTCCCCCCAGCGGGTGAAGAGGCGGTGTTCGATCCTCAGGCTGTCGAGAATCTTGCCGACGACGAAGTCGACCAGCTCGGCAACCGACCGGGGCTTATGATAGAAGGCCGGCATCGCCGGCAGGATCAGGGCGCCGGCACGGGCGAGGCGGAGCAGATTCTCCAGGTGGATGGTATTGAAGGGGGTTTCCCGCGGCACCAGCAGCAGCGGGCGGCGTTCCTTGAGGGCGACATCGGCGACCCGTTCGATGAGGTTCCCGGCCAGACCGGCGGCGATCCGCCCGGCGGTCCCCATCGAGCAGGGGGCGATGACCACCGCCTCCGGCGCCGAGGAGCCGCTGGCGATGGGGGCGAAGAGGTCGTCCTGGCTATAGTGGTGGAGGCGCCGGTCGCCGCTGAAGTAGTCCCGCATCAGCCGCAGCCGGGCGGCGGGCTGCCCCTCCCACTCCAGTCCGGTTTCAAAACGCAGCACGTCGAGACCGGCCTTGCTGAGAAGCAGCGTAATCTGCCGATCGGCCTTGAGGAGTTCCTCCACCAGCCGCAGTCCGTAAATCGCTCCGGAGGCTCCGGTAATGGCTACCACGATCTGTTTCATTGTCGCCTCCCGTGCCTTGAAACCACCTTAAACCAGCGCATCGATGAGGGTAAAGAGGAAAATCGCCACGCTGATGTAGCCGTTCATGGTAAAGAAGGCGGCATCGAGGCGGGACAGATCGTCAACCTTGACCAGGCAGTGCTCGTAGCTCAGCAAGGCCGCCACCACCCCCACCCCGCACAGGTAGATCCAGCCCAGACCGGTGCCGACCAGAAGCGACAGCAGGAGCAGAACCATCAGGACATGGAAGAGGCGCACCAGCCACAGGGAGCGCGCCACCCCCAGCTTCACCGGGATCGAATGGAGTCCCTTGACGCGGTCGAACTCCAGATCCTGCAGTGCATAGAAGACATCGAACCCCGCCACCCAGAAGAAGACCGCCAGGCCGAGGGCCAGCACCTGCCAGGAGACGTCACCGCGCAGGGCGATCCAGGCGCCGACCGGCGCCGCCCCCAGGCAGATGCCGAGGACGAGGTGGGCCAGAGAGGTAAACCGCTTGCAGAAGGAGTAAAGAACCAGAAAGGCGATCGCCACCGGGCTTAAGAAAAAGCAGAGGGGATTGAGCATCCAGGCGGCGACCAGCAGCAAGACCAGCGAAGCCGCGATGAAGAGCCAGGCCTCGGCCCGGGAGACCAGGCCGGACGGGATGTGCCGGGCGGCGGTCCGGGGATTCTCGGCATCGATCTTCGCATCGATGACCCGGTTGAGGCCCATCGCCGCCGAGCGGGCGCCGACCATGGCCAAGCAGATCCACACCACCTGAGGGACAGTCGGCGGGGCGCCGTTCTTCAGCGCCGCCAGGGTCGCCCCCATCAGGGCGAAGGGGAAGGCAAAGATGGTGTGGGAGAATTTGATCATCTCCAGCAGGGTGCGAACCCGACCGAAAACGCTTGCTGCCATGGCTGATCCTTCAGGGGGGGATGGCGTTGCCGAGGGGCCAGTCTACACCGCCGGCCACCGCCGGACAAGGGCTTCGACACCGGTGTCCGCAAGGGGAGAAGGGGATTGACCGTGGACCCCCGGATTTTTATAGTATGTCTATACAAGATAGTGGAGGTGCCATGAGCAGACAGATGGTCATCCGGATCGACGACGAAACCAGGGAGCGTTTTCACCAGGCTTCCCGCCGGGAAGGGAAGACCTCCAGCGAAAAACTGCGGGAGCTGATGGATAGCTACCTCCGCAAAGCCGACCTGTCGCAGGTTGTCGATGACCTCTGGGAGCGGGTCGGCGTCAAGGCCGCGGCCGCCGGGATCACCGAGCAGGACGGGGAACGGATCGTCCGCGAAGTCAGAACCTCTCGGTGAAGGTCGTCATCGGCACCGACGTCTTCGTTTCGTCCTTTCTCAATCCCCTGGGCACCCCGCGCCGGATCGTTGATCTTTGGAAGACGGGGCGCATCGCCCTTTGCCTGTGCGCCGAGATTCTGACCGAATATGTCGAGGTCCTGGACCGCATGGGACTGGGGGGAGAACCGGAGCTGAAGGAACTCCTCGAACTCTTCAAATCACGTGTCTTCATCGACTTCGTCGTCATCGACGAGGGGCCGGTGGTGATCCAGGCCGACCCGGCCGACGACAAGTTCCTGGCCTGCGCCGTCGCGGCCGCTGCAGTCCGTATCGTTTCCGGAGACAAACACCTGAAGGACCTCGGCAGCTATCGGGGAATACCGATCCTCGCCCCGGCAGATTTCCTGGCCGAGGTGGAAGCCACCAGGTGATTCAATGCTCAGGCCTGAATATGCTTCGGAGACATAAAAAAACCCCCGGTAGCGGCGTCGCAACCGGGGGTTTTGCTCTTCAGTGCCGACGGTCAGTCGACCTTCTTCAGCGGCATGCCGCACTTGCAGTTCCCCGGCTGGTCGGAGACGGTGTTGCAGAAGCAGGAGCCGCCGCAGTTGCAGAAGTAGATGCCGCTCCCCTTCAGGCTGACGCGCTTGACCGGATTGCCGCAACCGCACTTGCTGCTGTCGGCGGGGTCGATGGCGCACTTGCAGTCGCCGCCACAGGTGCAGAGCAGGGCTTCGTCCCCTTCGACCTTGACGACGTGGTAGGCGACCAGCGGCTTGCCGCATTTGCAGTTCCCCGGCGCGGTAGCAACCGAGTTGCATTTACACTCCGGCCCGCAGTTGCAGACGTAGAGGAGATCGTGGCGCTGCGCCGCCTGATCGGCCGCCATCGGCGCCGCCATCGCCATCCCGCCGTGCCTCCCCTTCATCGGGCAATTGTCACACTCCATTCGCCGTTGCTCATGGTGGTGCATGCCGCATCCCGCCAGCGTCAGAGCACCCACCAGCACCAACAAACAGACCAACCTTTTTAAATTTCCGTACATCGGTTCTCTCCTTGGTTGATAGTTTCCACTAATGAATAGTAGTACATTTTTTCGGACCATACCATGATCCCGGTCAGGGGACAAGGGAGGTCGTTCAGCCCTGTTGCTAGCAAATAGACTGTCCGGTGTTGTAGCACAACATCTGTCCGGTTCATCGTGTCTCGCAGGAGGACACCATGAAACGGACAGCACTACAACAGGAGATCCGGATAATGCGTTTCGAAGAGACCTTTGGACTCTGG
>JBBQBQ010000083.1:0-12984 GCA_038317685.1 Desulfuromonadales bacterium | reverse complement strand
GGCTGCGGCAGAGTCTCGGCGGAGGCGGAAACGGCCTTGGCCCAGGCCGGGAGAGCGACGTCTTTGGTACGGCTCGGGGCGAAGGATTCGCCGCCGCCGTAGCCCTTGGCCGCCGTCGCTGCCCCCGAGGGGCGGGGGGTGAGGACGGCGGTGATGGCCCGGTCGTTGTCGAGGCAGGTGCGAGCCACCCGCTCGACGTCGGCGACGCTCACCCGGTCAATCGCCTCCAGATCGTCGGCCGGTGATTGCCGGCCTTCGACGGCGAGGGCCTGGGACCAGGCCCCGGCCAGACCGGGGATCGAGTCCTTGTCGAATTCGGCGGCGGCGATCGCCTTACGCTTGGCCGCCTCGATCAGCTCCGGGGGGAGGCCGTCTTTGAGATAGGCGGCGATGATCCCTTTGAGCCGGGTCACCAGCGCCTCGCCGTCGTTCCCCGGGGGGAAGGCGCCGAGGGCGTAGGCGGTGGCGGCCTCGGGAAGGGGCTCGGAACTGAATCCGGCGTAGAGAGCCGCCCCGGTCGGGACCAGCGCATAAAGGTTGCCGCGCCGGCTGTCGAGGACCGCGGCGAGGACCTGGCCGGCGGCGTAATCGGCGCTGTTGTACCCCGGCAGGCGATAGACGACCGCTGCCATGCCGTAAGGCTGGTCGGTCTCCAGGCGGATCGACGCCGCTTGCAGCGGCTGCAGCGTCACCGCCGGGCGCTGCGGCAGGGGACGGGACGGAATGGCGCCGAAGAGTTCCTTGACCAGGGCCAGGGTCGCCTCGGGGTCGATGCGCCCGACGATGACCAGGATGGCGTTGTTGGGGGCGTACCAGTTCCGGTAGAAATCGTGAAGCATCGCCCCGGTGGTCCTCTGGAAGGAGGGCCTGGTGCCGAGGGCGTCGTGGGCATAGGGGGTGCCCGGGTAGAGATGGGCCAGGAGCTTGCTGTAGAAGAGGTACTCGGGGTTGGAGAGGTCCTGGGCCACCTCCTGCTCGATCGCCCCCCGCTCCTGGTCCCAGAGGGGTTCGCTGTCGAGGACGTCGGTCATGCGCAGCACTTCGAGGTGGAGGGCGACGGGGAGGTCGTCGGCGGGGACGGTAAAGAAGTACTGGGTCACCGTCTGCTGGGTGTCGGCGTTGAACTCCCCGCCCATGGCGGCGATGAGATTGGCCAACTGGTCGGCGGAAAGGCCGGGGCTGCCGCGGAACATCATGTGCTCCTGGGCATGGGCCATCCCCGGAAAGCCGTCCGGCGCCTCGTTGGCGCCGACCAGGTAGTTGACCTGGGTCGTCACCACCGGCGCCAGGTCGTTGCGCACGATGACGACCCGCAGACCGTTGTCGAGGGTCGCCCGCAAGGCTCCGCCACTCGGGGCGGCCGGGGCCGGGGACGGAAGGAGGAGGACAAAACCGGCCAGCAGAGTCAGTAAAAAGGTCTTCATGATGATGGCGGATTCCCGGTGATTGGTTAACGAAGAAGGTCATCCCCGGCCGCCGCCCGATCGACCAGCCAGAGAAGCTGGCCGTCACCGGGGGCGAGGAGCTGAGCGGGGTAGCGCCCCGGCGGTCCATCCAGGATCTGATGCAGGATCGTGGTCTTCTCCCGGCCGGAAACGAGAACGATGATCTGCCGGGCCTGATTGAGAACCGGGACCGTCAGGGTGAGACGGGAGAATTCGGCGCCGGGGGCCCGCACCGTGACGACCAGGCGGTTGGTCTCCAGCGGCGCCGGGGTCCCGGGCAGGAGGGAAGCGGTATGCCCGTCGGTCCCGAGACCGAGGAGGATCAGATCGAAGCACGGCTCGCCGGGGTCAAAGGCGCTTTGGAGCAGAGCCTGATAAGCGCCTGCGGCGGCGGCCGGATCACCGGCGCAGGACATCGGATGAATCTGCCCGGGCGGTTGCGGCAGCCGGTCGAGGAGTGCCTCCCGGGCCAGACGCAGATTACTGCGGGGGTCGTTCTCCGGCACGCACCGTTCATCCCCCCAGAAGACCTCCACCTGGGGCCAGGGAACCAGGTCCCGCAAGGGCGGTGCGGCCAGCAGCTGGTAGCAGCGTTGCGGGGTGCTGCCGCCGGAGAGGGCGACGCAAAACCGTCCGCGCTCCGCGACCGCGTGACACGCTCCGGCGGCGAAAAGCTCGGCGGCGTTGCGGCTGAGGGCTTCATAATCGGCACAGACCCGGACCGTCACCCTGGGTCCTCCCCGTCGGCCCCGCTCGGGGCGAACCAGCTGCGACCATCCTGAGCCAGGAGGGCATCGGCGGTCTCCGGCCCCCAGCTCCCCGGTCGGTAGTCGGGAAAATCGGCGGGCGGCACCGCTCCCCAGCTCTCCAGGACCGGGGCCACGACCGACCAGGCGGTCTCCACCTGGTCGGCGCGCATGAAGAGCGTGGCATCGCCACGCAGGACATCGAGGAGGAGCGTTTCATAGGCTTCCGGCGGAGTTCCGGGGAAGGCGTCGCGGTAGCAGAACTGCATGTCGACCGGGCCCAGAACCATGCGGGTTCCCGGCTGTTTCGCCTGGATGCGCAGGGTGATCCCTTCTTGAGGCTGAATGCGGATGATCAGGCGGTTCGGCTGCCAGTTTTCGACCGCCGTGGCCGGAAAGGATTGGTGGGGGACCGGCCGGAACAGGATCGAGACTTCGGAGACCTTGGCGGCCAGGCGCTTGCCGGTGCGCAGATAAAAAGGGACCCCCTGCCAGCGCCAGTTGTCGATGAAGAGCCGCAGGGCGGCGTAGGTTTCGGTCCGGGAGTCGGGAGCGACGCCGGCTTCCTGACGATAGCCGCCGATCTCCCGGCCGCCGCTGCGCCCCTTCCCGTACTGACCCCGCACCGCGAAATGATGGACCTTCTCCGGGCGGATCGGATGGATCGCCCGCAGCACATCGACTTTTTTGTTGCGGATCTCATCGGCCTCGAAGGAGACCGGCGATTCCATGGCGATCAGGCAGAGGAGCTGCAGCAGATGGTTCTGCACCATGTCCCGCAGCGCCCCGGCCTGCTCGTAGTAACCGCTGCGCTCCCCGGTCCCGACCGTCTCGGCGACGGTGATCTGCACCTGATCGATATAGCGGCGGTCCCAGATCGGCTCGAACAGGGCATTGGCAAAACGGAAGGCGAGAAGGTTCTGCACCGTCTCCTTGCCGAGGTAGTGATCGATGCGGTAAATCTGCGATTCGGAGAACATCCCGGTCAGGGTCCGGTCGAGGACCCGGGCCGAGGCAAGATCGCTGCCGAAGGGCTTCTCCACCACCAGCCGGTCGCGGCTGCAGTCCTGGCAGAGGCCGAGCTGGGCGAGCTGGCCGGCGACGGTTTCGATCAGGCTGGGGGGGATGGCCAGGTAGAAGATGCGGTTGGCTGTGACCCCCCACTCCCGGTCGAAGTCCTTGAGCCGGGCGCCGAGGGTGGCCCCGGTCCGCGGGTCGTCGAGATCGCCGACGAAGTAGTGGAGGTGTTCGGCAAAGGCCAGCCAGTCGCCGGGGTCGACCTTGCCACGGCGGGAGAACTGGTCGACCCCCTCGCGCAGATGATCGCGGAACGCCTCTTGCTTTACCTCCCGGCGACCGACCCCGAGGACCGCCAGCTGCTCAGGGAGGTGGCCGTCGAGATGGAGGTTGAAGAGGGCCGGGATCAGCTTGCGCCAGGTCAGATCGCCGCTGGCGCCGAAGATCACGAAGATGGTCGGTTCGGGATGGTTGTTGGATTCCATGGCCTGGCTAACTCCGTTGCCATTCGCTGTGAAATTTTCCAGCGGCGTCGATCCGTTCGTAAGTGTGGGCCCCGAAGTAGTCGCGCTGGGCCTGGATCAGGTTGGCCGGGAGCCTGGCACTGCGATAGCCGTCGAGATAGGCCAGCGCAGCCATCAAACCCGGAACCGGCACTCCCGACCGCACCGCGGCACTCACCACCCGCCGCAAATCCTGCTCCCGGGCCAGGACCTCCTGCGCCAAATGCGGGTCGAAGAGGAGGTTGGCCAATCCCGGGTTCCGCAGATAAGCGGCCCGCAGGCCGTCGAGGAGGGCCGCCCTGATGATGCAGCCGCCCCGCCAGATTCTCGTCACTTCAGCCAGATCGACACCGTAGTCCCGGACCTCCGACGCCTTGTGCAGCAGGGCCAGACCCTGGCCGAAGGTCAGAATCATGGCGGCGTAAAGGGCCTGTTCCAGGGCCGGAAGCAGCTCCTCCGGATCGTCCTCAAAGGGTTGGACAGCCGACCCCAGTTCCAGGGCCACCCGTTCCCGCTGCTCCTTGAAGCCGGAGAGATCGCGCATCATGACCGCCATGTCGATGATCGGAATCGGCACCTGCAGGGTCATGGCATTCTGTGCGATCCACATGCCGGTCCCCTTCTGCCGGGCGGCATCGAGGATGACGTCGATCCGGTCGTGGCCGGTGCGGTCGTCGATCTGCCCGAAGATGTCGGCGGTGATCTCCATCAGGTAGCCGTTGAGGGCGCCCCGGTTCCAGCCCCGGTAGACCTCCTGCAGGCGCTGGTTGTCGAGGCCCAGTCCCCGCTTCATGAGGTCGTAGCTTTCGGCAATGAGCTGCATGAGGCCGTACTCGATGCCGTTGTGAACCATCTTGACGTAATGGCCGGCCGATCCGGACCCCAGCCAGGCGACGCAAGGGACGCCGTCGACGGAGGCGGCGATCGCTTCCAGAAGTTTTTGGACCCGGGGATAGGCCTCCCGGGCTCCGCCCGGCATCAGACTCGGTCCGCGCCGCGCGCCTTCCTCGCCGCCGGAGACGCCGACCCCGAGAAACGGGAAGCCCTGTTGCGACAGGTCCCGGCAGCGCCGTTCGGTCTCTTCGAAGTAGGAGTTGCCGCCGTCGATGATCAAATCCCCCCGCGCCAAAAGCGGCAGCAGCTCGGTGATGACCGCATCGACCGGTCCCCCGGCGGGAACCAGGAGCATGACCGCCCGCGGCAGCTTGAGGCGTTTAAGAAAGGCCGCGAGCTCGGTCTCGGCGATCACCGGTTTCCCCGCGCCTTCCCGCACCAGGGCGGCGACCTGTTCCGGGTTGCGGTCGTAGCCGGCCACGGCATAGCCGTGATCGGCCATATTCAGCAGCAGGTTACGGCCCATGACGCCGAGGCCGATCATGCCGATTTGCGCTGTTTGTCCGGCCATTTTGCATCCTCCTGGTGATTTCACCTGGCGGGCCTTCAGTCCGGGGAAAACCCGAGATCGGCCAGAACCGCGCGGGTGGTTTCGAAACAGGTGTGGTGGATCCCGTGGATCCCCAGGCCCCGGGCCACGTCGACGAACATCCCCCGATCATCGAAATACATCACCTGCTGCGGGGTCGCCTGGGCCATGTCCAGGGCCATCCGGTAGATATCCGGATCGGGCTTGCGGATATGGACGAAGCAGGAAGAAACGAAAAAATCGATGAACTCCGCCAGGGCGAAAGTGCGGATGCGATGTTCGGTGAGCTCGCGCCCCTCGTTGCTGACCACCACGGTCTTGAGGCGGTAGCGTTCCTTGACCCGGCGGATCAGGTCGATAATTTCCGGATAGGGCTGGGACTGGGCGAACATGAAGGTTTTGAACTCTTCCCGGGTGAAGGGGCGCTCCAGGTAGAAAACCACCCGGTCCAGATATTCCTCCAGGCTTAGATGCCCTTCTTCGTAAGTGTCGAAGGTGAGGTGATGGCGGTCGTCCATCTGTTCGTAGTCGAGTTCGAAGCGTTGCGCCGCTCTTCTGCGGCTGTGACGATCCCAGCCGTTGCTCAGAAGCACTCCGCCGATATCGAGGAACAGCGTGGTCATCCCGGAAGACTCCCGCATGGATCACTCCTTCCCGGTGCGCTCCAAGGCCGCCACCTTGTCCAGGCGCCGCCGGTGCCGTTCGGCTCCCGAGAAGCGGGCCTGTAAAAAAATCCCCACCAGATCCAGAACCACGGCGATGCCGATAACCTTGGCGCCGATGCACATCACGTTCATGGCGTCGTCTTCCACCCCCTGGTGGGCGGAGTAGACGTCGTGGACCAGGGCAGCGCGCACTCCGGCAACCTTGTTGGCAGCCACCGAGGCGCCGATCCCGCTGCCGCAGATAGCCACCCCGCGCTCCACCTCCCCGGCAGCCACCGCCCGGGCGAGGGGGACGACGAAATCGGGGTAATCGTCCAGCGGGTCGAGGCTGGCGGCGCCGAAATCGGTGACCGTATGTCCCCTGCTCTGCAGCTCGGCAACCAGTTTTCCCTTGAGCTCGAATCCGCCGTGGTCGGCGGCGATGCCGATGCGCATGGCCTTACTCATCTTTCCCCGAGGAAGAGGTCGCGCTTTTCAACGATCCCCTGCAGCAGTTCACTGAAGGCCTCGGCGAACTTGCCCACCCCCTCATTCTCCAGCCGGTCGGTGACTACCTGGATGTCGATGCCGCTGGACTCGAGTTCCTCGAACAGGGGCTTAGCCTTTGCCAGGTCATCGTGGATGGTGTCGCGCACCTCACCATGGTCCTTGAAGGCCATCATCGTCTCTTCGGGCATGGTGTTGACCGTATCGCCGCCGATCAGTTCCTGAACGTACTTGATGTCGCTGTAGTCAGGGTTTTTGGTGCTGGTGCTCCCCCAGAGCAGTCGCTGCACCCGGGCGCCCTTTTGTTTCAGCGCGCGGAAACGGTCGCCGGCAAAAACCTGCTCGAAGTGCCGGTAGGCGAGCCGGGCGTTGGCCACCGCGGCCAGCCCGCGCATCTTCCTGAGTCGCTCGTTCTGCGCGGACGAGCCGGAGGCCTGGCTTTTCTGGTCGAGTAACTTGTCGATCATCACGTCGACCCGGCTGACGAAGAAGCTCGCCACCGAGGCGATCCCGGCCACCGGCCTGCCCCTTTCCAGGCGCTGCTCCAAGCCCCCGAGGTAGGCCTCCATGACCTGCCGGTAGCGGGGCACGGAAAACAGCAGGGTGACATTGACGTTGACCCCGGCGGCGGTCAGACGCTTGATGGCGGCAAGTCCGGGGAGGGTCGCCGGGACCTTGATCATCACGTTCTCCCGGGAGAGGCTCTGGAACAGCCGCAGCGCCTCCTCGACGGTGGCCTCGGTGTCGTAGGCGAGGTCGGGGGAAACCTCGAGGCTGACAAAGCCGTCACCTCCTCCGGCCTTGTCGTAGACCGGCTTGAGAAGATCAGCGGCCGCGGCGATATCCTCCAGGGCCAGGGCGAAAAAGAGTTGGCGCGGCTCGCGCAGGCCGAGGTCCAACAGCCTCTTGAGGGGCTGGTCGTAGGCCCTGCTGCCGGCCAGGGCCTGCTGGAAGATCGAGGGGTTGGAAGTCACCCCGCACAGCCCTTCTTCCTCGATCAGGCGCCTTAGCTTTCCGGATTCGATCAGGTCGCGGCTCAAGTTATCGAGCCAGGGGCTCTGCCCCGCTTTCTTGAGGGCGATCAGCGTGTGCTCAGACATAGGTGCTCTCCTGCTTGCTCCGCTCTTTCAATACACAAAGTTTGCGAAGACAATTCATAACCAAAATCCTTCGATTTTTTCACTGCGTCCTTTGCTAACCAAGCAACTCCTTCGCCTTGCCGATGATGTGGGCGGCGCTGAAGCCGAACTTCTCCAGATTGACCTCCCCCGGCGCCGAGGCGCCGAAACGGTCGATGCCGATGACGATCCCCTCCGCCCCGACGTACTTGTGCCAACCGAGGGTGGCGGCCGCTTCGACGGCGATGCGGGCCGTGATGCCCGGGGGGAGAACCTCCTGGCGATAGGCGAGGGTCTGGGCTTCGAAGAGCTCCCAGGAGGGCATGCTGACCAGCCGCACCCGCCGCCCCTCCCCTGTCAGTTCACGCCAAGCGGCCAAAGCCGGATGAACCTCCGCACCGGTCGCGATCAGGATCAGTTCGGGGGGACCCTGGGACGGGTCGGCCAGGATGTAGCCGCCATGACTGAGTCCGGCGGCAGGTGCAAACTGGCGGCGGTCGATGACCGGCAGATTCTGGCGGCTCAAGACCAGCAACACCGGTCCGTCGTTCATCTTCATGGCCGCTTTCCAGGCCTCGGCGGTCTCGTTGGCGTCGGCTGGACGGAGCGTCGTCAGGTTCGGGATCGCCCGAAAACCGGCCAACTGCTCGATCGGCTCATGGGTCGGGCCATCCTCGCCGACGGCGATCGAATCGTGGGTGAAGACGTACTTGACCGCGAGGCGGCTGAGGGCCGCCAGGCGCAGCGCCGGCTTCAGGTAATCGGAGAAGATCAGAAAGGTGGCGCCGAAGGGGATGATCGCCCCGTGGGCGGCAAGGCCGTTGAGAATCCCCCCCATGGCGTGTTCCCGGACCCCGAAGGCGAGGTTGGCCCCGGCGTAGCTCCAGGGGCCCGGTTCCGCACCCAGGGCAGGGTTGCCGCTGCCGGGCGGCTGAAAGCTCCCCCGGCCCCGGAGGGCGGTCTTGGTCGAGGGATCGAGATCGGCCGATCCGCCGATGAGGTTGAAGACCCGGGTGGCGATGACGTTCAAGACCTCGCCGCCGGCGGAGCGGGTGGCAATCGGCTTGTGGTCTTGAGCGTAGCCGGGAATCTCCCGGTCCCACCCCGGCGGGAGTTCGCCCCGCACCGCCTGCCCCCACGCCTCGCGCAGGTCCGGATAGCTTTCGGCGTAGCGATGCATCAGCGCCGTCCACTCATCCTCAAGGCCCTGCCCGGCCTCGACCGCTCGGCGGTAATGAGCCACGACCTCCGGCGGGAGCAGAAAGGCGGGCTCGGTCGGCCAGCCCAGTTGTTCCTTGGTGGCCCGGACCTCATCGGCACCGAGGGGGGACCCGTGGGCCTCGAAGCTGTCCTGTTTGTGGGGGCTGCCGTAACCGATGTGGGTGGTGACGATGATCAGCGAGGGGCGGGCCTGGTCTTGTCGGGCCGCCGCGACGGTCTCGTCGATCGCCGCCAGATCGTTGCCGTCCTCGACCTTGAGGACCTGCCAGCCGTAAGCCTCGAAACGCTTGCCGACATCCTCGGTAAAAGTCAGGCGGGTCGCGGCGGCGAGGGTGATATGGTTGTTGTCGTAGAAGCAGATCAGCTTGCCGAGCTGCAGATGACCGGCCAGGGAAGCCGCCTCGGCGGTGATCCCCTCCATCAGGTCGCCGTCGCCGCAGAGCACGTAGGTATGGTGGTTGACAATCTCGAAGCCGGGCCGGTTGAAGTGCGACGCCAGATAGCGTTCGGCCATCGCCATGCCGACGCCGTTGGCGAAACCCTGTCCCAAGGGACCGGTCGTCACCTCGACCCCCGGAGTCTCGACCCGCTCGGGATGGCCGGGGGTCAGGCTCCCCCACTGGCGGAAGGCCTTGAGTTCGTCGAGGGACAGGGCATAGCCGGCCAGGTGCAGCAGCCCATAAAGGAGGGCCGAGCCATGGCCGGCGGAGAGGACGAAGCGATCGCGTTCGGGCCAGAGGGGGTTTTGGGGGTTGCAGCGCAGGTAGCGGGTCCAGAGAACATAGGCCATCGGGGCGGCCCCCAGGACGATCCCCGGATGCCCCGAGTCGGCTTTTTCGACCATGTCGACCCCCAACATGCGCAGAGCAGTGACGCAGCGGCTGTCCAACGGGGTAAAGCCCTGGGCGGTAGTTCCGGTCACGACGGTTCTCCTTTCAAACTGAAGCTGCGCCGGGCGAAGGCCGCCCCGCCGATGACCCCGGCGTCGTTCCCCAACTGGGCCGGGAGGACCTGGAGCCCTTCCCAGGCCGCTTTCAAGGCCCGCGTTCTGATGCCGAGATCGATTTGTCCGACCAGTTCCGGGAGCCCCTCGATGACCCCGCCGCCGAGGATCAGTCGCCGGGGGTTGAAGGCATTGACCAATCCGACCGCCCCGGCGACCAGGGCCTCAAGAACTTCCGCCACAATCTGCCCGGCCAGCGGGTCGCCGCGGTGGGCGGCCCGAGCGACGAGTTTGGCGGTGATCGGTTCATTTTGTTCATCAGCCAGCTTTTTCAACCCCGCACCGGCGCGAGGATCGGCGGCCACGGCTTCCCGGGCGCGGCGGGCGATGGCCCAGCCGCCGGCGAGAGCTTCCAGGCAGCCGCGGTTGCCGCAGGTGCAGGGCGGCCCGTGGAGATCGACGGTCACATGGCCGACCTCGCCGGCACTGTTGCTGCTGCCGTCGAGGACCCGGCCGCCGCAGACGAGACCGCCGCCGATGCCGGTGCCGATGAAGAGGCAGATCAGATTTTCACAGTCCCGCCCCGCGCCGAAGAGCCATTCGCCCCAGGTGGCGGCCCGGACATCATTGAGGAGCGCCACCGGCAGGTCCAGCTGCGTTTGCAGAGCGGCCTTCAGGGGGACGTCGAGCCAGCCCAGGTTGGGTGCAAAACGCACCGTGTCGCCGGCCGGCCCGACCTGCCCGGCGACCCCGATCCCGAGCGCCTCCGGGCGCTCCGCATCGGCCCCCTGCAATTCACGGACAGCACGGACGATCTCCCGGATCACCGCTTCCGACCCGCCTTCCGTCGGCGTCGCCACCCGCGTTTTTCGCAGGATCGTTCCCGTCTCGTCGACCACGGCAACCTTGATCTTGGTCCCGCCGAGATCGACCCCGATAGTGCGAACCCTTTGGTCCATTCGTCCTCCTGCTACAAAAAAAATCCTTTTGAAGTCATAAAGGCCTCGCAAGGGTTCTTGATTGACGATCTATCCCAGGCCCTCGCGAGAATTCCAGGGCATCCCTCCACTCAGTCAAAACGGTCACGGTTCTACTTTACCACCGACTCGCGGCAATCGCCTCCGGTCGAACCAACAAAAATAATTTTTGCCGGGCTTGGTGGTAAACGCCTATGGTCATCCCTCCTTCAAGGCGATAAGAACAGCTTCATCGTACGGCTTCAACGAGAGAGGAATAAGGTCGCGGATGGCATGGTCTCGACAGACCACTTCGTTCTTCAATCCTTCTATCAATGGCATGGAGACAGAAGGCGGCACCGGGGTGATGAGCCCGACCCAGTAGGATGAAAGTTTGGGTGTCAGTACCGGTACCGGCAGGATATAGAGTTTCCTCCCGTCGAGACGGGCTAAACGCTCCATCATTTCCCGGTAGGTCAGCACATCAGGTCCACCGATGTCGAAGGTCCTCCCGCTGGTGCTCTCCTCGGTCAGGCAGCCGATCAAATAATCGATGACGTCATCCACCGCGATGGGTTGACAGCGAGTCGTCACCCAGCGCGGAGTAATCATGACCGGCAGATGCTTGACCAGCGCCCGGATCATCTCGAAGGAAGCACCCCCTGCCCCAATGATGACGGCAGCCCTGAGGAAGGTGGTGGCAAAGCTGCCTTGCTTGAGAATATCTGCGACGGCCAGGCGGCTTTTGAGATGCTCGGAGAGGTCGTCGCCGGTTTCGCCCAGACCTCCCAAATAAATCACGCGCCGCACCTGGGCTTTATCAGCCGCCGCAACGAAATTTTCAGCGGCGTCACGATCGCGGCGTTCAAAACCAGCCCGGCCTCCCGACATGGAGTGGACCAGGTAATAGGCTGTATCAACGCCGACCAGGGCGTGTTCAAGCGTTGCCGACTTAAGCATATCGCCTATCACAATCTCTGCTCCATCAGGCAAATCAGAACTTGGATTCCGTACCGTGCAGCGAACGGAAAACCCTTCAGCGATCAGTCTTTGTGTCAAGCGCCTGCCGATGAAGCCGGAAGCCCCGGTCACAAGAATTAAGCCTGGTGATTTTTCCATAGAATTTAATTTCCTGAAATAAATGAAGCTGACCTTGCTCTTAACACCTCCGGATGCTGCCGCGGCTACCTTTTCGGGGGTCCACCCTCCTGTTGGTTATGGGGTGCTGGTCAATTCTATCAGGAAACTGGGGCATCGGGCACAACGGACCTCCTCCCGAGATAGAGGACAAGCCAAAAGTCCAGCGTTCAGGGACAATGACGCGTCACGAGAGGACCTGTTTTGCCATGAAGACGAGGCGGCGCAGAGAGGAGCAGACTGCCTTTGCGCGGAAGCCTGCGGAGACCGGGACCGTGGTTGCTGTGGTGTGTCGGAGGCGGGAGACCTGGAGGGGAAAGTATTTAATAATAGACTTTTCGCATATAAGACGACAAAACCCACTCTCTCCCTGCCCCAGTTTTTGGGCCTTAGGATCAAGTGGGTCAGTCGCGGCTCAATAAAGTAATGGACTTATTGAGATTTTTAAAAATGGTGGAGGGAACACAGACCTACCGCTAAACAGTCTCAAAGCCCTCGCTCCTCGTAACTCCTTGATAATAAACTCCGAAGTCATCTCGCACAACCATTTCCCGACAACCCGACCAGAGAAACGATTTTCTCCCCTGATTTCCCGGCACCGGACGAGGGTGACGGGTTTGTAATAAAACCGGATACCTGGCGTCGAGCCGCAACAACTTCGAATCCGGTTTTCGGACACCGGTTCGGTTCCCAAAACGGGAATCGAATTGACGGGGACTTCACCCCTTCGGCGGATACGGATCGTTCCCGTGGCTGTCCTTGTTTTGGATCTTTCCGTCCTTGCCGTGGATGTAGAACTCGGTACCTTGGTTCTGGCTGATCTTGCGCCCGGCATCGACAGCTTCCTGCTTCTTGTCAAAATGGCCGCTGCTACGAGTCGCGCCGTCCTTTTTGACGTCCCACCCGCCGTCGCTGTTGGGTACTACGTGATGTGATCCTGGTTTCTTTGGCATGGTAGCCTCCTGTTTACTTGTTAAAATTTCCCGCCGAGATTTGCAGTAAGTACATCAACCACGATTCGGTCTTAAGGACAATAGCCCTGAGCTGTTCATCGGTCAGCTCAGTCTCCAACTCGTGAACCCGGTTAAACAACTCGATCAACTTCACCAGTGCCCGAGTGTCGTGCATCAAGAAGTCGGTCAGCGGATCGTCGTTCAGCTCCCGACAGACATACAGTACCCTGGCTCGACGGGTTGGTTTGCCTTCATGTAGCAGGTCCTTTTGATTGGTAATTCCCGGAATCCATGCGGCAACGGACTCGTCGGGAGCCAATCGTCTGAGCAGATGGTTCCACAGCTCTCTGAGCGAGCTCAGTATGTGCCTT
>JBBQBQ010000082.1:0-13074 GCA_038317685.1 Desulfuromonadales bacterium | reverse complement strand
GTGAGCTCGGCGAGAGTCGCGGCCTTGGTGTTGGGGACCAGCTTGACCCACTGGTTGTCGTTCTTGATCAGAGCTTCGATCTCGGCGATCGGTACATCCTTCTTAAGCTTGATGGTCAGCGCCTGACTGTGGCAGCGCATGGCCCCCACCCGCACGCAGATGCCATCGACAGGGATCGGTTGGGTGGTGCCGAGGATCTTGTTGGTTTCGGCGAAACCCTTCCACTCTTCGCGGCTCTGGCCGTCTTCGACCTCCCGGTCGATCCACGGCAGAACGTTCCCGGCCAGGGGAAAGCCGAACTCCTGTTTCGGCATGAGCTCGCTGCGGAGCATGGCGGTGATGTCCTTGTCGATGTCAAGGATCGCCGAGGCCACGTCCTGGAGCCGTTCGTGGACCGACCCGTGCAGCACCCCCATCTGACTGATCAGCTCCCGCATGTTCGGGGCGCCGGCGCCGGAAGCCGCCTGATAGGTCATGGAAGAGAGCCATTCGACGAGGTCGGCGCGAAACAGGCCGCCGAGGGCCATGAGCATCAGGCTCACGGTACAGTTGCCGCCGATAAAGTCCTTCTGGCCGTTCGCCAGGGCCCGGTCGATGACGCCGCGGTTGACCGGGTCGAGAATGATGACGGCGTCCTTCTCCATACGCAGGGTGCTGGCGGCATCGATCCAGTAGCCCTGCCACCCTTCCTGGCGCAGCCGGGGATGGATCGCCTTGGTGTAGTCGCCCCCCTGGCAGGTAATGATGACGTCGAGCTTCTTCAGCTCGGCGATGTCTTCGGCTTTCTTCAGGGTCCCGGCATTCAGCGGCGCCGAGGCGCCCGCCTGGGAGGTGGAGAAGAAGACAGGTTCGATTCCCGCAAAATCGTTTTCCTCCTGCATGCGCTGCAGAAGGACCGAACCGACCATACCGCGCCAACCGACGAGACCGACTTTCATGGGATGTAAGTCCTTTACTGGTGGTTGATATTGGCTGACGCCCGGCGTCAGGCCCCGAGCGCCGCGCGAATCGCGTCGCCCATCGCTTTGGTATTGACCAGCTTCTCGCCGGCCAGCTTCTGATAGATATCCCCGGTCCGGTAGCCCTGATCGAGGACTTTGGCCACGGCCGCGTCGATGGTGTCGGCCGCTTCGACCATGGCAAAGGAGAAACGCAGCATCATCCCCGCCGAGAGAATCTGGGCAATCGGATTGGCGATCCCCTGACCGGCGATGTCCGGAGCGCTGCCGCCGGACGGCTCATACATGCCGAAGGAGCCTTCAGCAAGAGATGCCGAAGGGAGCATGCCGAGAGAGCCGGTGAGCATCGCCGCCTCGTCGGAGAGGATGTCGCCGAACATGTTTTCGCAGAGGATTACGTCGAACTGCTTCGGCCACTTGACGAGCTGCATGGCGGCGTTGTCGACGTACATGTGCGACAGGGTGACATCCGGGTACTCCTTGGCGATGCCGGTGACGATCTCACGCCAGAGGACCGAGGTGGAAAGGACGTTGGCCTTGTCGATGGAGCAGACCTTCTTGCCGCGCTTGCGGGCCGCCTGGAAGGCGACGTGGGTGATGCGCTCGATCTCCGGGACGCTGTAACGCATGGTGTCGACGCCGATCCGGTCCCGCCCTTGCCCTTCGATCCCCTTCGGCTGGGAGAAGTAAATGCCGCCGGTCAACTCCCGGACGACCAGGACGTTGAAGCCGCCGGCGATGACCTCTTCCTTCAGCGACGAGGCGCCGGTCAGCGACGGGAAGATAATCGCCGGGCGCAGGTTGGCGTAGAGACCGAAAATTTTGCGCAGCGGCAGCAAAGCGCCGCGCTCCGGCTGCTCATCGGGGGGGAGGCTCTCCCATTGGGGGCCGCCGACGCTGCCGAAAAGGATAGCGTCGGAGCCTTTGCAGATATCAATGGTTGTCTGCGGCAGGGCTTTCCCCTCCCGGTCGATGCCTGCGCCGCCGACGTTGGCGGGGGTTCGCTCGAAGGTCACGCCGAATTTTGATTCGATGGCGTCAAGAACCTTGAGCGCCTCCTCCATCACCTCGGGGCCGATTCCGTCACCGGGAAGAACCGCTACCTTGAATGTTCTGGACATGCTTTCTCTTCTCCTTTTCATGGTCATTACAGAACTGCCGCCGCCCCCGGCCGGTCCGGCAAAATCCCCAGTTTTTCGAATGGTTGCCACTATAGGAACGGCCTGCCTGGTTGTCAAATCAATTTTGCGGGACGGCTGCCCGGCGGGCCGCATATGGGCCGTCTATGGCACAGTTTCTGTGCCATTCTAGGCAGCACTCGACCAGGACGTCAAGTCGGCAGCTTAGCATTGACCGGCCCAGCGTCCTGGGATAGATTCCTTCACAAGTGTGGGACCCCAGCGACCTTGAACAGCGGAGGACTGACGAAGCCGTGACCGAGCCCCCCCCCGAACTCACCGTCATCGTCGCCATGACCAGGAATTTGGTCATCGGCCATCGCGGCCGCACCCCCTGGCATCTCCCCGAGGAGCTGCAGCTCTTCCAACGCCTGACGCTGGGCGGGACGGTGATCATGGGACGGCGGACCTTCGAGGCGATCGGCAAACCCCTCCCCGGCCGGCACAACCTCGTTCTCAGTACCACCCTCGACGCCTGTGAGGGGATCGAGGTCTACACCGACTTCACTGATGCGGTCGAACGGGGGCGACAGCTCGGCCGGCCGATCTTCTTCATCGGGGGCCGGCAAATTTACCAGCGGGCCCTGGCGATCGCCGACCGGATGGCTGTCTCCTGGATTGCGGGTGATTATGCCGGCGACGAATACTTTCCCGCCTTTGCGGCGGATCGCTGGCAGGTGGTGAGTGAAGAGGATTTCGAAACCTTCCGTCTGGTCCGCTACCTCCGGTTGCCGCAGTAAACTTCTCCGTTACGACAGCCAGCGTCTCCCTGCCGCTCCCGATGAACCTCAAATCCGCCCATCCATCTCACGCGAAGGCACCAAGCCGCCAAGAGTTCCGGCCTCTGGTTAACAAAGTTCACGGGTCGAGTCCGTTCATGGCGCTTTTTTAAAAGCTGATGTCACCGTGACTGTCGCGGCTTGGCGTGAGCAACTGGTTCGCTGGTTAACGAGAAGGATTCCGCACCTCAAGGAACGACCTGCGGCTGAGGTTTGCGGGCAAGGTGGCGCTTGATCCAGCTCTGGGCGCGATCGAGGTAGTAGTAGATGACGGGGGTGATGTAGAGGGTCAGAAGCTGAGAGACGAGGAGGCCGCCGACGACCGCCAACCCCAGGGGGCGCCGCGCCTCGGCCCCGGCGCCGATGCCGACGGCAATGGGCAGCGTGCCCATGAGGGCCGCCATGGTCGTCATCATGATCGGCCGGAAACGGATCAGGCAGCCGCGATGGATCGCCTCGAGGGGCGAAAGACCCTCGCTGCGCTGAGCTTCCAGGGCGAAGTCGATCATCATGATGGCGTTTTTCTTGACGATGCCGACCAGCATGATGATGCCGACGAAGGAGTAGAGGTTGAGATCCTTGCCGAAAACCATGAGGGTGATCAGCGCCCCGAAACCGGCCGAGGGGAGCCCGGAGAGGATGGTCAGGGGGTGAATGTAACTCTCGTAGAGGATTCCCAAAACGAGGTAGATCACCACCACCGCCAGGATCAACAACAGCAGCAGCCCCTTGGTCGAGGCCTGGTAGACCTGCGCCGCCCCCTGAAAGCCGGTGGTGATGGAGGCCGGCAGGCTGCGCGCTTCCTGTTCGATGGCCTTGACGGCGGCCCCCAGCGGCACCTCCGGTTTCAGGTTAAAGGAGATGGTGACCGCGGTGATCTGCCCGAGGTGGTTCACCGACAAGGGGCCGAGACCGCTGGAGATGGTCACCAGGGAAGAGAGTGGCACCAACGCCCCCTGAGCCGATCGGACATAAAGGAGACCGAGGGCCGCCGGATCGGCCTGATACTTCGGGTCCAGTTCCATGATCACCTGGTACTGGTTGGTCGGCAGGAAGATCGTCGAAACCTGGCGGGCGCCGTAGGCCGAATAGAGGGTGGTTTCGATCGTTTCGGCGCTCACCCCGAGGGCCGCGGCGCGGTCCCGGTCGATGGCCAGGTTGATCTGCGGATTCTTGATCTCCAGATCCGAGGTCACGTCCTGCAAGATCGGAAGATTGCGCAGCTTGGCCTCGAAGTCGGTCGCCGTGGCGTAGAGCTCTGCACTGTCGGGGCTTTGCAGGACGAACTGGTACTGGGCTTTGGAGGAAGTCGACTCCAGGCGGATCGGCGGCGGATTCTGCAGAAAAATGCGGATGCCGGGGACCCCGCTGAGTTGCGGCCGCAACCGCTGGATGATCTGGTCGGCGGTGGCCTTGCGTTCGCTGCGGGGTTTGAGCTTGATGAAGAGGAAACCGCTGTTCGACCCGACCCTTGATCCCGAAGCGCCGACCGAAGACATGAAGGCCTCGACGTCGGGGTCTTTGAGGACGATCTCCACCAGTTTGGCCTGGTTGCGCTTCATCTCTTCGAAGGAAACGCCCTGCGCCCCCTCCGTCGAGCCGCGGATGGCGCCGACGTCGTCGGCGGGGAAGAGGCCGGTCGGCATCCGGGTAAAGAGCCAGCCGGTGGCCACGGTCAGGACCAGGGTCAGCACCAGAACCGAGATCCGGTGATGCAGGACGATGTCCAGAGTCTTTTCGTAGAGGCGCAGCCAGGCGTCGAAAAAGCGCTCCATGCGTTGATAGAGCCGACCGTGGCGGATTTCGCCGTGGGGTTTGAGGAAGCGACTGGCGAGCATCGGTGTGAGGGTCAGGGAGACGAAACCTGAGATGAGGATGGCGACGGCGATGGTGACGGCGAATTCATGAAGAATCCGACCGAGCATGCCAGCCATGAACAGGACCGGGATAAAGACCGCCACCAGGGAAATAGTCATTGAGAGGATGGTGAAACCGATCTCCTTCGAGCCCCGCAGGGCCGCTTCCATCGGCTTTTCGCCATGTTCGATGTGGCGAACGATGTTTTCGAGCATGACGATGGCATCATCGACCACGAACCCGACCGACAAGGTCAGGGCCAAAAGGGTGATGTTGTTGACGGAGAAGCCGAGCTGGTACATGGCGGCAAAGGTGCCGACGATGGAGAGGGGGAGCGCCAGACTGGGAATGACCGTTGCCGACAGGTTACGCAGGAAGAGGAAGATGACAAGGATGACCAGGGCGATGGTCACCAACAAGGTAAACTTGACCTCGGAGACCGATTCTCGGATGGAGCTGGAGCGGTCGTAGAGGATGTTCAACTCGACAGCGCCGGGGAGTTGGCTGCGGAAGCTGGGGATCTGATCCTTGATGCGGTCGACGACGGCGATGGTATTGGTTCCGGGTTGGCGCTGGATCGCCAGGACCACGGCCCGGGTCGAGACCCCTTGCGCATTGTACCAGGCGGCGACCTTGTCGTTCTCGACCCCGTCGCTGACCGTGCCGAGGTCGCTGAGACGGACCGGGGCGCCGTCGCGATAGGCGATGACCAGGGACCTGAAGGCCGCCGCATTGGCAAGCTGGCCGCTGGCCTGCAGGGTGAAGGACTGGGTCGGCCCCTGCAGTCCCCCCGTCGGCAAATTGACGTTGCCGCTCACCAGGGCCTGGGCCACCTCGTCGAGACCGATCTGCCGGCTGACCAGCAGGCGGGGATCGAGATCGATTCGCACCGCGTACTTTTGCGAGCCGAAGACCATGACCTGGGCGACCCCGCTGATCATCGATATCCGCGGCGAGATGACGGTATCGGCGTATTCGTTGACCTCCGAAAGCGGGAGCGTCGGAGAGCTCAGCGCCAGGTAGAGGATCGACGAATCGGCGGGGTTGACCTTGCGGATTGACGGCGGGCTCGGCATCTCCCGGGGCAACTGCCGGGCCGCTTGGGAGATCGCCGACTGCACGTCCTGGGCGGCGGAGTCGATGTCACGTTCCAGGCTGAACTGGAGGGTAATGATGGTCGAGCCCTGGCCGTTGGTCGAACTCAGCGAATCGAGACCGGCGATGGTCGATAACTGGCGCTCCAGGGGGGTCGCCACCGCGCTCGCCATCGTCTCGGGGCTGGCGCCGGGGAGGCTGGCCCGGACCTGGATGGTCGGGAAATCGACGCTTGGCAGGTCGTTGACCGGCAGCAGCCGGTAGGCGAAGGCGCCGAAGATCATGACCGCCAGCATGACCAGGCTGGTCATGACCGGGCGGCGGATGAACAGTTCCGAAACGTTCATTCTTTGGAACCCCGGCTGGGGGCGGCCGGTTCCTTCACCTGAACCTCGGCCCCCGGGGCCAGGCGCTGCTGCCCTTCGGTGACGACGGTCTCACCGGGCACCACCCCCGCGGCGATGACGGTCTGATCGCCAACGGTAAAGGCGACGGTGACGGGCCGCAGCTCCACGCTGCGGTCCTCTTTCACGACAAACAGATAATTTCCCTGCTGCCCGTTCTGCACCGAAGCGGTCGGCACGGTCACCGCCCCTTGGCGGGTTTCCAGGACGACCTGCACCGCCACGAACTGCCCCGGCCAGAGCCGGCTGTTGGGATTGGCAAAGGTCCCCTTCAAACGAATGGTTCCGGTGGCCGAGTCGACGGCGTTGTCGAGAAAGGTAATCGTCCCCGTCTCCGGGTCTCCCGTATCACCTGGGGCAAGGGCCGTCATCGCCATCGGGCCGGCGGCGAGGTGGCGACGCACTTCGGCGAGCTGTTTTTCGGGGATGCTGAAGTTGACCAGGACCGGCTCGAGGGTGTTGATCATCACCAGGTCCGGGGCGTCGTTGGCCTTGACGACCGTCCCTGGATGGACCAGGAGCGCCCCGGTGCGACCTCCCTGAGGAGCCCGGATGGTGCAATAGGCGAGCTGGATGCGAGCATTCTCCACCCCGGCCCGGCTGGCCGCAACAGCGGCCAAGAGACTGTCGGCCCTGGCGAAGATCCCTTCGGCCTCGTCCCGGCTGACGAATCCCCCGGCCAGCAGCTCCCGGTAGCGGATCGCTTCCCGGGAGGCATTCTCCGCCGCCACCCGGCTCTGCTCCAGGTCGGCCTCAGCTTTGGAAAGCGCCGATTGGAAGGGACGCTGGTCGAGGGTGAAAAGGTGATCCCCCTTGCGAACGGTCGCACCCTCCCGAAAGTGGACCTCGGCCACCACCCCCGGCACCTGGGAGCGAACCGTCACGGTGGAGGAGGCTTCGACCTGTCCCACTGCCTGAAGTTCGACCGGGACCGGTCGTTGGGCAACGACGGCGACGGTGACCGGCACCGGCAGCTTGACCGGCGGCGCCGCTTTTTGTTCGGAACAGCCGGTCAAAGCTCCCAGGCCCAAAAGGGCGAGGAGACCGACAGCAGGGGTGTTCAACATGGCAGGAGACTCCCAAACAGTTTGTGGTCGATCCCGGCTGGGTGGGGTGCCACCTCAAATGATAAAACCGGGAGACCGGAATGATAACTGAAAAACGCCTTCATTCTCGGCTAAATTATCGGATTGTCAAGAAATTTTTCCAACTCGTGGCAGACCTTCATCCACCGGCAAAAATGCCGGGGCTGTTCACCGTCAGGCGCTGCCGTGCTACAGTTAACCGTTACCGGACTCATCCGGTGATGGTCGCGGGAGACACGGGTGGCAGAACAAAAATCAGAAAAGCCGGTCCTGGTCGCCGGGGCGACAGGGTATATCGGCGGGCGTTTGGTACCAAAGCTCCTGGAGGCCGGTTACCGGGTGCGGGCTTTGGCCCGATCGCCGGCCAAATTGCAGGGTCGGCCCTGGGCTTCCCACCCCCATCTGGATATCGCGGCGGCCGACCTGCTCGATCGCTCCTCCCTGGAAAAAGCCGCGACTGGTTGCGGCGCCGCCTTCTATCTGGTTCACTCGATGGACCCCCAAGTCGTCGATTTTGCCGAGACCGACCGCCAAGCGGCGAGAAACATGGCCCTTGCCGCGGCCGCTTGCGGCCTGGAACGGATCGTTTACCTGGGCGGATTGGGGGAGGAGGGCTCCAGTCTCAGCGACCATCTGCAATCCCGGGCCGAGGTCGGCGACCTGCTGCGCGAAGGCCCGGTGCCGGTGACAGTGCTGCGGGCGGCGATGATCATCGGCTCGGGGAGCGCCTCTTTTGAGATCCTGCGTTACCTGGTCGAGCGGCTACCGATCATGGTCGCTCCACGCTGGATCGAAACTCCCTGTCAGCCGATCGGAGTGCGCAACGTCCTGGCTTATCTGGTCGGTTGCCTCGGTTGTCCCGACACCGTCGGCGCCACCTTCGACATCGGCCAGGAGGAGGTCGTCTCCTACCGGCGGCTGATGGAGATTTACGCCGAGGAGGCCGGCCTCCGACGCCGCCTGGTCATTTCCGTGCCGATCCTCTCTCCCCGCCTGGACGCCTTCTGGATCCACCTGATGACGCCGGTCCCGGCGGCACTGGCTCGACCACTGGTCGAAGGTCTGCAAAACCCCGTGGACTGCAGCGATACCCGCATCCGCCAGCTCATCCCGCAACCTCTCCTTAGCTGCCGAGAAGCGATCGGTCGCGCCCTGGAGCGGACCCGTCACCAGGATGTGGAGAGTTTCTGGGCCGACGCCGGGGCCATTCCCCCGGCCGAATGGAGCCAGCCGGGAGACCCGGGCTGGGCCGGGGGGAGCATCTTCGAGGACCGGCGCTGCGTCATCCTTGGCGCCGCGCCGCAGGAAATCTGGCCGGCGCTGCAACGCATCGGCGGCCGCACCGGCTGGTATGCATCAGACTGGCTTTGGGGACTGCGCGGGGTGCTGGATCGGCTGGCGGGAGGGGTAGGACTCTCCCGCGGCCGACGCAGTTCAGTCGAACTGCGTCCTGGCGACGCCCTCGACTTCTGGAGAGTGGTGGCCGTCGAGGAACCCCGGCGATTGTTGCTGGTGGCGGAAATGAAATTGCCGGGGAAGGCGGTCCTGGAACTGACCCTGCTGGAGAAGGCCCCAGGAGAAACGGAGCTGCGGTTGACCGCCCGTTTTCTCCCCCGCGGCCTCACCGGTCTTCTCTATTGGTGGGGGGTCACCCCTTTCCACGGCCTGGCCTTCAATGGCATGCTGCGGGGAATCGCCAAAGCTGCGGGGCGACCGGTCCTGGCCGGCCCGCAGCGTCTTGAGAAAAGCTAGTGTCACGTGCGGTTAATCCTTTCCTTGCAATTCTGGTTCTTTTGGCCCCTGGCCGGGTTGCGGCTCCTCGTCTTAGGCCACGCTAGGTCTGCGTCGCCGCGCCTTGCCAGGAACCAAAATCTCTCAGAATTCCTGCGGTGAACTCACCGCACGGGACACTGGGAACCTGCTTGGCCCTTAGTCCAGGACCCGGTAACTATCGACAGCCCGTTGTTCGAAACCGGCGAGGGACGCCTGCTGCCCGGCGGTCAGGTCCTCTCCCGGGGTCCAGTCGGAGCAGGCCGGACCCGGCCCGGCCGAGGCGGGCACCGGTTCGGAATAGACGATACTCACCCGCACCCGGTTTAGAGGTTGAACAATGAGACTCACCCACCGCGTCAACCGACAGGAAGGGGAGGTCCCGGCCTCCGTTCCCCGGGCTCCCTCACTCGAGACGAAGGTCAGGTACTGGAAATCCCAGTGATCCTTGAGACGACCCCGAGAGAGAATCCGGGCGCCGTCGATACTCTCCACCGGGTTCAGAAAGCCGCTGTCGTCCATCTCTGTGACCACGATGGCCAGCTCCGGGTTCCCCGCCTGGTCTTTTTCGAAGAGGAAAACCCGGTTGGTGAAGACCGATTCCCGCCCCACCGGAGCAAGGTCGTGGTGGATTGAGACCTGGCGCGTCCCTTCCCCTGCATAACGAAACTCCCTGCCGACCTCAATCCCGGTCGTCCCCAGATAATCCGAGTTGAACCGATGACCGGATACCGTCCCGGCCGGGAGTGAGGTGCTGCACCCGGAGGTTCCGAGAATGAATATCAACAGAAGTAATAAATATTTCACAAACAATTCTCCTCGGAAAGAATTATCGGGGGGACATCCACTTATCAACCATGAAGGGACCGACAAACTGATCGAAGCGGGTCAGATCGATCCGGCCCGAAGCAGCAGGCAAATCGACCGCCGTCGTCGGGGTCTGCTCCAGGGGTTGATTGGCGGCGGTCGGTCGGCCGCCGACGCACCCGCACAACATCAGGATCGACAAGGCTGGCAAAATCATCCATTTCATCGCTAACACCTCCCGCCAGACAACGTTGAAGAATGCGCCCCGAAGGCCGGGAAAAACAACAAACCAGCCGGCACTGGCCGGCCAATCCGGTCCCACTTTCGCCCAGGTCCCTCTGGCGTCACTGATGACCACCTCGCGGGAACCTCAAAGGCTTCCGATTCATCGCACATCCCGCAGCAAAAATCAAGGGTTCGCCTGGCCGAGGTAACCCGGCAACCCTGGGGCATTCTGCCCCGGCGAGGCAGGATGCCCCGGCAGGCCCCCCCCCAATCGCCGGTTTTACAGGATCTTCCGTTGGCACGGTGGTTGCTAAAAGTTCCCTGGAAGATTCGGCTGAGTGAGGGCTTTGGGGAAACGGGTTGTTCTCCAAAGGCCCCAACCGCTATCACCCCTGCCGGAATTTTTAACCGCCAACCGAGGATGCACATTTATGGACTCTGCACAACCACGGTTTCAGGCCCTGGCCGAACAACTCGGCCAGCAGGTCCTCGGCCAGCCGCAACTGATCGAGCGCCTCCTCATCGCCCTTCTGGCCGACGGCCATCTGCTGGTCGAGGGAGCACCCGGGCTGGCCAAGACCCGGGCGATCCGGCAGCTCGGAGCCCACCTGGAAGGGAGCTTTCACCGCGTCCAGTTCACGCCTGACCTCCTCCCGGCCGACCTCACCGGGACCGAAGTCTTCCGTCCCCAGAACGGCACTTTCGTCTTTCACCCAGGCCCCCTGTTTCACAACCTGGTCCTCGCCGACGAGATCAACCGGGCGCCAGCCAAGGTGCAGTCGGCGCTCCTCGAAGCGATGGCCGAACGACAGATCACGGTCGGCCAGACCAGCTATCGCCTGCACGACCCCTTCCTGGTCATGGCCACCCAGAACCCCATCGAACAGGAAGGGACCTACCCCCTCCCCGAGGCCCAGCTCGACCGTTTTTTGCTCCACGTCCGGGTCGCCTATCCGGCGCTGGAGGTCGAACGCCGGATTCTCCACCTGGCCCGGAACGAAGCACGCATCGAGGTGAACGAGGCCTCGGATGAAGGACCGGCGTTCCTTCCCATCCGGGGGAGCGAATTGCGTCAGGCACGCCGGGAGGTTCTCGAACTCCACCTGGCGGAAAACCTTCAGGAGTATCTGCTGCAACTGGTCCTGGCAACCCGCAATCCAGCCCCCTGGGGAGCGGAGTTGGTCGGCTGGATCACCTACGGCGCCAGCCCCCGGGCGAGCATCGCCCTGGATCGCTGCGCCCGCGCCCGGGCCTGGCTGGCCGGACGCAACTACGTGACCCCGGAGGATATCCAGCAGCTCGCCTTCGATGTCCTGCGCCACCGGCTGATCCTCAGCTACGAGGCCGAAGCCGAGGGGATCACCCCGGACCAGGTGGTGAGCGAAATCCTGGCCAGGGTTCCAGTGCCATGAGTCTCCCCCCCCCATCCCCGGTACGCATCGATCTGGCGCGCCTGGTCGCCCTCCGAACCGCTCCCGGGCCCGGGATGCTACTCCGGAAACGGATTACGGCGGTCCAGTCGGGCGGCTATCTCTCTCGCTTTCGCGGCCGGGGGATGGAGTTCGCCGAGGTGCGAGCCTACCAGCCGGGGGACGACGTCCGCACCATCGACTGGCGAGTGACGGCGCGGCGCGGCACGGTGCACACCAAACTCTTTCATGAGGAACGGGAGCGACCGGTGCTGTTGGCCCTCGACTACCGGCGGCCGATGTTCTTCGCCACCCGGGGCCGCTTCAAAGCGGTCCTCGCCTCGGAGTTGACCGCCCTGCTCGCCTGGCGCGCCCAGGGAAGGGGGGATCGGGTCGGCGGGTTCCTTTTCTCCGACGAGGGGCATTGCGAACTGCGTCCCGCCGGCGGCCGGCGCGGGGTGCTGCGCCTGTTGCGGCAGATGGTCGCCGATCCGGCCTGGCGGCGCCCGCCCCACACCCCCTTCGAGCCCCGACAGCGGCTGGCCAGGACCATCCAAGGGCTGCGCCAGGTAGTCCGGCCGGGGAGCCTGGTCCTCCTCCTCAGCGACTTCAACCAGTGGGACGAGGCGGTGGAGAAAGAGCTGGCCCTGCTGACACGGCAGGCGCAGCTGGCTCTCTACTTCCTTTACGATCCCCTCGAAACCGAACTTCCCCGGGCCGGCAGTTACCGCCTCAGTGACGGCGAACGCGACCTGACCATCGCCACCGACCAAGGGGCGCTGCGGGCCGGGTACCGGCTGCGATTTCTGGAACACCGCCGACGGCTGGAAGACTTCTGCAAACGCTACCAGGCGCAATTTTTCGCCATCGCCACCGACCAGGATCCCCAACAGGCCCTGCAGCCGTCACCCCCGTCCCGGAGTCTGCGCCATGCCGGTCCCTGACCACGCCGGCAGCGCCCCGGCGCTGCCGCTGCGCGACATCCACCTGCCGCCGGTCCCGGGCTGGTGGCCGCCCGCCCCTGGCTGGTGGCTGCTGGCAGCCTTGGCGGCGGTGCTGGCCTTGTTCGTCGTCCTCCAGCAGCGGCGGGCTCTCCGGTTGCGCTACCGCCGTTCCGCACTACGGCATTTGACCCGGCTCGAACAGAGCGAATCACTCCCGGCCGGGGCTCTGGTGATCGAGCTTTCGGCCCTGCTGAGGCGGGCGGCGCTCTGCGCCTATCCCGAGCAATCCTGCGCCGGGCTTAGCGGCGATGCGTGGCTGCGCTTCCTCGACCGGCCCCTCAAGGACCGTTCCTTCTCAGCAGGAGCCGGACGCTCCCTGGCCACCGGCCCCTACCAGCCGACGGTGGAGATCGAGCGTGCGGAACTGCTGGCCCTCTGCCGCCGCTGGTTGCGCCGCTTGCCGCCCTCCCCCCGGCGCGGGAGGGCGCGATGATCCATTTCGCCTGGCCCTGGGCCTGGGCCCTCCTCCCCCTGCCCTACCTGATCCATCGGCTGGCGCCTC
>JBBQBQ010000081.1:0-13104 GCA_038317685.1 Desulfuromonadales bacterium | reverse complement strand
GGAGGCGTTCATCCAGAGCTTTCAGTCGGGAGGAGGGGCGGGCAGCTTCAGCCAGATTCCCTTCGGTGCCCACCTGATCGACCTGGGGAAGCGTTTGGGGATCGACCTCTCCGGTCTCGGCGTCAAGCTGGCGGCCGGGGGCTCGGGGTATCTTCTCGGGGCGGCCACCCACACCGCCAAGAACCTGGGGGACCTCCTCTTCACCCTGGCGACGGCGCTATTCATCCTCTTCTTCATCTACCGGGACGGGGAGCGCATCCTGGCTGCCTCCATCAACCGCTTCGCCGGCGACCGGGACCGGGCCCGACGCTTCTTTGCCGAGATTCGCGCCACCACCACGGACGTGACCGTCGGAACCCTCTTCACCTGTCTGGTCCAGGGAATCCTGGCCGGACTCGGATACTTTGCCGCCGGCGTCCCGGCTCCGGTTCTCTTCGGTGCCCTGACGGCCCTGGCGGCGCTGATTCCGGTGGTCGGCACGGCGATCGTCTGGGTCCCCCTGGTAGTCATGATTCTGATCAAAGGCGCCTTCCTCAAGGCCGGGCTCCTGGCGGCCTGGTCGCTGGTCTTCGTCGGCCTGGCCGATAACGCGATCCGCCCCCTGGCCATCGGCGCCAAGACCAATATCCCCGCCCCGGCCGTGGTCCTCGGAGCGATCGGCGGAGTCTTCGCCATCGGCCTGCTCGGCCTGATCCTCGGCCCGGTCCTCTTCGCCATCCTCATCACCGTCTGGCGGGATGCCACCCGGATCAAACCGGCGCCGGAAGCAGCCCAGGAGAGGCATCGGCCTCCCGGGTGACCGGTCGAAAAGGCCATCCCTTTTGCTCACAAAAAACCCCCCTTGCGCCGCGACGCAAGAGGGGTTTTTCTGATCGGGGGGTGCGACTTGCTACCGGGAACGCATCCCCATCAGGGTCTCGACCCGGTTAGTTGTTGTGACCGCGTCCATGCCCCTTCCCGGAATCGTTGGACTCGTTCCGGTCCTTGGAATTGTTCTCCCGGCCCCGGTCATTCTCCGAGGAGCGTCCCCGGTCCTGGACGGCGGGGGCCTGATGCTGGGGCTGATTCGACGGCCGGACATCCTCCTGCCGCTGGCCCCTCTGCTGGTGTTCTTCCTGCTGCTGCCAGTGTTTGCGGACCGTCGCGTCGCGAGGGTCATAACGATAGTGCTGGCGGCGCAGGGTCGGCTGCGCTTCCCCCCGCGGATAACGGTCTCCCGAGTAGTATTGCTGATAGGTCGGCAGCGGAGCGGGGGCAGGCGCACTGTTCCGGCGCCATTTGTTCCAGCCGGGTCGGCCCCGTTCCCAATCACGTCCCCAATGGGTCCCCCAGCGGGGGGGCGCATTCGACCTCCAGCCGCGGAAGTAGGACGGAGGCTGGCGGTAGTAGCCAACGGGGATGCGCAGGATAAAGAGGGGGACGCCATCCGGGTCGACGGCCCACCAGGGGCCGTTGTACCAGGAACTCGAATACCAGTTGTCGTTCTGAAAGACCCAGTACAAACCGTCGTAGAAGAAGTAGTTGGCATCCATGCGCGGCGCATAATAGACCGGGTAGCCCGGAACCCGGACCAGTTCCGGGAAGACCGGCAGATTGATGCCGATGTGAACGTTGGGGAGCCCGATACTGATGCTCACCGCGGCGGCGGCCGGGGTCGCCACGCCAGTGAGCAACAGGAGTCCGATGAGTCCGTAACCTATTCTTCTCATATTTTTCCTCCAAAGGTGAAGCCATTGATAAAGCAATTATCCGTCCAAGACCTACGGGTGACTGTTTAGAAAACTTGACCCATTGATAACAATGGGTTGCCCGAATGGATCAATCACCCGGGAAGGGAAGCGTCATGGTTTGCCCCGCATTATTTAGCGGAACCTTAACATATTGCGGGACGGCGTGATCGGAGCGGACACCTGCCTTGGTTAATCCAGTCTCGACCAAAACTATTCCTTTTTTTTGAAATTGGTGACTTTGCGCAAAAGACTGATATAAGTTCTCTAATAAGAAGCATGGAAGCAGTGGCGGGTCAGACCGGAAAAAGACCCCAGCCTGGTTCGGCAGGGGGAGCAAAGGCGCCATGAGAAGCGATCATGATGATGACCAGGATCGGCCCAAAGCCGCCGCCGAACTTCGCCGCCGGGCGGAAGAGCAAATGGAGGAGGGGCGCAGCCTGCCCCGGCCTTTGCCGACCACCGAGGAGAAGGAGCGCCTGTTCCATGAGCTGCAGGTCCACCAGATCGAACTGGAGATGCAGAATGCCGAGCTGACCCGGGCCAGGGACAAAATCGAAGAGTTACTGGAACGCTATACCGACCTCTACGATTTTGCCCCGGTCTGTTACCTCTCCCTCGACCGGGACGGGACGATCCTGGCGCTGAACCTCACCGGCGCCAACCTCTTCGGGACCGTTCGTTCCGGGCTGGTCGGCCGGCGCTTCTGGCAATTCGTCGCGGCAGCCGACCGCCCCGCCTTCGCCGCCTTTTTCGAAAAGACCCTGGCGAGCCCCGACAAGGTGACCTGTGAATTGGCCCTCCTGAAAGAGGGGGGAGCCCCTTTGTTTGCTCAAATTGAAGCTTTGGCCGCCCCCTCCGGGGAGGAATGCCGCCTGGCCCTGATCGACATCACGGAAAGGAGGCGCGTCGGGCAGGAAGGAGTGCGGTCCCAGAAGCTCGAATCCCTCGGCATCCTCGCCGGAGGGATCGCCCACGACTTCAACAACATTCTGACCACCATCCTCGGTAACATCGCCATGGCCCGCCTCCGCTGGCAGGACCAGGAGTCGGCGACGAAACACCTGGCTGACGCGGAACTGGCCGTGGACCGGGCCAAGGGCCTGACTCAGCAGCTGTTGACCTTCGCCCGGGGCGGAACTCCAATCAAAAAAACCTTCAGAATCGACGGACCGATCCGGGAAGCGGTCGGCTTCGCCCTGCAAGGCTCTTCAGTGAAGTCCAGATTTCTCCTGGCCGATGATCTCTGGCCCGTCGACGGCGATGAGGGACAACTGAGCCAGGTGATCCACAACCTGATCCTCAACGCGGTCCAGGCGATGCCGGCGGGGGGGACGATCACCATTGCCGCACAGAATGGTGTCGCCGGCCCGGAGGGGGAACGCCTGGTCAAGATTGCCGTGACCGATACCGGTCCCGGCATCTCGGCCAATCTGCTGGCAAAAATCTTTGACCCCTACTTCACCACCAAGGAGCAGGGGAGCGGCCTCGGGCTGACGGTCAGCTATTCGATCGTCAAAAAGCATGGCGGGGAGCTGTCGGTCGAATCGACCCCGGGGTCAGGGACGACCTTCCACATCTCCCTCCCTGCCGGGGAGGAGATCCCCTTCGCCTCCGCACCTGCCGCGTCGACCCTAGCCCGGGGCCAGGGGCGGATCCTGATCATGGACGATGAAGTTTTGATCCGGGAGGTGGCCACCGCCATGCTGGAGGAGCTCGGTTACCGGGTCGAATGTACCGGGAATGGCGCGGAGGCGGTCGAACTCTATCTGTTACGGAAAAGCGAAGGGAATCCCTTCGCCGCCGTCATCCTGGATTTGACCGTCCCCGGAGGGATGGGGGGAAGGGAAACCGTTGTCCGCCTCCACCAGTTTGACCCCCAGGTCAGAGCGATCGTATCGAGCGGCTATGCCGACGATCCGGTCATGGCCGAATTCCGGAGCTACGGTTTCAGCGGGGTCCTCAGCAAACCTTACCGGCCCCAGGAGCTGGTCAAGGCCGTCCAGAAGGTGCTGACGAGCTCCGCCTGAGCCGGCGCCGCCGTGTCGTTCCCCAAGCCAGCAGAAAATCCAGCAGGTCTGAGGGGCCATTTTCCATAAAAAAAGGGGGGGATGATATCCCCCCCAACCCAAGAAGGAGGCCCTAGTGAGAGGGCTTTGGTGCGCTTTGCGAACCAGCCGGCCGGACCGTTGGGGTCATTCAGACGGAGGCAGGCAGCCCCTGCCGCCTGGTTCGCAAAGATCGATCAGAACCGGAAACCGAGGTTGCCGGTGGTGGTGAAACCGTTCAGTTTGACATCCTGGCCGCCGAAAGACGGTTTGGCCCACAGGTATCGCCCTTCAAGGCCGACGAAGACGTTCTGCGCCACGTTGATGTTGATCCCGGCTCCGGCATGGAGGCCGTAGGTGACCTTGGTGGAGCCGTGGAAGCTGCCCTCGTTGCCGTTCACATCAAATTTCGTGACATAAGCGCCGATCCCGAACTCGCCGTAGGGCTCAACCATGCCCAGGGGGAGCAGGACCTTGCCGGTGGCCACCACCGGGACGACCTTCAGCTTGGTCTCCCCAGGCTCCGCCGCCGGGGAGCCCTTGCTCTGGAAGTAGCCGACCCCCAGCTCGAGAGCCAGCGACGGGAGGAAGTAATGGCCGATGGCGATTTCGCCGTCGAAGCCGGTCTTGCTGTCAAGGTGGCTCAGCGTCCCGCCGTTGAAGTTGTTCAGGTGATATTTCTCGGAGGGGGAATAGATCCCCCCCTTGAGAGCCATGTAGTTCGCGGGGTTATCCATCGCGAAGACCTGGGAGGAGAGACCGACCACTGCCAGCGTAAGAACCGGAATCATAAACGATAATTTTCGCATGTTGCCTCTTTAGTTGATGAAGCGCAGGAACATCTTTTGCCGCGAATACATCTAATCTCTGTTTGTTCCCCGATCTTCAAACTCCCTATCTCACGACAATTTCGAAAAGAACCCGCATGTTGGCCTTCGCTTCCGGTGAATAAAGGTCCTTCGGAGCGGATTCATACTCCGCGGGCCGATTTTCCCCATAGCCGATGGTGGAAAGCCGCCCCGCTTTAATGACTCCTTCGCCGATCAGGAAGTCGTCGACGGATTTGGCCCGCCTTTCACTCAATTTCTGGTTGTATTCCTGACTTCCCGAAGCCGAGGTATATCCGGCGATGCGGATCTGAGCTTTGGGGTTGTCCTTCAGAACCTGGATATTTCTCCTCAGGATATCCTTGGCTTGCGGGGTCAGGGTCGACTTGTCGAAATCGAAATGGATGTCCTCGAAGGCCAGAATGATGATCTTCTCCTCCACCTTCGGGGCCGCCGCCAGGATCGCGACCTGCTCTTGGGCCTTCGGCTCGGCCTCCCGAATCACGACCTTTTCCACTGGCTTGGCGGCGGCTTTCGCCACCGGCGCCGGCGCCGGCGCCGGCTCATATTTCGCCACCCGGGCCGGGGCCGGCTTGGGGCTGCCGCCGAAGGCAAAGACGATACCCGCGGTCGCGTTGATGTTGTGGTAGGACTCCTGAAAAACCTCGGTCACCAGGTTGTCCCTGACGTCGGCCCTCAAGGCGAGGTTGTCGGAAATCCAGTATTTGGCGCCGACGCCGTAGTTGAAGGTCGACATGTCCTGGTCCGAGATATTGGGCCGATAGTGGGTGCCCCCGAAGCCGGCCACCAAAAAGGGCGTGAACTTTCCGTCCGGCAGGAAATGATAAAGCGCGTCGATATGGTAATAGGCGATATTGACTTTATTCATCGGGCTTCGATACTGACCTTCCTTCCTTCCGGTTTTCAGTTTGTCATCGACGCTGGTCCGCAGAAATTCCACGGTCCCTTCAATGCCGAAATATTTATTCAGGTTGTACCCGAATCGTCCGCCATAGATAAACCGATCATTCAGGTTCTGTTGTTTTTCGAAAAAGTTGTAACCGACGAAGGGGCTGACCTCAAAGCTCCCCGGCTTGATCTCGGCCCGAGCCGAAAGGGGGAGAAGCAAGGCGCACACGGAGAGCATCACCGTCATTCTGGTTATCAGGGGAATCTCTTTGAAGATTTGTTTCATCGTGAACCTCCTAGTCTGGTCAGGGTCGCTGCCGGCGGGCAGATTCATGTCCCCGCCGACAACGCTCCAGGAATCTAGCTGTTTAGGTGAAACGCTTCGGTTCGCTTACCGATAGCCCCGGCCTTACGGGGTCGGCACCGTCAAGATGCTGCTGTCCAGGGTCACCGCACCGATCTGGGTCAGTGCTCTGCCATTGAGCGTGGCGCCGGTCTCCAGGGTGATCGATTGATCGGCCATGATCGTCCCCTGAAAGACGGAGGTCGTCCCCAGGGTGGCGGAGGTGCCGACCTGCCAGAAGATGTTCTTCGCCAGGGCACCGCCGCTCAGGATCACCTGGCGGCCGGAGGTTGTCGTCAAGGTGGAGGCGATCTGGAAGATCCAGACCCCATCGGCGGGGCCGGCCAGGGTGAGATCCCCTCCGGAGATCGCCAGGGTCGAGGTCGACTTGTAGAGACCGGGGGCGAGGGTCAATCCGCCGATATTCCCGGAGAGGGTGATCGGCGCGACGGTTCGTGCCTGCGCGTCGAGGTAGGCGGCCGTCAAACAGAGCTTGGCGGCGGCAGGTTCCGGCGGGCTGATGGGCGAGAAAATCGTTCCGTTCACCGTTCCGGGAGGGAAGCCGACGACCGCCGATCCCGGACTCAAGCCGAGGTCTCCATTGATGATGCTCGGTCCGGTACTGGTGACGGTGGAGCCGGCCAGAATCCCGAAGTTGGCGGCACAGGTGAGGTTTACCAGGGCCGGACCCGGGGGCGGGAGGGTCGCGGCGGTGGTAAAGGTCCAGGGATTCGGCGCGCCTCCGCCGCCCAGAGGATTGTGGGCGAGGTCCTGGGCGCCGTTGGTGATTTCCACTGTGTAGGTGGTACCCGGCTCCAGGGGACTCAAGGGCGCAAAGGTCGCAGTGGTGCCGAGGTAGGAGATATTCCCGTCGATCTGGGTCAGCCCTTGATACAGGGTGAAGGTCAGGTCGGTGATGGTCAGCGGGTCCATCGCCTCGCTGAAGATGGCGGTGATCTCCTGGTTCAGCGGCACATTGCCCTGGGTGTGGAAGGGAATGGTGAAAAGGATCCTCGGTGCGGTGATGTCCGGGGCCGCCCCGGTTTGGAAGGTCCACACATAGTTCGCCGCCAGGGGATTCCCGGCCAGGTCCTTGACCCCACCGGCGCCGCCTTTGATGGTGGCGGTGTAGGTGGTGCCGTTGGCGAGATTGCTTAAAGGTCTGAAGTTCGCCGTGACCCCGGCGTAGGTGACCATCCCGTCGACGGTTGTCAATCCCGGCCCGGTCAGAGTGAAGTTGGCCGAGGTGATGGTCAGCGGGTCCATCGCTTCACTGAAGGTGGCGGTCGGTTGGATGTTGATCGCCACCCCGCTGGCCCCATTCGCCGGGACGGTCGAAATGACCATCGGCGCGGTGTTGTCCGGAATCCCCCCGGTCCGCCAACTCCATACGTAGCCGTTGGTGAGGCTGTTGCCGGCCAGGTCTTTGACCTCCCCGGAGATGGTGGAGGTATAGAAAGTATCGGGGAGGAGCGGGCTCAACGGCTGGAAGGTCGCCGTGACGCCGGCGTAGTTGACTGTGCCGGGGACCGGGGTGGTGCCCGGCCCGGTCAGTGTGAAGGTGACGTTGGAGATCGTCAGCGGGTCCATCGCCTCACTGAAGGTGGCGGAAATCTGTTTGTTGAGGGCGACCCCGGTGGCATTTCTCGCCGGGTCGGTGAAAATGACCCTCGGCAAGATGTCGTCAGGAATGGACCCGGTTCTCCAGGTCCAGACATAGTTGGCGGCCAAAGGGTTGCCGGCCAGGTCTTTGGCTCCGACGGTGATGGTGGAGGTATAAAGGGTATCGGGCGTTAGAGGGCTGTAGGGAATGAAGAGCGCGGTGACGCCGGCGTAGGTGACGGTGCCGGAGACCGGCGTGGCGCCCGGCCCGGTCAGCTTGAAGGTGGCGGTGGTGATCGTCAGCGGGTCCATCGCCTCACTGAAGGTGGCGGAGATATGTTTGTTCAGAGCCACCCCGGTGGCACCCTGCAGCGGGTCGGTGGAGGTCACCCGGGGAGCGGTCGTGTCCGCAGCGACCCCGGTTCTCCAGGTCCAGACATAGTTGGCGGCCAGAGGATTGCCGGCCAGGTCTACGGATCCGACGGTGACGGTGGAGGTATAGAGGGTATCGGACGCCAGCGGGTTCGAGGGCCGGAAGGTCGCCGTGACCCCGACATAGGTGACGGTGCCCGCGACCGGCGTCGCGCCCGGACCGGCCAGTTTATAGGTGGCGGTGTTGATGCTTGAGGCGTCCATCTCCTCACTGAAGGTGGCGGTCGGTTGGATGTTGATCGCCACCCCCGTGGCGTTATTCAGCGGGGTGGTGGCGGTGACCGTCGGTGCGGTGGTGTCGAGGGCCGCTCCGGTGGTCCAGCTCCACACATAGTTCGCTGCCAGCGGGTTGCCGGCCAAATCCCGGGCTCCGACGGTGATGGTGGAGGTATAGAGAGTCCCGGCTGCGAGATCCGCGCCCGGCTTGAAGGTCGCCGTGATCCCGGCATAGGTGACGTTGCCTGAGACCGGTGTTCCGCCCGGCCCTCTCACCGTAAAGGTCGTGGCGGAGATCGTCAGCGGGTCCATCTTCTCGCTGAAGACGGCGGTGGTCGCCCGGTTGATGGGGAGGCCGGTGGCGCCATTCGGAGCCCCCGTGGAGATGACCGTCGGCGCTATGGTTTCCCCTCCGGGGGTCTCATCTCCCCCGTCCCAATGGCCGCAGCCGGCAAAGAATACGGTCAGCAGCAGGGCAACCGACCACATGAATCGTTTGGAATAGGTTTCGAATCGTTTCATGGCCATCCCCTTCTCCTCGTCTTCACCGTTCTTGGCCCTTTTTGCCGGACTTTCCAGCGCATGCAGGCCGATCCCTTTAGACGCCTCAGATGTATGTTTCATCATGTATTGACTCCTTATTGTTGTCCCTCGGCATTCGCGGAAAGTTCGTATAACTTAATGGTTTGCGTCGGATGAATTAATGGTCCTGCGCAACCACTTGTTGGTCAGGCCAGGTTGATTCATGATTCCATGCGCCGTCGTAAGCTCGGCGGCGTCTGCATCGGTCGACTTTGGGATGAAGATGCCGACCAAAACGGTTTCCCATGGGGAGAAGCTGCAGCGGATCAAACAAGTCAACAAAACTGCCCCCCTTAAAGAGCGCAGAGGGGCCCCAAAAAATGGCGCGGTTATTTGACAACCATGTCGTTCTTCACCTCAGTGACGCCCTCAACGCCTTTGGCGAGTTGGACCGCCCTGGAGGCGTTGGCGGAAGAATCGACGAAGCCGCTCAACTGCACGACCCCCTTGAAGGTCTCGACGTTGATCTGCAGAACCTTCAGCGTTGCATCATCGAAGATTGCGGCCTTGACCTTGGCGGTGATGGCCGCATTGTCGACATATTGGCCGGTACTTTCGTGCTTCGAGGTGGCCGCGCACCCCAGGAAGGCGGTTAACAATCCGATGCAGACCAGGAATTTCATCAGGCGCTGGAGCTTTATCATGTTCTTTTCTCCTCTGGGTTGACGGACGGATAAATAAAGCGATGGCAATCGATGTGCGCAAAGTCTAGTCGGTTAAGAGGTTGTTTATACATAGAAGATATCTGCTTTATCTATCGGTCTTCCAGGTAGCAAGGCATAGGTGTTTGTCCTAGCCGAGGGCAGGGAGGGCGCGGATCTGAATTCAATTTGAGCCGGGGCAGGAAGGCAAGCAAACAGGATTGATCAGGAATACGCGAGGGGGGAAGGGGTGCCGGGAGCGTCGATCGATCAGACCATATGGTTCTCGATGGCGAAACGGGTCAGTTCGCTGTTGTTCCGCATGTTCAATTTACGCAGGATGTGGGCGCGATACGTGCTGATGGTCTTGACGCTCAGCGACAATTCGACGGCAATCTTCCCGACCGGCTTGCCGGTGGCGATCAGGCGCATCACCTGGAATTCCCGGTTGGAGAGGCTCTGACAAAGATCGGTCGGGGCCATTTCGCCAAGGCTGGAGAGGAGCGATTCCGCCAGTTCGGCGCTGACGTATTTCTTCCCCAACGCCAACTTCTGCAGGGCATCGATCAGTTCCTCGGTCGGGTGGCCCTTGGTCAGGTAACCGGAGGCCCCGGATCTGATGGCCCGCAGGGCATACTGAGCCTCGGGGTGCATGCTCAGGACCAGGACCGGCAATTTGGGCCGGAGTCTCTTCAGCTCCACCAGAATGTCGAGCCCATCGCGCCCCGGCATGGAGATGTCGAGGATCGCCAGGTCATAGTCGTTCTCCCGAACCTTTTGCAACAGTTCCTGGCCGGTCGCGGCCTCGCCGGTCACAAGCATGTTAGTGGTGCTGGCAATGACCTGCTTGAGCCCCTCCCGGAAGACCGCATGGTCATCCGCGATAATGATCTTCTCCGCCGTGGTCATGCCATGACTCCCTGGGAAGGCACCGGCACCCGGACGAGGAGCGCGGTCCCCTGCTTTGGAACGCCGCAGATCCTGATCCTCCCGCCGAGGAGAAAGACCCGCTCCCGAAGGCCGATCAGGCCGATGGAGCTCGGCGAGGAGGCCTCCTCCCGGGAAATGCCCCGACCGTTATCCTGGATCGTCAGGCTGTAGCGTTGAGGCCGTTGCAGGAGGAGGACCTTGACCTGGGTCGCCCCGGAATGGCGCTGGACGTTGGTCAACGACTCCTGCAGGATTCTGTAGAGCGCGATGGCGATATCGGGGTGAACCGACTTTTCCAGGAGAAGAACATTGACCTGGCAGGAGATCCCGGTCCGTCTCTGAAACTCCTGCCCCTGCCAGTCCATGGCATCGGCCAGCCCCAGAACGTCGAGCATGACCGGCCTCAATTCGGAGGAGATGCGCTGGACGCTCTTGATGGCGCCCTCGATCAGCCCCTCCATCTCCTTGACTTTGGTGACCAGGTTGCGGTGATCGAGGTATTGTTCGGCCAGTAACGACACCCCCATCTGAACCGAGGCCAGAACCTGCCCCAGTTCGTCATGAATCTCGCGGGCGATGGCCTTGCGTTCCTCCTCGCGCAGGGACTGCAGGGCGGCGGAGAGGTTGCGCAGCCTCAGCTGCGAATCGCGCAGCGTCTCCTCCAACCGGTTGCGATTCTCGATCTCCCCTTGCAGCTTGGCATTCGCCTCGACCAGAGCGGCGGTCCGTTCCTGCACCCGCAATTCCAGGTCGGTATAGGCCCTGGCAACCACCGCTTCCAACTCGCGGCGCTCGCTGATATCGAAGATGGCGGCCCGGCAATCCTCCCCGTTGCCGGTGGCAATGGCGGTGATCAGCACCTGCATGGGTGGCAGCCGGCCCGTGTCCAGGGTCATCTCGCAGGTCGTTTTGCTCCGGGAGGCAAAGACCTCACCCAAAAACCGGCTGAAGGCCAGCCGGTTTGCCGCCGGCAGGAAACCGTCCAGGCGGCGGCGCAGCACCAGGGACCGTTCCAGCCCCAAAAGGACGGCGCCGGTGAGGTTCACACTGCGGATCGTCCCGTCCCGGGCGAGGGTCAGGTAACCGACCGGGGCGAAGTCGTAGAGGTCGGTGAATTTCTCCAGCGCCACCTCGACTTCGTCCCGTGCCAGACGGAGCTCGGCATCCTGGAGTTCCAATTCGACATGGTGGACCTGCAACTCATGCAGCAGCCGCAGCGCCGAATCGTCGGAGAGTTTGGCGCCCAAAGCCCCCCCGGCGGCCCCGACCACCGCTTCGGCCTGGCGTCGCAGTTCGGCGGCGGACTGGCTCTGATCCTGCACGGTATCCTTGGCCGATCGATTGGTTTTCAGTCGTTCACCTTCCCGTAAAACGGGACATACCGAATCGTGCCGACCGGGAAATCCGGTGCGGCGGTCATCACTTTGACACTGGCAAGACTATCACGTCTGAGATTTTCTGCAGGGGACGCTTCGCGGAGGCTGCTCAGGAGGTGCCCCTGGTCAAGGCCCGGGATTTGTCTGTGGCTGGTTCCGAGCTGGTCGGAGAGGGGAGGGGAGGGGACGGTCAGGGCTGAATCCATGGGTTTTGCCTCAGTCGCCGATCAGCTCCAGGCTGCGGGAGCGCCAGTCGAGGACCGCGGTGCGTTTGAACATCTTTTTGGCGAAGTCGCCGAATTCGTCCTGCAGCACTCCGGCGGCGAAGCGGGAAAGAAACGCCGCCTTCAATTCCGCCCGGGCCCGATCGACACCAATCTCGTCGTAGGGGACGGAGGCCAGGAGCAGAAAACCGTCGTCCGGGATGCGGCCGGCGTTCATGTTGTCTTTGATGATCCCGGCGGCCTTGCGCAGGGGGTCGGCCAAATCCGGGCTGTAAGGGCCGATGATCAGGGCGAGATTGGGGGTATGGAAGGAGTCGAAGCCGCGACCCAGGCAAATCATCCATTCGCGGTGTTCCACATCGAGCATCCGTTCCTGTCGGCGGATTTGTTCCCGCACCTGGGCGATGTGTTCGAGGTTGCCGTAAAGGAGGGGCAAAAGATCGGCCCGCATCTGGGTCGGCATGTCGGGGACGAGCGCCGCGAGGCGCGGCTCGAGGGTCTTGGCATCGGCCGCCGACAAGCCGGAGAGATCGAGGACGGCGTTGTCGGCGCCGTGGATCACCAGGGCTTCCTCGTCGGTTTCGAAGCCGCACACCAACGGGTAGACGGTGCCGTGACCCTGACCGAAGATATGTTCGACTTGCCGGCGGATGTCGCGGGTGTGGGCGATGGCCAGGTCGGTATCGTACTGGAAGCCGGCGCAGCCGCGCTGCGGGTTGCCCTTCGACCAGTGGTAGGTGATCAGGAAGAGGACGCGCCGGCCGGAGTTGGTCATGCGCATGACGTGATGGGCGAGCACCTCGCCGAGATGCGGCCAGCCCAGGTCGAACAAACCTCCGAAGTTGCGGAAGGGCAGGAGGATGCCGGCGGGGGTGTGGGTGGCGACCGGGATGTTGATGCGCCCGTCCATGCACTTGAGGACCGCAATCGCGGTGGGGTGCTCGGAGAGATAGTGCTCGCGGGCCAGCCAGGCTTCGGGGCTGCGAAAGGTTTTTCCGTGACGGTCGGCGAGGTCGAAGAGCCATTCGATCCGCTCGGCGATGGGCCCTTTATGAATATCGCTCATGGTTTCCGCCTGCCGTTAAGGGTGGAAGGAACCAGGGGGGGCCTCTCCTGACCCCCCGCTCCACCCATTTAACCCAGCCAAAATCCCGATGTCAACGCTATAACCGCCTCCCGCTCCAGCTCATCCCCCCCCTTCAGCAAAGATCGGCGCCCCTTCTGGGAAAACGCATCTTGACCGAAGC
>JBBQBQ010000080.1:0-13124 GCA_038317685.1 Desulfuromonadales bacterium | reverse complement strand
GATTTCGTCATGCCCTGCCTCCGTGGTTGTGGCTCTGGGCCGTAGGGAAGTCGTTCTCTACTTTTTAACCCACGTTTGCAAGGATGGCAGGTCTTTTTTTGCTTTTTTAGCTCTGCTTGTCAACTGACAACCATTATGTCTACGGAGAACCGAACCTTCGCCCGAACCTCTGCCGCTGGTCGCCGAAGCATCCGCCACCTATGGTGATGCCATCGCCGCCCGCATCCTCGCCGCCATGCAACCCGGCCGCGAATACGCCCGCGCCGATCTGGCCGAACCACTCGGCCTCACTACCGGTCAATGGAATGCGGCGATTCAGGAGTTGAAACGGGTCGGGAAGGTGCGGCAAGTGGGGGAGAAGCGCGGGGCGCGGTATCGACTGGTGGACTAGCTTGATGGTGTTGTTGTAATTTGTACCAACAGTGCACTTATTCTTGTGTCTTGTTGGTACAAAATATTTGTACCAACAGATGCCAAATAGTGGTAGGTTGTTGGTACAAATTGGAGGAAGGCATGCGTCGCCACAGAAAAGACCAATCCGTCTTCAATATGCTGAAATCCGAGCGAAGCCGCTGTGTCGCACTTGCCGAAAGCCTGCGCCGTGAAATCGACAAGCTTCCCAAGGGTTCCCTGAGCGAACGCAAGGTCAAGAGCAACGACAAGGAGTACGTCTACCCCTGCTTGCGCTATCGCGACGGGGAAAAAGTCGTTTTCGAGCACCTTTCGCACCAAAGAGCCGAGGAGCTCAAGCCGGTTCTGGAGCGCCGCAAAAAACTGGAATCGAGCCTCAAGGCGAATAAAAAGCGCATCGCGACGATTGATAGCATTTTGACGAAAGGCGAAGATTGATGGTCGTAAAATGTGACCTATCTCCCTTTGTGCCGCAGGTCAACGACTTGCTGCGCGAACTGAGCCGGGCCAATTTTTTCGAACACGGTCTGCTGATCGGCAGCTGGCCGATGGTCGTTTATTCGCAGCTGTATGGCTTGATCTACGGCCTGAGAACCAACGATATCGATTTTGCCGTCGTCAAGTCTGCCCGCAAGGTCGACGGTACACCGCTGCCGGACCTGCTGGGGCGACTGGGCTATGAGGTGCTGACGGATTATCAGTCCGGAATCGAAAAATATGTTCAGGACACCTTCGAGATCGAATTTCTGATGCATCGCCGGGGTGGGGTTGCGCTGCCCGCAGTCGATGTCCCCGCCTGGCAGGTTGCCGCCCAGCCGCTCCCCTTTATTGACATTCTCTTTCTGCATCCGGTAACGGTCCACATCGAAGACTACACTTTAAGAATCCCATCACCGGAGGCGCTGATGGTGCACAAACTCATCATTGCGCAGCGGCGCACCGGGAGGGATCGGGAAGAGAAGAAGGAAAAAGACCTGCAGCAGTGCTCTTCACTGGCGGAGATCGTTCGTGCCGAGGCGGTACAGACGATCTTGCAGGAAAAACGCATGTCGAAAGATGTGCGGAAAGACCTTTCAATGTCCTGCGCGGAAGCAGGTCTGGATATGAACGCTCTGGGGCTTTACTGGCCCGGCAAATAGAAACCGATTCACATACGCCAAGGAAAAGACATGACCCCCGCCGCAATTGTCAGCAAACTCTGGAACTTCTGCAACGTCCTGCGCGACGATGGGATGAGCTACGGCGACTACGTTGAGCAGCTCACCTATCTCCTCTTCCTCAAGATGGCCGACGAGCGCACCAAACCGCCCTATAACCATCCCAGCACCGTCCCGGCCGCCTACACCTGGCCGACGCTGGTGAAGCGCGATGGCGACGAACCCTTCGACCACTACCGCCACACCCTGGAAAACCTCGGCAACGAGAAGGGGCTGCTCGGGTTGATCTTCAACAAGTCGCAGAACAAGTTTCAGGACCCGGCCAAGCTGCGCCGCCTGATCGTCGATCTGATCGACACGGGCAACAAGAGAATCGGCAGCGTCGTCAGTTTGTGCAAAATATGCAACAACTGGATCGTTAAGAAGCAAAATGCAAAATATGCATATTGCTGAGGCGGCAGTTATTTCCATTACGGAAACAACTGCCGCCGATGGTAAATACTATCAAACTCTATACTACAATCTCGATGCAATTATAGCGGTGGGATATAAGAAGCCCTCGTCAAAGTGATTATCAATCTGATCAACCGGAGCAACGACTGAACCATGACCCGATTTGTGATTGGCGAGCGTCAATGATCATTCACTGTACGCAAAAACTTGCCACTAAACTGCCTGTTGTGTCTGAGACGCCGCTTGCCGAGACCAGTCCACTAGGGAGTTGGCATGCGCATCTTTACATCTATGACCGTCGGCAGTGTGTCCTTTTTTGTCATGATGAAAGCCGTTACTGTCTTTTTCTGCCGGGGCTGGTCAAGGCCGATTTCTCGGAATTGGGGCGCTTGCACAAAGAACAGCTTCTGGCGTCACTGGTGGCGATGAATGTTCCGGAAATGCTTCTCAATCGTGTGGCTCTAGCCTTGGGGCCGGTGCAATACGATCGGAATACAGACCGCTCGGTGCTCGGCTCGCTCCGTACGGCGGATATTGATTTGAGCTGGCTGATTCACGACGTCCATGTTCTGGATTGCAATCCGTTGGCTGTATCTCTGAAGCTTAACGAACGTCCGACATCGGTGAAGGGGAAGTATTTCTGGCCTGCAAAGGTGATGCTGGAGGGGATTGAGCGGCTAAAGTGAATATACGCTTGAGCGACTCGCCTTCTGCGACGAGGGGATGAAAGACTATGAATGCTGAGAAAAATGACATCGTCATCTATCAGTCTGAAAAGGGAGTGACAAGTCTCGAAGTCCGCCTTGACCATGAAACTGTCTGGCTGACTCAGAAACAGATGGCGGAACTGTTTGGCAAGAACAGTGACACGATCGGTTTGCACATCCGTAATGCCTATAAAGAAGGCGAGTTGGTAGAGGAAGGAACTACCGAGGAATCCTCGGTAGTTCAGAGTGAAGGTTTGCGTCGGATTCGCAGAAATATTCGCTTTTACAATCTTGACGTCATAATCTCCGTTGGCTACCGGGTCAAGTCGCAGCAGGGGACCCGCTTCCGCCAGTGGGCAACACAAGTGCTGCGCGACCACATTGTCAAAGGCTACACCGTCAACGAACAACGCCTGCGCGAAGAGACCGCCAAGCTGCGGGAGATGCGCCAGACCGTCGACCTGCTCGCCCGCACCCTGACCACTCAGGAGTTGGTGACCGAAACCGGCAAGGACGTGCTGCGGGTGATCAACGATTATGCCTACGCCCTCGCCACTCTCGACCGCTACGACCACGGCACCCTGAGCCTCGGCGAAACGACCGGCAAGACGCTGCGCGCTATCGACTACGAAGAGGGTATTTCTCTGGTCAAGGCCATGAAGGGAGAGTTCGACGGTCTCTTCGGCATCGAGAAGGACCAGGGGTTCAAGAGCGCCCTCGGCACCATCTACCAGACCTTCGACGGCAAGGAGCTCTACCCCAGCGTCGAGGAGAAGGCGGCTAATCTCCTCTACTTCGTGGTCAAGAACCACGCCTTCAGCGACGGCAACAAACGCATCGCTGCCGCGCTCTTCATCTACTTTCTCGCCGGCAATGCCATCCTCTATCGCCCCGACGGCTCCAAGCGCCTGGCCGACAACGCCTTGGTGGCGCTCACTCTGCTGATTGCCGAAAGCCGCCCAGAAGAGAAAGAAACCCTCGTCAAAGTGATCGTCAATCTGATCAACCGGAGCAACGACTAACCATGACCCCCGCCGCAATTGTCAGCAAACTCTGGAACTTCTGCAACGTCCTGCGTGACGACGGGATGAGCTACGGCGACTACGTCGAACAGCTCACCTATCTCCTCTTCCTCAAGATGGCCGACGAGCGCACCAAACCGCCCTATAACCATCCGAGCACCGTCCCGGCTGCCTACACCTGGCCGACGCTGGTGAAGCGCGACGGTGACGAGCTCTTCGACCATTACCGCCACACCCTGGAAAACCTCGGCAACGAGAAGGGGCTGCTCGGGCTGATCTTCAACAAGTCGCAGAACAAGTTCCAGGACCCGGCCAAGCTGCGCCGCCTGATTGTCGATCTCATCGACAAGGAGAACTGGTCGGTGATGAGCGCCGACGTCAAGGGGGACGCCTACGAGGGGCTGCTGGAGAAGAACGCCCAGGACACCAAGAGTGGCGCCGGGCAGTACTTCACCCCGCGGCCGCTGATCCAGGCGATTGTCGATGTTATCGCCCCGAAGCCGGGGGAGACGGTCTGCGACCCGGCCTGCGGCACCGGCGGGTTTCTCCTCGCCGCCCACGACGCCATTGTCCACGCTCATCCGCACCTGACCAAGGAGGAGCGCAAGGCGCTGAAAGAGGGGACCTTCAAGGGGTGGGAGCTGGTGCAGTCGACGGCGCGGCTCTGCGCCATGAACCTGATGCTGCACGGCATCGGCGGTGGCGACGACAAACTGCCGCTGGCGGTGAGCGATTCCCTCGCCGCCGATCCGGGGGAGCGCTTCGACATCATCCTCACCAATCCCCCCTTCGGCAAGAAGAGCAGCACCACCATCGTCGCCGAGGACGGCAAGATCAACCGCGAGACCGAGACCATCGAGCGCGACAACTTCTGGGCCACCACCAGCAACAAGCAGCTCAACTTTATGCAGCACGTCAAGACCCTGCTCAAGCAGCACGGCCGCGCCGCCGTGGTGGTGCCGGACAACGTCCTCTTCGAAGGCGGGGCCGGGGAGACCATCCGCCGCAAGCTCCTGCACGAGTGTGACGTCCACACCCTGCTGCGCCTGCCGACCGGCCTCTTCTACGCGCAAGGGGTGAAGGCCAATGTTCTCTTCTTCCAGCGCAAACCGGCGAGCGAAACCCCTTGGACGCGCAAGCTCTGGATCTTTGATCTGCGCACCAACCAGCACTTCACCCTCAAGACCAACCCGCTGCAGCGCAAGGATCTTGATCAGTTCGTGCAGCTCTACAGCGCCAAGATCCGCACCGCCACCTGGAGCGCCGAAAATCCGACCGGCCGCTGGCGCTGCTACGACTACGCCGATCTCGTCGCCCGCGACAAGGCCAGCCTCGACCTCTTCTGGCTCAAAGACGACTCCCTGGAGGATTCGGACAGCCTGCCGGCGCCCGGCACCCTGGCGGCGGAGATCGTCGAGGATCTACAGGCGGCGCTGGAGCAGTTCCGGCTGATTGCGGAGGATTTGGGGGAAGAGGCGGTCGAGTAAATAAGGACAGTTTGCTATGGCGATAGCGATGCAACTCCTCACCGGCCCATTGGTCACCGCATGTCTCGACGATCTCGCCTCCCTGCGGCTTGAAATATTTCGGGAATTTCCCTACCTGTACGATGGCGTCCGTGATGGCGAACTTCGCTATCTTGGTCTTTATGCCGAGACCCCGGACGCTTTGGTTGTCACCGTAACCGATGCGGGAAAAACGATCGGTGCCGCCACCGGGATCCCTCTGCGATATGAAACGCAGGAGATGATTTCTTCATTTACCCTGACCGGGTATCCCGGCGAGCCCATCTATTATGTGGGGGAGCTCCTCTTTTATCCGGAATATCGCAATCGCGGGCTTGGGCAAAGGCTCTTGTCGCTGGTCGAAGAGCGGGTCCGCAGTCTTGGCAAATATCCCACCCTCACCTGTGCCACGGTGGAACGTCCCCAGGATCATCCCCTGCGCCCGCCAGACTATACGCCGATCGAGCGTTTCCTGGCCCGGACTGGCTTTGCCCTCCTTCCGGGCGTGACCACCCGTCTCACCTGGCGTGAGATCGACGGATCAACTCCGGCGCATGTCATGAACTTCTGGAGCAAGGAATCAATGGCGTAGCGTTTGACTTTCGGGCCTTCTCGAGGGTTATAAGGGCTGATGCCGGGGATTCTGGCGACGGAGATCGTCGAGGATCTGCTGGAGCCCATGGGTCTGGCACCACTTTGGGGACCTTCTTAAACGCATTGGGTCAATATTCTTTTCGTGACCTTCTGCTTGTGATGGAAGAACCTGGCCTGTGCTGAAATTCTGCATGGTAAGTGACTTTTTTGTGGACTTACTATGTAGCAATGTACTATTAACTGGGCATGCTCATGGACCTGCGCCAAGCGATTCCCTTTGAGGAATTCGACTACCAGACCCTGCTCGACTCGCTGCGGGGTTATGCCCACCCGCGCAAGAAAATCACCTCCTTGCTGCGCAAGGGGGAGATCGTGCGGGTCAAGAAGGGGCTCTATCTCTTCGGCGAGTCGTACCGCCGCGCCCCCTATTGCCGCGAACTCCTGGCCAACCTGATCTACGGTCCCTCCTGCGTCTCCCTGGAATATGCCCTCCATCATCACGGCCTGATCCCTGAGCGGGTCGAGACCGTCACCTCGGTCACCTGTGGCCGGTCGCGCAGCTTCGAGACCCCTGTTGGCAATTTCAGCTATCGCAGAATTCCGCTGGCGGCCTATTGCCTCGGCATCGACCGCATCGAACTCGCCGATGGGCGGGCCTTTTTGATGGCGGTTCCGGAAAAGGCGCTGGCCGACCGGGTGGTGGCCGAGCGGGGGAGCGTCCTGGCAACGCAACGGGATCTGAGAGCCTTTCTGATTGACAACCTGCGCGCCGATGCCAACGGCCTCAAGGGGCTCGATGTCGACAAACTGCTGGTCATCGCCACCGCTTACCGTTCCCGGCGCCTGTGGCTGTTGAGCCAGCTGGTCGCGCGCCTCAAAGCGGGGGAGGCGAGCCATGCATGAGGCGGTAGCGCGGATGCTGGCCAAATACGAATTCCGCAGCCTCGACGATCAGGTGCGGGCTCTGCGGGAGATCATCCAGGAGATTGCCCTGCTCGGGCTGTGGCGCGCCCGGTTTTTCGAGCATGCGGCCTTTTACGGCGGCACGGCGCTGCGGATTCTGCACGGGATCGATCGTTTTTCCGAGGACCTCGACTTCTCGCTGCTGGCGCCTTCTGCTGACTTTTCCCTGGAGCGTTACAGCGCGGCGCTGGAGGAAGAGGTCCGTGCTTTCGGCTTCAACGTGCGGGTCGAGCCGGTGGTCAAGTCGACGGAGAGCGCGGTGCAATCGGCCTTTCTCAAGGCCAACACCCGCAACGAGCTGTTGGTGATCGAACCCGTCGACCGCGTCGTCCGGGACCTGCCGCCGGGGCAGGTGATGAAGATCAAGGTCGAGGTCGACCCCGATCCGCCCCCGGACTTTCTGACCACAACCCGCTACCTGCTGCTGCCGATTCCCTTTGCCGTGCGCTGCTTTACACTTCCCAGCCTCTTTGCCGGCAAGATGCACGCGCTGCTCTGCCGCAAATGGAAAAACCGGGTCAAGGGGCGCGACTGGTACGACCTGGTCTGGTACGCGGCCCATCACCCGCAGCTGAACCTGCATCACCTGGACCAGCGCATGCGCCAGACCGGGCACTGGTCGGGGGAGGCGCCGCTTGGCCTTGAGGCCTTCAAGGAACTGCTCGGGGACGCCATCGCCAAGCTCGATATCGAGCAGGCCCGGCAGGACGTTGCGCCCTTTGTCCGGGATCGTCAGACCCTGGCGCTCTGGTCGGCGGATTTCTTCCGGGACGTGGCAGCGAGGATTGTCATCGTTCAGGAATAGGAAGAGGCCCCAGCATGCTGAACTTCATCTCCGAAGAGGCCATCAACAGATTCAATTCGGGTGGCAGTTGACCCATCCCAAGTTTCCGTGGGCTCTCTTGCCGGCAACGCCATTCTCTATCACCCCGACCAAGACCACAGGGAGGTGTCCCATGGAGAAGATCGGTCGTAACGACCCCTGTCCCTGCGGCAGCGGACAAAAATACAAGAAATGCTGTCTTGGCAAAGAAGACTCCCCCGCCTCTCTCGAAGGCGTAGGGAGCTTTTCTGACGAAGTGCAGGAGATGGTGCGCGGACGCTCCTTCGGCTCGCTGAAGGAGGCGAATGCCTTTATCGGCTGGCAGATCGCCCAGAAGAATCGACAGGGGCGGGAGGAATTTGAGGGGCTGTCATCGGAGCAGATAAGCAAGATTCTCCATGCGCCGTTCGACACCCCGCAGCTGGTCACGTTTCCCGAGGTGCTGGGGATGGAGCCGGATGCTCCCGTCATGCATCTTCTTGATCTATTGCTGAATGCCATCGGTCCCGAGGGGATCAAATCGACCGCCACGGGGAATTTGCCACGTAATCTCTGCCGTGAGGTTGCGCTGGCTTTTCATGGCGAGGACGGATATCGGGAGGTCACGAAATTCGCCGGGATCAACACCGAGCCGGATTTTTCCAGTCTTCACGTGACCCGGCTGGTGGCGGAACTGGCAGGACTGGTCCGGAAATACCGTGGCAAGTTCATCCTTGGGAAAACCTGTCGCATTCTCCGGGCCGCCGAGGGGAATCGGGCGCTCTATCCGGTTCTGTTCGAGGCTTTTGCCCGCCAGTATGAATGGGGGTATCTCGATCGCCACCCTGGATTCCCTTTCATTCAATCCTCGTTTCTCTTCTCGTTGTTTCTGCTGTCCCGCCATGGTCACCAACAGCACCCCGACTCGTTCTATAGTGAGCGCTTCCTGAAGGCCTTTCCGATACTGCTTGAGGAAGCTCCTGCAAGCGAATTCTGGACACCGGAGCAGCATGTCGGCAACTGTTACTCACTCCGGGTGCTGCAGCGCTTTGCCGAATTCTTTGGCTTGGTGGAGATTGAACGGCTCGGAAGCCGGTGGCTTCCGGACGAGATCAGAGTCAGAAAACGACCTCTTTTCGACGCAGTTGTCAAGTTTCACTGCTGATCGGCTGGCTGGCTTATCCGCTGCTGAAATCGAACACGATGCATCATTTCTGGCGAAGCAGGCCCCCCGATAGCCCCCCTAAATTCCTACCGGTCACACTGGCGGCCCCTGGGGAAGAGACGATCCTTAAGTTTCCGGGAAGTTTGAGGTGATCGTGACCAAGGGTAGGCAGATTCTCTCCCGGCTGACCGCGTTTCGCTATCTCTGGAAAGTCCTCCTGGTGGCGTTGCTGGTGCTCCTGGCAGTGCGGCTGCTGCCGGACTCGGTGAGGAGGGTCGAGGTCCATTCCGGCGAGGACCCTTCCCCTCGGCGGGGTTTGTTGCCGTCCACGCAGCAGTTTCCGGCACCAGGGATGGTCCCTTCCGTGGCGGTCGGCCAGCGGTTTGCCTCCCTGGCGGAATTGACCGAAGGGCAGGCCGCCGGCGGATACGTCCGGACCGGCTATTTCGGCGGGGCCTGGCCGGCGACGGTGACGGAGGTCCTGAACCACAACGATGGCATCTCCTTCACCCGGAAGAACGGCAGCCGGCATAACTACACCGGTTTTGATGGCTATCGGATGCAGGTGGTGCGCTTGTCGGGTTCGGGGCGGTCGGAGGTGGTGGTGGTTTTCCGATCGGCAGCCAGGCGTTGAGACCAGGAGGATCAGCAGTTGACCAGCGGGGAACCTTAAGGGGGGGCGAGGAGCCTCGGCTGGGCTCGCTGTCGTGTCAGCAGTTCCCCCGGTGAAAGAATTGATTCGCGAACCTTGTCGGGGTTATCCCGCTACTCCCCCTCCTCCCCTTTCGGCTTCCGCTCCCCGGCGGCCTTCCCCTGTTTCAGCCCCTCCCAATAAGCCATTCTCTCCCCGATCAGCTTCTCGTAGCCGCGCTCCGTCGGCAGATAGAAGCGGCGCCCGCCCAATGCCTCCGGCAGGTGCTCCTGGGCGGCGATCGCTTCGGGGTGGTTGTGGGCGTACTGGTAGCCCTGGTGGTAGCCGAGTTCCTTCATCAGCTTGGTCGGGGCGTTGCGGATGTGGAGGGGGACGGGGAGGGCGCCGCTGCTGCGGACCTCGGCGAGGGCCTGCTCGATGCCGGCGTAGGAGGCGTTGCTCTTGGGGGCGGTGGCGAGGTAGGTGACGGCTTGAGCGAGGTTGATGCGCCCTTCGGGCATGCCGACGAAGTGGACGGCCTGTTGCACGGCGAGGGCGATCTGCAGCGCGCGGGGATCGGCGTTGCCGACGTCCTCGGAAGCGAAGATCACCATCCGCCGGGCGATGAAGAGAGGATCCTCGCCGGCCTCGATCATCCGCGCCACCCAGTAAAGGGCGGCGTCGGGGTCGCTGCCGCGCAGGCTCTTGATGAAAGCGGAGATGACGTTGTAGTGCTCCTCGGCCCCCTTGTCGTAGAGGAGGGCCCTTTTTTGCAGCGCCCCCTGCATCGTCTCCAGATCGACCTCTTTCCCCCCCGCCATCGCCGCCGCCACCTCCAGGGTGTTGAGGGCGATCCGGGCGTCGCCGTGGGCCTGGTCGGCGAGGAAGTCGAGGGCCTCCGCCGAGACCTGAAGGTCGCGGCTGGCGAGGCCGCGCGGGTCGGTGAGGGCCCGCTCCAGCAGGGTGCGGATCTCTTCGGGCTGCAGCGGGTACAGGACGAAGACCCGCGAGCGGGAAAGGAGGGCGGAGATGATCTCGAAGGAGGGGTTCTCGGTCGTCGCGCCGATGAGGATGATCTCGCCCCGCTCCACCCAGGGGAGGAAGGCGTCCTGCTGGGCTTTGTTGAAGCGGTGGATCTCGTCGACGAAGAGGACCGTCTTGCTGCCGTGATAGCGCCGTTTTTCCTGGGCCTCCTTGACGATCTCCCGAACCTCCTTGACTCCCTGCAGAACCGCCGAGAAGAAGACGAAGCGGCTCTGGGTCGAGTGGGCGATGATCTGCGCCAGGGTGGTCTTGCCGGTCCCGGGGGGGCCCCAGAAGATCAGGGAAGTGAGCTGGTCGGTCTCGATCAGGCGGCGCAGCGGCTTGCCGGGGCCGAGGAGGTGTTGCTGGCCGACGACCTCGTCGAGGAGCGTGGGGCGCATGCGCTCGGCGAGGGGCGCATCGGGCCTGGTCCGGGGGTCCTGATCGAAGAGGTCCATGTCCATCCTCCGCTCCGTTAAGTGCCTGGCGAGCCGACTCTAGCACAGGGCGGCGCCGCCCACAACCGGCCCTCCGTTCCGGCAAAGAATTGGACTTGCGGCGGGCGGTATGGTAATAACATCCCACAACCGCCAGCCGAAGGACAACGCATGCAAAGGGTCGGCATCTATGCCAAGAAGCACCATCCCAACGCCATCGTCTTCGGCCGCGAGGTCATGGACTGGCTCACCACGCGGGGGGTGGAGGTGTTGCTGGAAGAGGACCTGGCCGAGGGCCTCGGGATTGCCCGCGACTACGTCGACAACGATATTCCCGAGCGGGCCGACCTGGTCATTGTTCTCGGCGGCGACGGCACCCTGATCTCCGTGGCGCGTCATGTCGGGGCGCGGATGAAGCCGATCCTCGGCGTCAATCTGGGGAGCCTCGGCTTTCTCACCGAGATCACCCGGGAGGAGACCTTCCCAACCCTGGAGCGGGTCTTCCGCGGCGAATATGAGGTCTCCAGCCGGCTGATGCTCGATGCGGTGGCGTGGCGGGACGAGACAGAGATCGCCCGCTACGTGGTCCTCAACGACGCCGTCATCAACAAGGGGGCCCTGGCCCGGATCATCGACATGGCGGTCTGGGTCGATGGCAGCTATCTGACGACCTTCAAAGCCGATGGACTCATCGTCGCCACCCCGACCGGATCGACCGCCTACAACCTCGCCGCCGGCGGCCCGATCATCCAGCCCGGCCTCAACTGCCTGGTCATCTCGCCGATCTGTCCCCACATGCTCACCAACCGTCCGGTGATCGTCTCGGGGGACGCCGTAATCCGCATCCAGGTCACCTTTCAGGACCAGGACGTGCTGCTGACCGCCGACGGCCAATCGGGGATGCCGCTACGGGGCGGCGACGTCGTCGAACTGCGCCAGTCGGAAATTCGCACCCAACTGATCAAGAGCACCAGCAAGGACTACTTCGAGGTACTGCGCACCAAGCTGCGCTGGGGGGAGCGGTAGTGCTCGTCGAACTGCAAATCCGCAACTTCGCCATCATTGACCGCCTTCAAATCAGTTTTGCGGGGGGCTTCAACGTCCTGACCGGGGAGACCGGAGCCGGCAAGTCGATCATCATCGACGCCGTCGGTCTGCTCCTGGGCGCCCGGGCCCGGCCGGAGCTGATCCGCACCGGCACCGAGGAGGCGACGGTGGAGGCGCTCTTCGACCTGGCGAGTCAGCCGGAACTGGCGGCCGAACTGGCCGCGGCCGGGATCGAGGAGGAAGGGGAACTGCTGGTGCGGCGGATCGTCTCGCGCAGCGGCAAGAACCGCCTCTACCTCAACGGAACCCTCGCGACCCTGGCCCAGCTCCAGCCGCTGACCGGGAAACTGGTGGCGATCTACGGCCAGCACGAGCATCAGACCCTGCAGCGCCCCGAGACCCACCTCGGGCTCCTCGACAGCTTTGGCGGTCTCGCTCCGCAGCGTGCTGCCTATGCTGCGGCGTATGCGGAGCGGTCGGCCCTGGCGGACCGGCTGGCGAGTCTGGAAGCTGCCGAACGGGATCGCCAGCAGCGCCTCGACCTCCTCCAATACCAGGCGCGGGAGATTGCCGGAGTCGCGCCGGTCCCTGGGGAGGATGAAGCGCTGGCCGCCGAGCGTCTCCTCCTGGTGAATGCGGAACGTCTCGCCGCCGCCAGCGAAGGGGGCTTCGAAACCCTCTATGCCGGCGAGGAGGCGGTCTGCGGCCGGCTCGACGCCCTGGCCGCGGAATTGGCCGCTCTGGCCGGGGTTGACCCCCGCCTCGGTGACCTGGCCGAAGCGCTGCGCTCGGCCCAGTTCACGGTGGAAGATGTCGCCGCCCAACTGCGTGACTACCGGCGGTGCATCGACTTCGAACCGCAGCGCCAGGAATGGGTCGAGAACCGTCTGGCGCAATTGGGGAGCCTCAAACGCAAATACGGCGCCACTCTCACGGCGGCCCTGGCGCGGGGTGCCGAAATCGAAGCGGAACTGGCGGAACTCGGCGACCTCGAAGGGACCCGGGAGGAGCTGGGCCGCCGTCTGGAGGCGGCCGATGCGGCCCTGTCGACGACCGGAGCGGTGCTGAGTGCGGTGCGCCGAAGCGCGGCCCAGGCCCTGGCGGCGGCGGTGGAGGGAGAACTGCAGGCCCTCGCCATGCCCGGCGCGCGCTTTGCCGTGCAGCTGCTCCCCATGCCGGCACCCGGTTCGACGGGGCTGGAACGGGG
>JBBQBQ010000079.1:0-13441 GCA_038317685.1 Desulfuromonadales bacterium | reverse complement strand
TCGCCTCGGCATGGTCCGGACCCGTGAGAATGACGTAATCGTCCCCACCGATATGGCCCACCAGATCCGTTTCGCGACCGCAATCGCGTACCGCCTTGCGGATCAGGTCGCCGACTTGGGCGATGACCTCGCTCCCCGCTCGGTACCCATAGCGATCAGCATAGGCCTTGAAATTATCGAGGTCGATATAAAGATGGGCAAAGGGACAATCGGCGGCGATCAAGACTTTCAACTCACGCTCGATAGCCAGGTTACCGGGGAGCCGGGTGAGAGGATTCGCGTCCAGGCTGCGGGCCTCCAATTCCTTGAGCTTGCGGCCCATATCGGTAAATTCCCGGGCCAGTTTCCCGAATTCGTCACGTCCCTTCAGGACGATCTGGTGGTCGAAACTGCCGCTGGCGATCCTCTGGGTAGCGTGAACCAGGGATCGTACGGAACGGTGGATGCTGAAGATGACCCTCCATGCTACCGGGGCGGAACAGGCGAGACCGGCAAGGATCAGCAGCAGGGTCACCTGGTAGGCCTTGCGACTTTCCTCAGGCAGGGACTGAAGGGTCTGATCGATGTTGCTCTGCTGTTGGCGCGACCACTCTTCCAAGCCTTTCAGCAGCGCCTTTCGGGCAGGGATGGTCAGCTCTTCTGTGCAGGCGGCGGCTCTCTGCCATGCCTCCTCCTTTTGAAGTCCGGCACAGCGGTTTTGAGCGGCAAGGTAGGGTTTGATCAAACCGGCGAGGTCTCGATCCGCAACCCGGAGTTGTAATCCTTCAATTGCTTTCCAGGTGGCGGCAAATTCGGCCTGGCGGCGGTCGGCGAGATCGAGGAGGGTGGGATCGCGCAGGACCAGTAACTGTTTTTCAAGCCCATCTTGGGCGAGGGTCGTCTGGCGCAGCTCTCGAAGCAGATTGAAGGCACGAAAATCAACTTCCACCAACTGCCGGGAACGGATCGTCTGTCGCTGCAGGCTGTGCAAGGCATAACCGAGGGCAACAATGCTGAAAAGGGCAATAATGAGATAGCCGGCGGCAATTTTCTGGGCAACCGTCAGTGCTGGGCGTCTCATGACAAGACCTCCATCGCCTGCCCGTAACGCAGGCGCCGCTGCTGGCAGCGGCCGGCAGCCATCAGCCGAACAGGTCGCCGCCCGCGGTCCCGATCGGCAGCCTCTGGAAATGACGGTAGGCGAGGGGGGTGGCAGTGCGGCCTCGGGGGGTTCGGTTGAGGTAACCCTGTTGGATCAAAAACGGCTCGATGACATCTTCGATCGTGTCCTTTTCCTCACCGACGGCGGCGGCCAGGGTTTCAAGGCCGACCGGGCCCCCGGCGAACTTGTCGATGATGGTCAACAGAATTTGGCGGTCCATGTGGTCAAACCCTCGGCTGTCGACTTCCAGCCGGGTCAGAGCCAGATCGGCGAGGTCCCGGGAGATCGTTCCGTCCCCCACGACTTGTGCGAAATCCCGGACCCGGCGGAGCAGGCGGTTGGCGATACGGGGGGTGCCGCGGCTACGACGGGCGATTTCGGCTGCTCCTTCTTCGACGATGGGGATGCCCAGGATGCCGGCGCTGCGCTTGACGATGATGGCCAACTCCGGGTCGCTGTAAAATTGGAGGCGGCTGATGACCCCGAACCGATCCCGTAGCGGCGAGGAGAGCAGCCCGGCCCGGGTGGTGGCGCCGACCAGAGTAAAGCGCGGGATGTCAAGCTTGATGGTTCGGGCCGACGGCCCCTGTCCGATCATTATGTCAAGCTGGTAGTCCTCCATGGCCGGATAGAGGATTTCTTCCACAACCGGCGAAAGGCGGTGAATCTCATCGATGAAGAGGACGTCGCCCGCCTCCAGATTGGTCAGGACTGCGGCCAGGTCTCCAGGCTTTTCGATGACCGGGCCGGAGGTGCTTTTGATGCTCACCCCCATCTCGGCGGCGATGATGTTGGCGAGGGTGGTTTTCCCCAACCCCGGGGGGCCATAGAAGAGGACGTGATCGAGGGCTTCGCGGCGGCCGCGGGCGGCATCGATGAAGATTTGCAGATTCTCTTTGGCCTTGGTTTGCCCGACGTACTCCGCCAGGGTACGCGGCCTCAGAGAGGCCTCGAAACTGTCGTCGTCGCCAGCCTGGGCCGGGGTGATGATTCGGTCGGTCATCATTTCAGGTGCGGGCCGTCAAGCCCGGAGTCAAAAGGGAAATCTACTTGATCAGGACCTTGAGCGCTCCCTTGAGAATCTCCTCGAAACCGGAGCCCGGAGCGATCTCAAGGGATTCCAGGACCTTGCGAGCCTGCGCTTCTTTGTATCCGAGGTTCACAAGCGCCGACAGGATATCCTCCAGCACCACCACGGCTGCGAAGGCACCGGCTTCCGGCGCCGGTTGAAAGCCCTCCGCCGCGCCCAGCTTGCCGGCCTTTTCCCGGAGTTCCAAAACCAGCCGTTCGGCGGTCTTCTTGCCAATGCCGGGAAGGGTTGCCAGCCGTTTGGCGTCGCCGTCGGCCAGGGCCTGGCGCAGGGCTCCGGCCGGAATGTGGGAGAGGATGTTCAGTGCCAGTTTAGGGCCGATCCCGGAGATCGAAATCAGCAGCACGAACAACTGCTTTTCCTCGATCGACAAAAACCCGAAGAGATGAATGGCATCATCCCGGACGTGAGTATAAACCTGGAACTGGGCCGGACCGGTCTCCGGCAGGGCGTAGAAGGTCGATAGGGGAATCTGGAGCCGATAGCCGACCCCGCCAACGTCGATGATCACGTGGTCGATGCTGCGGTAGGCGATGGTCCCTTTCAGCAGGGCGATCATGATGGCAGGGTCCTTGGCATCACCGTCCCCGGCGAGCGATCTGCAGCTGTTGATTGACTCCTTGGCTGTGGGCATGGCAGATGGCAACCGCCAGGGCATCCGCGGCGTCTTCCTGGGCGATTTCCGGCAGTTTCAAGAGCGCCTTGACCATCTGCTGGACCTGCCCCTTGTCGGCCCGTCCGTAGCCGACTACGGCGCTCTTGACTTGCAGCGCGCTGTACTCGACGACCGCCAGGCCGGCATTGATCCCGGAAAGGAGCGCCACTCCCCGGGCGTGACCCAACTTGAGGGCGGAGACGGCGTTTTTGGCCAGGAAGACCTGCTCCACGGCCATGATCTCTGGACCGAAGGCAGTGATGACCCGGACCAACTCCCGGTGAATGGTCTGTAACCGTTCGGCCAGGGGAGCGTCGCTCCGGGTGACGATTGCCCCGTTGTCGACGTGCAGCAGACGATTTCCTTGCTGGTCGATGATTCCGTAGCCGGTGATATGACTACCGGGGTCGATACCTAAAATTCGCATGGGGATCGTCCTCGGCCAACCAGCGACCACCTGTCACTGGCCCATGATTTCGTCGATATCGGCCTCGGAGATATCAAAGTTGGCGTAGACGTTCTGCACGTCATCGTTGTCCTCCAACTTATCCATCATCTTCAGCATCTGCTCCGCCGGCTTCCCTTCCAGATTGACCATGGTTTGGGGGAGCATGGTCACCTCGGCATTGTCCCACTTCAGGCCCTTGGCGGCAAGGGCATCGCGCACGGCAAGGAAGTCGACCGGATCGGTCACCACCTCGTAGGCATCCCCTTCGTCCTTGACGTCTTCGGCTCCGACCTCAAGGGCGGCCTCGAAGATGGCATCGAAGTCCTGGTCGGTAGAAAAGGAGATCAAACCCTTGCGATCAAAGAGAAATGCAACACTGCCGCTGACGCCAAGGCTGCCGTTGTGCTTGGTGAAGATGTGGCGGACATCGGCGACGGTGCGGGTGCGGTTGTCGGTCATGAATTCCACGATCACCGCCACCCCCCCCGGACCGTATCCTTCGAATGTCCCTTCCTCGTATTCCGCCCCATCCATCCCACCGGTGCCTTTTTTGATGGCCCGCTCGATGGTGTCCTTGGGCATGTTTTCGGTCTTGGCTTTGTCGATTGCCGCCCGTAGTCGAGAGTTGGCGCCCGGATCCCCGCCGCCGATCCTGGAAGCAATGGTGATTTCCTTGATCAGTTTGGTGAAAACCTTGCCGCGCCTGGCGTCCTGGGCGCCTTTGCGGTGCTTGATGTTCGCCCATTTGCTGTGACCTGACATCTTCTGTCGTCTCCTTATCGGTTCATTACTCCGGCCCAGCCGGAAAATGGCGCATGATAACATGCTGGCCGGAGGCTAACAAGGGAAGATGGCTTCCCGCTTCGGCCGGGTTCCTTGAAAATGACGAAAGCCGGCGCGGAGGCCGGCTTTCGAGGGAGTCGCTGAGCGCCAAGCGCTCAGTGTTCCTGGGGGAGCGGCCGATAAGGGCGAATCTCCAATTTGTCCTCGATCCCTTGGACCCCTTTCACGCTTTTGGTGGTGCGGTGTACCGCCCGCCGCTGGGCTTCATCATGGACGTGACCGCTGAAGGTGACGACTCCACCCTGCGCGGCAATGCGAAAATGATGATGGTGCATCCCCTCGATAATCCGTTCCGACAGCAGGGCCACTTCGGTACTCTTGGCGACGATCCGATCCTGAAGAATCTTCTTGCCGGCACCTTTCAGCTCGACCAGATTCTTGTCTTTGACCCCTTCACAGATCAATTTGACAGCAGTCTCTTCCGACAGTCGCTGGGTATTGATCGTCAGATCATAACCGAGGGGGTCCGTCCAGTCGCGATCGAAGTAGTATTTGATGAAGCCGGCCCGTTGCTGGTCGCTTTTCCGGACCAGAACCCGCGCAAGGTCGGGGTCGAGCCATTCCCGCTCTGCCCAGCGCTCAACCCGGTCCTCCAGGGGGGCGATGGTCCGCACCCGCAGCACGCTGTTGATCCCCTCAAGAAGGTCCTGACCACCGCGACCGTAAATGATAACGTTCCCTTTGAGGGCATAGTCGAGGATGATCAGTTCCACCCGGTAGAAGTCGATCTCCAATTGAGCATCGACCTTCTCGACAAACGCCGGCGGTTTTTCGTCGGCATTCTCAAGAGCCTCGGGGGTCAGCCCGTAGGCCTCTGCCACTTTGGCGATGGCTTCCCCGTCAATGAGGGTGTAGCCGAGCTTATCTGCTGCTTTGTGGGCGATGGGGATGCCACCGCTGCCCATTTCCCGCGAGATGGTGATGATCGCCATGATTTTCCCTTTCGCCGATCGGCGCCGGACCGATGTCCCTGAAGCGTTGGAATTCTAGCAATTACCATCTGTCTTGACAAGGGTTTAAATGCTGGAGCCACGGGCCGGTCAATAGACCGGTTTGAAGTCGAAGTGGTGGTGTCCTTCGATGAAACGGACCGTCCGGCTCTTGGAGCGCATGACGATGGAATGGGTGACTGCCCCTCCTGCAAAGTAACGCACCCCTCGCAGCAAGTCACCGTTGGTGACCCCGGTCGCGGCAAAGAACACGTCCCCGCGGGCCATTTCTTCGCAGGTGTAGATCCGTTCGAAGTCGTCGATCCCCATGGCCCGGGCCCGGTCCCGTTCGTCCTGGGTCATGAAGACCAGGCGGCCCTGCATGTCGCCCCCCATGCACTTCAGGGCGGCTGCCGCCAGCACTCCCTCCGGGGCACCCCCGATCCCCATCAGCAGGTCGACCCCGCTCCCGGCAACGGCCGCAGCGATGGCCGGAGCCACGTCGCCGTCTGAAATCAGATGGATGCGAGCGCCGGCCTTGCGCAGTTCTTCGACCATCTTGTCGTGGCGGGGTCTTTCGAGAACCACAACGGTCAGGTCTTCGATATAACACTTTTTAGCCGCGGCCACGCGCTGGAGGTTTTCGCTGGGGGACAGGTTGATGTCGATGGCACCCCGGGCCAGGGGCCCGACGGCAATCTTCTCCATGTACATGTCGGGGGCGTGGAGAAAACCTCCCCGCGGGGCGAGAGCGATGGTGGCGATGGAGCCGCTGGTGCCCTTGGCGCAAATATTGGTCCCTTCCAGAGGATCGACGGCGATATCGACTTCCGGGGCATTGCCGTTGCCGACTTTTTCGCCGATAAAGAGCATCGGCGCCTCATCCATCTCACCCTCGCCGATAACGACCGTCCCGTCGATGCCGACCGAGTCGAGGGTTCGGCGCATGGCATTGGTGGCGGCCTCGTCGGCGGCATGCTTGTTCCCCTTGCCGACCCATCGTCCACAGGCCAGAGCAGCGGCCTCGGTGACACGAACCAGTTCCAGGGCCAGATTGCGATCCATCGGAGAACTCCTCCTGAATTATAGAGACGGTGGGTTTCGGCGGGGAGGGAAAACGGCGGTATGATGGCACGATTTGCGAGGAATGACAAGTTTCGGGTGGATTGTATTCTTGAAAATGAATATAGTTGGACTGTGATCTTATAGCCGTTTTCCTCGCCCAGGAGGTTTATGTCCCTTATGTTACGTCTCGCCCTCAGCGCGATGCTCCTGCTAAGCACCCTCCTGACTGTCCCGGCCTGGGCCGCCCCGGTTCGAAATCTTCCGGCCCCGGAGGCGTTTGAGCGGCTCAGGGATCAGCCCCGGATCCTCCTTCTCGATGTGCGTACTCCCGGCGAATACTTCCAGGTGCGCATCGCCGGCGCTCAACTGATCCCCATCGACCAGCTTCTTGGGCGACTCGGTGAAATCCCCCGGGATCGGCCGATTCTGGTCTATTGCGCGGTCGGTTTGCGCAGTAGCCAGGTCTCCACCTACCTGGCTCAACAGGGGTACCCAGAGGTCTACAATTTGACAGGGGGGATTGCCGCTTGGCAATTGCGTGGCTACCCGACCCTGCAAGGTCCGCCCTGAGGTGCGCCCAGATCCCGAACCTCCATCCTTAGGCAGGCCGGACAATGGCTCCCGGGTCTGGGTCACGGGAGGGTTAACCATGGTATTCCGGGGCGACGGAACCTTGACCTGTAAGCGGAGGGGTGAATCATGTCCTTGCCCTTCATCTGGGCCCATCGCGGCGCCTCCGGACGAGCTCCGGAGAATACCCTGGCGGCCTTTGCCGCCGCCGAGTCGGATGGTGCCGACGGCATCGAACTCGACGTCCATCTGAGCCGCGACGGGGTGCCGGTGGTGATTCACGACGAGACCCTGGACCGGACCACTGACGGCCAGGGTCCGGTCGGCCGCCACTCCCTTGCCGAACTCCAGCGCCTCGACGCTGGTTCCTGGTTCGCGCCTGCCTTTGCCGGTGAGCCTCTGCCGGCCCTTGCCGCCGTCTGTGGCTGGGCAGAGGATCGCCTACGGATCAACATCGAGATCAAAACCGCTGCGGCCGGCCGATCGGTCCTGGCCATCCTGAAAGATTTCCCCCGGTGCCGGGTTCTGATCTCCTCCTTCGATCATCCCCTCCTTGCCACCCTGCGCAGCTGCGAACCCCGACTCCCCCTGGGGTTCCTCAGTGATTCCCGCTTCTGGCGAGGGGGAGTAGCCCGGGCCGTCAGCAGTGGGGCCGAAAGTTTCCACCCCCGTCAGGACCGGACTTCGCGTCCGTTGGTGGCGGCCTGCCACCGGCAAGGGCTGGCTGTCTACCCCTGGACCGTCGATCCCCCGGAGCGAGCCCGAGCCCTCCTTAGCCTCGGCATCGATGGCTTCTTCACCAACCAACCGCAGTCCCTGCGGCAGTCCCTGCGATCGGTTTGAACGCGGCGGACCTCCGATTTTGACAGCCCCTTGGGGGGTGGTAAACTTCAGGCAGGATTTTACGGCCCTCAACCCTCATTTGCCGGTCCATTCCCGCCATGCTGTCAGCAACTGAAGAGATTCTTTCCATCGTCTTTGACCTCGATGGGACCCTCTACACTTCGGAGCCGCTGGCCCGCGAGATCGAGTCGGCCGCCGAACAGTTGGTCGCCGCCAGCCGCGGGCTGTCTCCGGAAAAGGGGCGAGCTTTGCTGCGCCGCGCCCGCAGGCGCCTCGCCGAAGGGCTTGATGAGGAGCCGACCCTGACCCGGACCTGCATGGAACTCGGCATCGAACCTGCTGAACTGCACCGGGCGTTTCAGTCCTTCGTTGCTCCCGAGCGCCATCTGCGGCCGGACTCGGTGTTGGCGGCGCTGCTCGAATCCCTGCGGGAGCACTGCAGCCTCTATATCTACACGAATAACAATCTCCCTCAAACCCGGAAGATTCTCGCCCTCCTCGGCATCGACCAGGTCTTCTCCCGCCTCTATACCATCGAGTATTGTTGGCAACCCAAGCCTGAACCTGAAGCCTTTCGCCGGGTCGTGGCCGATATCGGCGGGTCCCCGGCAAGTTTCCTCTTCGTCGGCGATCGCGAGGCGGTTGATCTGCGGGTTGCCGCCAATAGCGGGATGGCGACGCTGCTGGTGCGGGAGACTGCCGATCTGCTGCAGATTCATCGCCTCCTCGGCCTGATCCCCTGAGAACCAGCAACTGCCTCTTGTCCTTGGCCCCAGCTCTGGGGTAGAATCCCCTGCCTTGAATCCCCCTTTTGCGAGCCTGTTATGAACGAACTGAACCAAACCGAAGCGGCGCACCCTGAGCTGGAGGAATTCCTGCGTCGGCGCCTGGCTGCCAGCGGCGGCATCCCCTTCGCCGAGTTCATGGAACACTGCCTCTATCATCCCGACTTCGGATATTACATGACCCCCCGCCGGCGCATCGGCAAGGGCGGGGATTTTTTCACGTCCTCCAGCGTCAATGCCCTCTTTGGAAAGCTACTCGCCCGGCAACTGGCGCAGATGGGGGAGCTGCTCGGCGACGCTCCCTTCACCGTGGCCGAATCTGGGGCGGGAGAAGGACATCTGGCCCTTGACATCCTCGATGCCCTGCGGGAAACGGCACCCTCTCTTTACCAACGGCTGCGCTACCGGATTGTCGAGATCAGCCCGGACAACCGGGCTCGGCAACGGGAAACTCTGGCAGCGCACAGCGAGCGTCTCGACTGGTGCGAGTTGGAGGATTTGGCCGGCATGGAGGGGGCCTTCCTCTCCAATGAACTGGTCGATGCGTTCCCGGTCCATCTGGTTGAAAAACGGGATGGTCAATGGTGGGAGGTCTATGTCGTCCCCGGCACCGAACAATTCGGTGAAGAACTGCGCCCTGCCGATCCTGCCCTGGTCGAACATTTTTGCTGGCTCGGGGTGGCCCCCGTCGAAGGGAATCGGGCCGAGGTCAACCTGGCGGCGCCGGTCTGGATGCGTCGACTCGGCGCTCTGCTGCGACGGGGTTTCGTGCTGACGATCGACTACGGCTACCCGGCGGCCGAACTTTATGCCCCTTTCCGCCGCAACGGGACCCTCCTGTGCTACCATCAGCATCGTTCCAGCGACGATCCCTACCAGCGGGTCGGTCGCCAGGATATCACCGCACATGTCGATTTTTCCGCTCTGCAAAAGGCGGGCGATGAAGCCGGGCTCAAGACCCTGTTTTTCGGCGAACAGTACCGCTTTCTTCTCGCTCTTGGCTTCGTCGAGGAGTTGGTGGCACTGCAAGCACGGGAAACTGATCCCAACCGCGCCCGGGCTCTCCTTTTAAACCTCAAAAACCTGATCCTTCCTGATGGCGGCATGGGGGAAACCTTTAAGGTCCTCATCCAGGAGAAGGACGTCGGGCCGGCGGCACTTCTCGGAGCCCGGCGGGTGCGCGATCTGCCGCTCCCCCCGATCTAGACCCATATCGTCGACTGGCCGGTCGCCGCGCGGGTTGCGCGGGTGGGCCGGTCGGCCTATACTGAACCCAAACACGATGAGGAGGAATCCCGATGAAAGCAGAAGTTGAAAAAGTTTTGGAGATGGTTCGTCCCGCTCTTCAGGCCGACGGCGGTGACGTCGAGCTGATCGGCATCAGTCCTGACGGCGTCGTCAGCGTCAAGCTCAAAGGTGCCTGCGGGTCCTGCCCGATGTCGACCATGACCCTGAAAATGGGGATCGAGAAGACCCTCAGGGAAAAAATCCCGGCCGTGAAGTCGGTGATCCAGGTCTGAACCCCGAACGGTGGAGGGAGTGATGATCAAGGTCAAAACCTTCGGAGAGCCGCTGGCCCCATTCAAGGCCCAGCGGGAGTTGGACGAACTTGACGCCCGCATCAACGCCTTCCTCCGGGAGCACAACATCCATAAGGTGATTTCGGTGAGCGATGCGACGACGACCGAAGCTGGCGCGACCATCGGCCTGATTCGCGTGTTGGTCTACGAAGAGTGAACCTTCCCAGCCACTTTGCACTATCAAATCAAAAAGGAGCCCGTCCGGGCTCCTTTTTGATTTGATAGTATCTCCCTCAAAACCTGTGGGACCCGGTCGGCCGTTCCTTTAGTTCGTAACTCCCTTTCTCGAAACAGCCGGCGAACCTGGTCAACCCGTAGCGGGCGGTGGCGGGACGAATTATTCCACATCCGCGGAGAGGGCCGCATCGATTCCTTTCAACCCTTCCAGCGCACCGCAGGGGAGGCTCAGATGGGACGAGGCGATGTGCGGTTCGCGGGGGTTGATCCGCACCACCGTCGCTCCCGGTCGGGAGCCGAGGCGCTCGCTGCAGTGGCGAATCGTCGGAATGCCGGTGCCGGCGCCCAGTTCGATGACGACCAGCGGCTCGCTGCGGTGCTGTTCGCCGAAGAGGTCGAAGCGCATTTGCTGGCCGTGGGTCCGCTGCGGCAGCCAGGACCAGTCGCCGAACATGAGGATGTTGGGACGCGCTGTCCCGCCGCATCGAGGGCAGCGGGGAATATGCTCGGCCCGCATCGTTTCCAGATCGACGGGGATCTCTTCGCGGTTGTCCCAGATTGCCGAGGTGCAGGGAGCCAGACATTGCAGGTGATGGATGGAGCCGTGGACCTCCAGAACCTGGTCGTCCCGGATCCCGGCTCTCTGGAATTGCCCATCGACATTGGAAGTGACGACAAAGATATCGAGGTCGAAGCGATCGGCCCACTCCAGGAAAAGCGTGAAGCCCCGGTGCGGTACCGTCGTCCGGTACAGGTTGGTACGGTGGCCGTAGAAGCCCCAACCGAAGGCTGGATCAGCCTCGAAGTGAGCCGGGTTGGCGGCCTCGACGAAGGAGAGGCCAAGGCGGCGGTAGGGGGGGTAGACATTCCAGAAGCCGTGGTCGCCGCGAAAGTCGGGGAGCCCTGAATCGACCCCCATCCCGGCTCCGGCGGTGACGACCAGAGCGCGGGCGGCTCGGATCGCCCGGGCGGCATCTCGGCAGGTTTCCGGAAGTGTCATCGTTCCCTCCTTTCCGGTTGAGGCCAAAGCACATTATGGGTCCCATCGGTCCCCTGAAGTTCTATGCCTAGTGAATTCCCACTTTCACCAGTCGCGGTTTGAGCACCCGGACGACCTCTCCGGGATCGAGGCCGAGGAGGTAGCCGCGTTTGCCGCCGTTCAGGTAGATCCGGGGGAGTTCCAGAATCGTCTCTTCAAGATAGACCGGCATCTTTTTGCGGGTGCCGAAGGGGGACGTCCCTCCGACCTGGTAGCCAGAGTGCTTGTCGGCGATCGCCGGTGCGCAAGGGAGGATGCTCTTGGCGCCGATGATTCGCGCCAATTCCCTGGTGGAGACCTGTCGATCGCCGTGCATCAGCACGATCAAAGGATTCTTCCGGTCGTCTTCCATGATCAGCGTCTTGATCACGGCGTGTTCGTCGACACCTAGTTCCCGGGCCGAGACGGCAGTCCCGCCTTTCTCCTCATAGGCGTAAAGGTGGTCGGTGAACGCCACCTGCTCCTGCCGCAGCAGGCGGATTGCAGCGGTGACGGGACCTTTTTCCTTGGCCATGACGCCCTCTTTATGCTCTGAACCAGGAAGCGACCAACAGGCCGAGGCTGCCGACCGTCAGCACCAGGCAGAGAATGGCCAGGGCATTGAATAACGGCGCCGCCGCCCGTTGGCCGCGCACCCCGATCGGCAGGACCAGCCCGAGGATCGCGCCGCCGACTCCGCCCCCCAAGTGGCCGGCATTGTCGGCGCCGACCAGCAGGCCGAAGACGAAGGCGAAGAGTGCCCAGCGGAGCATGAAGTTGCGGATATGCTCCCCCGCCGGCCCCATGCGGTGGAACCAGGTGATGGCAAAGCCGATCAGGCCGAAGAGCGAACCCGATGCGCCGACGACCGGCGCCATCGGATGCCAGAAGTAACCGAGGGCGGTGGCGGTCAGGGCGGTGACGGTGTAGAGAACGAAAAAGCGGGAGGCGCCGAGTTCCGATTCGATCAAGGGGCCAACCTGGTAAAGGACGACCATGTTGAATGCGAGGTGGATGATTCCGCCGTGGGTATAGGCGTAAGTCAGGCAGCGCCACCATTCCCCATGATAGAGGACCAACGGCCAGAATTGGGCGCCGGCATGGACCAGCAGGTTGGAGTCGGGGTTCAGAATGGGGCTTACCCCCATCCCCGCCGCCATCCCCTGCACCACCATGGCGATGAACATCAGGAGGTTGACTGCGATCAGCAGTCGGGTGAGATTGAGGCCGTCGCTACTCGAGCGGCCGTGCAACAGGTCCTTGAAATTGCGCTCCCAGCGCATCAATTTCCAACGCCATCTGGTAGAGTTGAAGGCGAAGAGGGTCAGAGGGGAATAATTGGTCAAGGGAACCTCCGGTCAGGGGATTGCCGAGCACTATCGCAGAAAATCGCCTCTCCGGCAACCCTGCAGGTGGGGGGACGCGTCGCCACTGAACCGGACAAGACACGGAAATCAGTAAATGCCTTTGTCCGGTCGGGCCGCCGGAGAGAAAGGCCCTTGAGGTCACGACGGGCGGCAACTGCCGCCGGTTTTCCACTCCGGAGCTGGCTCTGAATGACTGGCGATGAGGCTTCTTCCAACCTGTTCCATCACCGAAAGGAACCAACCATGGATTGGCAACTCCTCTGGACGCGCATGCTGCGGGCCGCGAAGCTCGACATCCACCTTTACGAAGAAGTCGAGGCCGATCGTACCGCGCTTAAACAGGCGGGACTGGTCGTGGTCCTGTCGAGCCTGGCGGCTGGGATCGGTGGCTTTGGCGTCGGTGGAATCGGGGGGCTCATCGTCATTACCTTCGCCGCCCTGATCGGCTGGCTGATCTGGGCCTATCTGGCCTACCTGATCGGCACCAAGCTCCTTCCGGAGCCGCAGACTCAATCGGACCTCGGGGAGCTGCTTCGTACCACCGGCTTCTCTGCGTCCCCCGGACTGCTGAGGGTCTTGGGGATCGTGCCGGGGCTGGCGGGGATCGTCGGTCTGGCGGCCGGTGTCTGGATGCTGGTGGCCATGGTGATTGCGGTCCGTCAGGCCCTCGACTATCAAAGCACCTGGCGCGCGATCGGGGTTTGCCTGATCGGCTGGATTATTCAGATCGCAGTTTTAGGGGGCGTCATGGCCCTTTTCGGCCTTGGCAGCACGCCGGGCTGAGGTCCATCAGCCCTCCGCCAGCGCCCATCGTGCTTCGGCCGGCAGGCTTTCCACGTACTCGCTCATCCCTCGCAGGGTATTCCCCAGGAAGATCCGTTCCCGGGCGAAGAGTTCCGGAGGGAGCTGCCGGATGTTGCGGTAAATTTC
>JBBQBQ010000078.1:0-13939 GCA_038317685.1 Desulfuromonadales bacterium | reverse complement strand
AACCAAGATTGTCGCCGACATTGTTATTTCCCTTTCTATGCCGCGTCGATCAGGAAACTGGCGGATGGACACGGTGTGGTTTCCGAGGCGGAAACGAGAAATTTTTCGTCATGGCAAGGAAATCAAGGGATTGCGCGGAGGCGTACACCGGTACGCCGCACCAGCAAGACCGCGGATTGACGCCGCCACGGTGGAAAAGAACCGTTTCCGTACGGAAACTAGGCCGTCAAGGGCAGGACGACGGTTACCGTCGTCCCCGCTCCCGGCGCGCTTTCGACCTGCAACCGGCCGCCATGTTCCTCCGTCACCCGTCGGCAGAGCGCCAGACCGAGTCCGGTTCCCTGGGCCTTGCTGGTCCAGAACGGCTCAAAAATGTGGGGGAGATCGGCGGCCGGAATGCCGATGCCGCTGTCGACCACCCGGATCCGCGCCGTCGCTTCGGCCCGTTCCAGATCGACCCGCAGCACCCCCCCGTCGGGCATCGCCTGCACGCCGTTCTTCATCAGGTTGAGGAGGAGCTGCATCAACCGGTCGGCGCCGACCCGGACCTTAAGCGGTGGGTGGCGGCGGTGCTCGACGGCCACCCGGGCCGGGGCGGCCTCACTGCGGATCAGGTCGACACAGTCGTTGACCAGCGCCGCCAGATCGACCGGCTGCCGCTCCTCCCGATCGTCCCGGGCGAAGGCCAACAGGTCGTTGACCAGGGCCTCCATGCGCAGCGACTGGCTCACGATCTTTTCGGCATAAAGGCGCGCCGGCTCGATCCTTTCGGCACTCGCCACCAGTTGGGCGAAGCCCTTGATCCCTGCCAGGGGGTTGCGGATTTCGTGGGCGAGGACCGCACTCATCTCCCCCAGCCGTGCCAGCTCCTCCCGACGCCCCAGTTCCCGACGCTGCCGCTCGTCCCGCCGCAGCAGGGCGAACAGGAACCCGGTGAGTCCCCAGAGGAGCAGGGTCAGCGCCGCAACGATGGAGACCCCGGTCCTCGCCCGCCGGATCACCTGATCGGCCCGATAGGTGTGGAGGGCCAGGGTCAGGAGCAATTGATCGTGGTCAGGGTGGATCGGGGTTCGCAGGAGATAGACCTCTTCCCCGGTGCCGAGCCGTTCCCGCTGTTCCGAAACCCCGGTCGGCATGACCGGCGGCGCGCCCCCGGCGAAGCTTCGGCCGATGAGGCCGGGATTGGTATGAAAGCGGATCGTCCCGGACTTGTCGACAAGGGCGAAGTAGGCGATATCCGGGGTACTGTAGCGCGTCAAGGAGCGGAAGGAGGGATCGGCCGTCGCCAGCTGCTCGATCGCCGCCGCCATGGAAAGGCCGGCCCCCCGCAGATTTTCTGCGGCCAAGGGCGGCGCCGCGCGAAAGGCCGACCAGGCGAACCACCCCACCAGGAGGGTGAAACAGATCGGAATGGCGAGGATCAGACGGGTCGTCTTCAGCATATCAGAAGGAATAGACGAGGGTCATCCCCCCTCCATAGTCGGGGCTGTTGTCGGTCAGGCCCCGGGCGACATAGAGATCGAGGACCGTCGCTTCGCTGAGGGCCCAGAGGAGTCTGACCCGCCCCTCCAGAAGCTGTCCGGACCCCTCGGCCGGGGCCGTGGCTCCTTTGACGACGAGCAGCGGCTCCACGGTTTCGGTCAGCAGATAACCGGCCTGGGCCGTATAGCTCCAATAGTTTCTGAGACCGAACCCCTCCGCCTCCCCCTGCCAGACATGGAATGCCTCACCGGCCAACTGGAGGTTGTCGAACCATTTGACGGCCTGGCACCCCAGCCCGCCATCGTACTCGCCGGTACCGAGGCCGTCGTCGCGACTGGCGGTCGGAAATTTGACGAAGAGGGAGGGCCGCAGCTGGGGAACGTAAACCCCCTCGGCGAGGGCAATGACGCCGACCCGCAGGATCACGTCGCCGAGGCCGGAGACGTCGCTCTTCGCCGGGGTCGAAGAGGCCGCGACCTCGGCTTCGGGTCCCCCGTCCGTGGCCGCCAAACGGCTGCGGCCATTGCCGCCACCCTGGTACGCCGGCTGCTGCGCCACCATCCCGACGCCATTACTGTAAAGGTGGGTGGTGAGGTTGGAGCTGCTTTGAAAGAGATAGGGGATTTCGAGGCTCACATCCCAACGCGCGTCAGGGAGCCAGGTAACAATCAGCGGCAGGTAGACACTGCGGACCGTGGCATCGGTCTCATAGTTCCCCGAGGCGTACTCCGCTCCCAGGCTGAGGGAGACCGCCGCCGGGGCCGGGGTCGTAAGCCCCAGCGTCAGGGCCAGCGCCAAACCGAAACGAGCCAAACTTTTCAATTTCACCTGCGTCCCCCTCTCATGCCGGCGCCGCGGCTTCCGGCGCCGGAGCGCAGGCCGCGACCTTCAAACTGCCGATTGCCGGATTGGTTTCCCAGGGGGCCGTGCGACCAGAGGGGTTTCCCCGCCTCGCTGCGCAGCGTCACCGACTCCCCATTGTCAGGGTCCTCCACCCGCTGGGCAAAGAGATAGAGCCCTCCATCCTGCCCCTGAGCGAGGGAACCGCTCAGCGTCAGTTTCTGTTCCACAGTTATCGTCATGGTCTGCTTCTCCCAATACCACCAGGGGCCAAGGATGACGGTCACTTGGTTCTGGGGAGTGGCCACCGTCATCACCGCCTGCGGTTCATTGTCGTGCCGTGCCGGGGGGGTGAGAACGGTGCCGGTCAGGGTGGTGATGGTGTTAACATCGAAGCCGGCTGCCACATCGAGCCCGCTCGCCGTATCGGCAGCCGAACTCCCCAGGAAGGCGGAGGCCTCCCCGCTGCCGAGTCCGATCAAGCCAATCAGGATGAGAAACATCAAGCGTCGCATGTAAAGATCCTCCCCCCGCTTCGGCAGCCCTTCCGGCCTGCCGAAGCGGGAGATCCAGTGGTTACGGAGTGGTGGTGGGCGTGCTCAGACGGGAACCGTCCTGCAGACCCTTGCCGTTTCCGGGGCGAACCGTCGAACCGTTGGCGGTGGTGCCGGTGGTGAGAAAAGTGCCGTCGCGGCGCTGCGAGTCGGCCGGACGAACGGTCGTGGTCGGGTTGGTGCAGGTCCCGGTTCGGCTGCCATTCGCCCCGCCGTTCCCCTTCCCTGCCGCCAGCACATCCCCGGCGCTCAGCGCCACCAGCAGTCCCATGATCGCCACCGTCTGCATGATTCGTACTTTCATCTTTTTTTCCTCCTGTTAGGGTGATGAACTCTGCAGGAGGATATTTCAGGCTCTGTGCCAATGTCGTAATTAGCCGTAATTCAAGACTTTTATTATTTTCCTCAGCCACGATGGCCCACTCTTTCGCGCAGATTCTGCACCTGCCGCCGGCCCCTTGCACCTGGTTGCACCTCTCGGAGCTTTTTCTTTCACTTGCCACTGGAGTGATCATCAGGGGAAGACCTGAGCTCCCATCATTGGCGCTTCCGGCGGCGACCATATATTAATTTTCGCATACATCCTATGCAGGACGAACCGGCAGGTCAAGGGATTTTAATTGGAAAGACGGAACCTTATTGACGCGAGGAATTGGAAGGGCTAAAACGAAGAGACGCTTTTTCCGAAAGGACCCGGGAGATGACCGGAACCAACGAATGATCCCCAGCCGCCCGATCCAGACTCCTACCGGTGGGCGGCTTTTTGTTTGGAAGAATTATAAGGTTATTTTTGAGGCCAAAAATTGACCCATAAGCTGAATTTCAGGGTCAGTTTGACGACTTTTCGATTTGAAATCGGATGGTTGTCTTGGTCCGACCCCGGCCCATCGATCAGAACCCCGGCCCATCGATCAGAGCGTTAGGCATTCGAGAAATTCGAGGTTTTGCGATGAAGACGGTAACCGTACGGCAGATGTTGATTACCTTTGTTCCATCTATATCTATTCTTGTGGCAATGGTGGTGGTAAGCGTACATTTTCGAATACGTATGCCTGTCATGACTCAGGATGTTACAGCCATTGCGAGAATTCACCCTCTTTCGGGCATTCTTTCAAACCTTGGGATTCTCCTGTGGTGTGCGGCTGCATCGATATGTGCTTTTGCTGCGATGACTCTTCGCAATATCAAGCAGAGGGATACGTTTTGGTTTCTTCTTTCCTCCGCTCTTTTGTCGACGTATCTCTTGTTTGATGATTTCTTCCTAATTCATGAGGATTTGGCTTCTCGGTATTTTGGTTTAAACGAAAAAGTCATCTTCGTGGCCTTGGGGATTTCCGTATCTGCTTATCTCATCGCGTTTAGACGGGTCATATTGAGAACAAATTTCGGTGTCCTGTTGTTAGCACTAGGGTTCCTCACGACTTCTGTTGTCATAGACGTGATACTTGAGCCATGGTTGTGGCGAGTTGGTCATTGGAAGTACTTTTTTGAAGACGGGGCAAAATGGTTGGGCATTGCATGCTGGTGCAGCTATTACGCGCACACCTCTCATCAGCTTCTTGTCAGCACTTTTGGCTTGCCTAGCCATGCCATTCAGTCGGTCGTTCGTACTTCGCGCCGCTGATGTCTACATGAGGCGGCGAGGGAGAGGTTCCATCAACCAGTAGGTGTTATGAGACACAAGGAAAGTCATAGAACCCATCGAACTGGATGGCTACGTGCTGCCGTCCTTGGCGCGAACGACGGAATCGTCTCCACTGCGAGCCTTCTCCTGGGCGTAGCTGCTTCGGGCGCAACGACCCAGGCAATTCTGGTTGCGGGCGTAGCCGGCCTTGTCGCCGGCGCCATGTCAATGGCTGCGGGCGAGTACGTCTCAGTCAGTTCACAAGCCGATACCGAAGGCGCGGACCTGGTGCGGGAGAGAATGGAGTTAGCCGCAAATCCGGATCAGGAGCACGCAGAACTGAAATCAATCTATGTTGGACGCGGTCTTGATGAGGAATTGGCCAGCAGCGTAGCTACGCAATTGATGGCCTACGATTCGCTTGGCGCACATGCGCGAGATGAGCTTGGCATATCGGACACCTTGGCCGCAAAGCCGGTGCAAGCCGCATTTGCCTCGGCGGGTACGTTTGCGGTGGGCGCAGCACTGCCTCTATTGATGGTCCCTTTGCTTCCGGCTTCCATGCTCATGTGGGGCCTTGCTGGCAGCTCGCTTGTCTTTCTGGCTTTATTGGGACTGCTGGCAGCACGGGCTGGGGGTTCCCCCGTGGCTTCCTCTGTCGCGCGCGTCAGCTTTTGGGGCGCCTTGGCCATGGCACTGACCGCCGGAGTTGGGGCTCTCTTTGGGGTGGCTGCTTGATCGGGGTATCGGCATGGAGCGGCTTAACCCTTCGCTCAAGCGCCGCGTCAACTGCATGCTTCGGGGGCGCTCGGGGTCGGACTATAGTAGCGAAATTGTTGCGAAGGATGGCGTGTTCTTGTTGCGAGAAGCCGAAGAGGATTATGGCCCCGTTGGGGGGGGGGTAAGGTCAATAACGATGAAACTGTTCAAAGCAAAAGGCTGGTCAGTGGTCGACATCGGCTTGTTGAAGTGGTGTTGCATCCTGATTGGCATGATCGTGGGCGCATACCTGTCAGACTTCACAAAACGGTATGTTTGGGTCATTGCCGTTGCCGCTCTTCTGGTGGGAATCAAACCGACGATCTCGTACTTCCGAAACGACAATGAATGAAACAACAGCCCAACCAAGCCCTCAGCGAACCCCGCTACGCGGGTCCGCTGAGGGATAACGTTCAAAAGCAGGCACGGCCTTGGACCAAGTTTACCAAACTGACAATCAAAAGAGCTACCAGCAGGAACCCTCAGAATCCGCCTAACGTTCTTCCCCGTCCACCCCCGACCAGACGCCTCCCTCCAATAAACGCCCCCGGAACGAACGGCTCCAGTCATCGCCGCGGTGCAGTGTCGCCGGTTTGATGTCGCCGAGGCGCTGGCCCCGGGCCTGACAGCCCTGCAGCCAGGCCTCCCGCCCGCCGCCGTCGATGCGGAAGACCCGCAAGGGCGCCAGCTGACCGAGGTCGCGGCAGTATCGGTAGTGAAAATTCTCTAGCAACCTCTCCTCCAGTGCGCCGCCGACCTGCCGCAGGGCGGCGTCGTCCGCCCCCGGCGCCTCGATGTAGAGGCAGTAGGCAAAACCTTCCTCCAACGCCTCCCCGGCGACCAGGACGAAGGCAGGAGCCGTCTCGGCAGCACCCAGCACCGCCGCGACAGCGCGGCGGACCTCTTCCTCATGAAGCTTCTCGCCGAAGCGGTCGGCGATCAGATCGGCCTTGCCGAGGAAGCGCAGCCGGGGGCACTCCCCGGCGAATCCGGTCACCGCCACCCGGTCGTGAAGGCGATGGCGGTAAAGGCCGCCGCCGGTGGTGACGACCACATCGTAGGTATCCCCTGCCGTCAGGTGCTGGGCGAGAAGGGGCGCCCCGCCTCCTTCCGGGAGGAACTCGAAGAAGTGGGAGCGCAGCGCCAGCGGGCACCCCGCTCCGCCGTGGCGGGGGATGCTGACGATCCCCTCGGTGGCGAGGAGCCCCTTCCCTTCGATGGGGACCCCCGGGAAGAGCTGCGCCAGGGCGGCGGCGTCCGTGGCGGCGGGGCCGTCGGCCCAGCAGCTGACGAGGCCCAGCCGCGGCCAGAGGCGGGCGTGGATCGCCCCGGCGGCGCCACCGGCGCTGAAGGCGGCGCGAATCTGCGCGGCTCGGGCTGGGGCGGGGCGCAGGCGGGCGACAAAGCGGGCCGCCAACTCCGGCGGCAGCGGCGTCGGCGGGGCGAAACGCCCGGCGCCGAGATCGTCGGCGAGGGCCTCCCAACCCAGATGCAGGCGTTCCAGGAGGATGGTCAGGAAGGTCGGATTCCAGACCGAGACGAGGCGCAGTTCCCGTTGACCGAGGAGGAAGAGGAGGGTCGTGTACCAAAAGGCCTCCATCTCCCCGATCGCGCGAACTTCGGGGGGGACCGCCTGGACAGCGCGGGCGAAGAGGCGCCCGAGAGGACCCAGGTAATCGCTGTCGTCGGCGAAACCGATCCGCAGGCCGCCGGCGCTGCGCTCCCCTTCCCGCGCCGCCGGCGTCACCGCCCAGTAGGCCGGGCCAAACAGAAGGGCCGGACGGGAGAGGAAGAGGTCGGCGCACCAGGGGGCGATCCCCCGACGGAATTCACGCTGCAGCGCCGCGGTGTAGGGGATCAGCTTGCGGCCGGAGACCGAGCCGCTGGTCGGCGCCAGCAGGAGGACCGGCTCGGTGGTCAGGACCTGCCGGTCCCCGGCGGCGATGGCGGTGATCTCCCCGGCCCGGTCGTCATAGTCGGCGAGGGGGACGGCGGCCTGGAAGTCGGCGACGCTGCGCAGGGTGGCGAAGCGGTGGCGCCGGCCGAAGTCACTTGCCCGGTTGGCGTGCAGGATGCGCTTGAGAACCGCCTCCTGGGTCACCGCGACCCGCCCCAAGGCGCGGCGGCAGGCGAGCGCCTCGGGGAGGCTCGCCAGCAGCCAGAGGCCGTTCACCGCCAGCGGCGCCCCGCTACTCATCGCCCCTCCCCGAGCATTCGCCGTCCGGCGGCGGTGAGGTTGGCGCGGTCGATCTCCGTCAGGCAGGCGAGTTCATCGCCGTCGCGCCACCCCGGATTAACGGCGGCAAAAAAGGCCACATGGGGATCGCGCAGCCGCCCGACGGTCAGTTCCGCGACGCCGGGGCGCAGCGGCGCCGGATAGCGCAGGCGCACCACCCCGCTCGCCGGATCGTACTCGTCGGGGAACTTGCGCCCCGCCACGGCGTCGCGCAGGGTCCGCAGCTCCGCCGGCAGCGGCCGGTCGACGGCGGGGTAGAAGTTCCGGAAGAAGACCGGCAGGAAGCGGTAGGTCTTGTAGCCGGAGGAGATCAGGAGCCACCAGACCCGGCGGTCCCGGACCGCCGCCGCCAGGGAAAAGACGGTGCGGGCCCAGAGGCGCGGCAGGACCGTATCCCCCCAGAAGTCCGGCTCGATGATGGTATCCCCCGAAAAGAAGGCGACATAGGGGACGCCATCGACTTCCCCGGCAAAGCGCATCAGGGTCGAGAAACCGCGCAGAATTCCGGCCGGGTCGGTCAGGAGGATCACCGACTCCTTCTCCGCCAGATCGGCGGCGAAACGCTCCCGGCTGGCGCCGCTGAAGTAGGCGTCGAGGAGGGCGAACATCGCCCCGGTCTCGGTGGCGCTCAAGGCGCCGACCGGCAGGACCCGGCCGGAGAGCCGGCTGCCGGTCTCAAAGAGCGGCGAGTTCGACATGGGGGATGCGTCCGTCGAGTTGGTCATGAAACCAGGCTCCGTCGTCCCAGGAAACGCTGTAAAGACGGCTGCGGTAGGGGAAGTGAGGGCGAGCCGCCAGGAGCGGCAGGAGCGGGTCGCCGCCGCAGAGCCCCACCGCCAGCCAGTCGTGACCTCGCCCGTCCGCAAGCTTCAGGAGCGCGTCGAGAAGGGTCGGGAAGACCCCTTCCGCCCCGTCGGCGACGCAGCAAAAAGCGCCGCAGACGAGCTTCAGGCCACCCCCGACGGGAGGCAGGAGCGGCCGGCCGCGCAGTCGGGCACCGAGGTTGTAGAGGGGCCGCCCCTGCCGCAGCAGGCCGCCGTAGCCCCGCACCACCATCTGTTTGTAGGCCGACTGATCCCAAAGGCCGAGGGTGGCGACGACCCGCCCGCCCCGCAGCGCCACCCGCAGGTCGACGAGGCGGAAGTCCCGGGTGAGCGGCGCCCCCGGCGCGAAGTCGGCGGCCCGCCAGGCCGGGAAGAACTGCCGGGCGCCTCCGGTCTGGTCCCAGAAGGCGAGGAGCTCCGCCAGGGGAAGCCCGTCGCCGGGGACGATGGTCACCCCCGGCGGCGGCGGACGCAGCGCCCGGCGGCAGACCGGCAGGGTCAGGGTGTGCAGCTCCGCCAGCGGCCGGTAGCGCGGGAAGTGGCGGCGCGGCCGTCCGACCAGGACTCCTTCAGCTTCGCGGTTGCCGCTGATGATCGTGGTCAGATAGGCGGCGGTCGCCCCGTCGTTGTGGAGTTCCCGCAGTTTACGGAAGCCTGCCGAGACCAGCCAGCGGCTCCGGAAGGCAGCGGCGACCCGCAACTGGCCGAGGTAGCCGACGGTCTGCGGCGCGCCGTTGACGAAGAGGGTCCGCAGCGCCCGGCAGGCGACAGCGGCGAGCGCGCCGTCTTCCCGGTGGCGGGCGACGAGGACCTGGCAGGAATCCCCCAAAGGGCCGCAGCCGAGGAAGTAGTCGGGCTCCCGCTCGTAGCCGAGGGTCACCGCCCCCGGCACCGGGTTCTCGGCCAGGAGACGGCGGATCGCCCCGTCATCGGCGGCAGTGGCGAGTTCAAAGGCGAAGTCCATCGCCCTCCCCCACCTTGAGAAAAATTCCCGTCCAGCCTTCGTCGCCCAGGGGGAAGCTCTTGCGCTGCAGGACCTCCCGGCGCATCAGGGCGTTGATGCCGAAGAAGTTGAACCACATGAAGGGGGAGCGGCTGTTGACCCGGAAGTCGAGGCTGCGCAGCACAATCGATGGCCACCCGAAGAAGGCGCGGCGGGCGGCGACGCAGGCTTCCTCCAGCGCCTCGGCCGCCATACCCTTCGGGTCGAAAGGGAGCTGGCCGTAGCGGTAGCCGGGATCGAGCCACCAGCGCGGAAAGCGCAGCCGCCCCTCCTCCTCCAGACGCCGGTAAAGGGGGGTGCCGGGGAAGGGGGTGAGGTGGTTGAAGGCGGCGAGGTAGAAGCGCTCTGCCTTGGCGAAGGCGAGGGTGCGGGCGAAGGCGGCCGGGTCGTCGCCGTCATAGCCGAAAACGAAGGTGGCGTAGAGGCGGATACCATGGGCGCGCAGCCGCTCCAGGGCGACCGCGTAGGAGCGGGCCGTCTCCCGGTCCCCCTTCCCCATCTGCGCCAGGTTGGCGCCGTCGAGGGATTCGAGGCCGATCAACAGCCCCTGGCAGCCACTGGCGACGAGGGCCTGCAGCAGCTCCTCGTCGGCTGCAACCGCCAGACTCGCCTGCCCGATCCAGCGGACCCGCAGCAGGGCGAGGGCGGTGAGGAGTTCCAGCGCCCGCTCCCGGTCGCCGGTCAGGTTGTCGTCGACGAAGAAGATGGTTCGGCCCTTCAAGGCCCCGATCTCGGCGACGATCTCCTCCGGCGGCCGGAAGGTCTGGGTCGCCCCGTAGAAGGACGAGATGGCGCAGAACTCGCAGCCTCCCCGGCAGCCGCGGCTCGCCTCGACCAGCGCCACCGGCAGGTAGCGCTTGCCGGCGAAGATGGAGCGGTCGGGGGTCACGCCGGCGAGGGCGGGGCGTCCACACCCCCGGTAGCTCCGCTGCAAACGGCCGGCGGCGGCGTCGGCGAGGAGCTCCGGCCAGACCCCTTCGGCCTCGCCGACGACGACCGCCTCGGCGAAGTCGGCGACCTCCTCGGGGAGCAGGGTGGCGTGGAAGCCGCCCATCACCACCGGCACTTTGCGGCGGCGGTATTCGGAGGCGATCTGGTAGGCGCGGCGGGCGGTGTAGGTCTCGACGGAGAGGGCGACCAGGTCCGTCGGCGCGTCGAAGTCGATCGTCTCCAGGCGGTCGTCGAAGAAACGGACGCTGGCCCCTGGCGGGGTCCGGGCGGCGAGGACCGCCGGGGCCAGCGGCTCCATCTGCCAGCTGCGGATATAGTCGGCGCCGACGCGGCGGCCGATGGCGGGGTGGATCAGCGTCACCCTCATGGCAGCGCCTCCCGGCAATGGTAGAAGTCGGCGAGGTGCCGGGCGTAGAAGCGGTAGCCGAGGTTGGCCGGGAGCGCCGTGGCGAGGCCGGTGCGGGAGCGCGCCAGGCGTCTGGCGATGGCGGGATAGCTGTAAACCTGCCGCCAGGTCCGCTCGGTGCCGGCCCGCAGCTCCTCGGGAGTCATGCGCGCCGGCTGGAAGACGACGTGCTGGCCGTCGTAGCGCTCCCAGTCCTCGCTGAGGATGCGCCCCTCCCCCTTCAGGCGGGTATGGAGCGGCGTCGCCGGAAAGGGGGTGAGGATGGCGAAGCGCGGCAGGTCGATGCCGGATTCGATGACGAAGTCGGCGGTGGCGGCGAAGATCTCCGGGGTGTCGTGGTCGAAGCCGAAGGCGAAACAGCCCATGACGGCGATCTGGTGGGCATGGAGACGGCGCACGATCTCGGCGTAGTCGCCGCGGACATTGAAGCCCTTGCGGGTCTCCAGCAGCGACTCCCGGCAGAGCGATTCAAAGCCGACCAAAAGCCCCCGGCAGCCGCTGCGGGCGGCCAGTTCCAGGAGGTCGCCGGCGGCGGCGATGGCCGTCGTCGCCAGGCCGCCCCAGGTCAGGCGCAGCGGGATGAGGGCAGCGAAGAGCTCCCGGGCGTAGTCGGCATGGGAGATGAGATCGAGATCGAGGAAGACCAGCCGCCGCGCCCCGAGGGCGCGGATCTCGTCGATCACCTCGCCGACCGGTCGCCGGTAGTGCCCCTTCCAGGCCGTCGGCACCACGCAGAAGTCGCAGCTGTGGACGCAGCCGCGGGTCGCCTCGATGGTATGGAAAGCGGTGTAGTGGCGCGCCGCCAGCAACTCCCGGCGCGGCCGGACCAGTCCGGCGAGGGAAAAGTCCGCCGCCTGCTGGTAGCGGGTTGCCATCCTCTGGTCGGCGAAGTCGCGCAGCAGGCGCGGCCAGCTCTCCTCCGCATAGCCGACGACGACCGCATCGGCGTGGGCCGCCGCTTCTTCCGGCAGCAGGGTCGGATGGACCCCGCCGAGGACGACGGGAATCCCCCGCGCCCGGAAGGCATCGGCAAGGGCGTAGGCCCGCGGGGCGGTGCCGGTGATGGCGCTGATGCCGATCAGGTCCGCCTCCAGCATCTCCGGCAGTTCGCCGATCCCCTCGTCGTAAAGGGTCACCTCCGCCTTCAGCTCCGCCGGCACCAGCGCCGCCAGCGTCGTCAGCGTCAGCGGTGCATAGCGCAGCGACTTGCGCAGCAGCCCGGTACGGTGGCGGTAGAGGGGGCCGCGGGGGGAGATGAGGGCGATGCGGAGTCGGGTCATGATCGGTTCCTGTGGGTTGTTGGCTGGGGCGGCCCTCTTTGGTTGTCCGTGGGATCGGCTCTTAATCCCATCGATTGTCATGCCTCGGGGGCTGACCCCTCACGTCAACCCGCTCTGCGTGGGAATCAATACCGGCAGGGTGATGGGGACTTGGCCGCTCTTGGTAACGAGGGCGGCGGTGAACTCGTAGGCGGTGAAGTTGGACGAATCGACGACGACCCCCCGCTCCTGCAACTCCTCGGCGGAGAGCTGGCGGGTGGTGACGCTCGTCACCAGCGGATCGTTGATCGACTCGATGACCACCGCCTGCGGCACCGCGCCGAAGAGGGTCGTTCCGGCGCCGTCGACGAGGCGGATGTTGTTCAGGGTGTGTTTGCCGTTGAGGGCCAGGGTCGGGATGGTGAAGGGCTTCCCCGGCAGGGTCGTGAGGGTCAGGGGGATCAAAAAGGCGGGACCGGTCAGTTCGGCCACCACCCGGTAGTCCTTCGGCAGTTGGCCGACGATCAGGTCGACGTCGAAGCCGCCGGTGTCGACGCCGGTATTGACCTGGGTGGCGATCCCCTTCGGCACCGCCTGGTAGTCCGGAGAAGCGTTCAGGCCGATGCCGACGAGGTCGAAGCCCAAGGTCGTCAAGGGGGGCGCTTCGGCTCGGGCCACCGTCATGCCGAATCCGAACAGCGCCGCCGCCAACGTCAATCCGCCAAAGAATCGTTTCATGTTCTCCCCGCCTGTTAGGTAGGGACTGGCTCCCGCCAGGGTGCCTGTCCCGTTCCCGTCCCATGCAATTTCACCGGAAATCCCCCAAAGAACCGACCCCCCCAAGGCGCCGGTCCCGTACCCATCCTCGCAAAACAGAAAAACCGAAGGCTTTGGATCTAAACTTATTGCTACGAATTGTCACTCGTTGAACGGGGGACTGCCTTCCTGATTCATCGGGGACAGGCTCCGCAGGTGTCTGTCCCGGTGCACCAACAGCGAGTTCCCCAAGCGGCTCCATCAACATTTCCACCTGTTGGAAAGGGCAATCTTTGCTTCGCCAACGGATAGGGAACATGGACAACGCATACACTCAGAACGATCCCCGTATCCGAATACACAGGCGTGAAATGATAGACAAAGAGGCGATGGAATCCGGAAAAAATCGGTTTCTCGCAACGAACGCGACGAGCACAACGTAAAATCAAGTCGATATCGAGAGAACATCCCATCACCGGGAAGGGAGAGGGACTCTCTAAGGATTTGATCTTCGTCGCGTCGTTGCGCCGTTGCGTGCGACGACTGCCCTTTTCAGATTGAAATTTGGATCGGCCACACGGATCAAGAAGGAGCACGGGACGGCGCAAGCGGATGATGGAACTCACGCCTCCCGTGGCTTCTTTTGCCATTTTCTGAGTGTATGCGGTTGTCAAAGAGCGTGGATCTGGATGTGGCGATGGCAGGAAATCAATCTATGGCTCTTACTCAGGATATTGAAAGATTAGCCAGAAATCCCCTTGAGGAATATCCGACAACGGCCTACAAAAAGGCTACCATGTCATTTCCTCTGGTCGGTACAAACCGATTCCCTGCCCGCGTAATTCAACCAAAGCATTCCGAAGATAGTCCGATACGAGTAAATTTGATAAATATTCAGCGTCGCGGGCGATATTTAGTGTTCCTAAACTGCCTTCAAGACAGCTCAATTTTTTAAATTTCATTATGGATTGTGATCCAGGGACGCATATATACACCGAGGCGTTGTGGTCCACCGCTTTAACAAGATTTGTTGCTACGACTATTGAGTATTCGAGAATTTCTATGTCTGAGAGCTAAAGGGGACGTAGTTGATCTGGTTGACTTGAGAGAGCTAAAGGGGACGTAGTTGATCTGGTTGACTTGAACTGAGGCCCACCTGCAACTCCGAGGATTTAGCATAGATTTCCGCTCCCCTTCTTGCTGCGACCAGCACACCCGAACGACTGATATTGAGCGCCTTCGCAA
>JBBQBQ010000077.1:0-14112 GCA_038317685.1 Desulfuromonadales bacterium | reverse complement strand
GTCGGTGGGGCTGCCCGGATTGAAAAGCAGCAGACCGTCGCGACGTTCGCAATAGGGCCTGTGACTGTGGCCGAAGATCAGGGCGTCGAGGGATTCACCGTGAAAAGCCCCCAGCACCCGGGACAGCACGTCATGGGGTTCACCCCAGCCGTGGATCAGGCCGATACGAAAGCCGCCTATGGTGATAATCCGCTGCCGGGGAACACCCGGCATCACAGGATCGAGATTGCCTTGCACAATCGCCACCTCGCGCCCGGAGAGAGCCGGCAGAACCTCCGGGTCGACCAGATCCCCCGCATGAAGAATCAGATCTGCATCGGCAAAATGGCATTCCACCAGACGGGCCAGGACGCTCCCGCCCTCAAGCGCCCCGTGCAGATGGGTATCGGACAACACTCCTATCCGGATCATCGAACTTTTCCCTTGCCGTGAGGCGGCAAACCGTCGCGCCTTGTGCCGAACAGCCGCCGGCGCCACCCCGGAGAGGAAACCCGACCCATTTTTACCGCCTGCCCGATAGGCTGTCAATCGGAAAACCGGGCGAAAATACCCCGTTGACGGCCAAATTCCGCCAGCATCGACCCCAATTCAACCAAGCCATCGAACCTCCCTCGACAGTGGCTCCATTGACTGGCGGGAAATAGAAGCTATTTTTGTAGCGGGCCGGGTTTTGGCACCCGTGTTGCTATGAATCAGCGGGGCTGAAAGCCTGAAACGGCGTTATGCCATTTTCCTCCGACCCCAGATTCCTCTTGACAAGTTACTGTCTCAGGCATATTTTCCGGATTTAATCGGAATAAAATTGCATGGTGTTTTTTTAGCAAAACTGTTTTTCACTCCACCAAACAGCAAACTCATTTCGCCTTCGACCCCGCCTTTGTGAAGGGTCGAAACCAACTCAGCCAAAAGGAGAATCTTTATGTCCAAACGTCAGGATGCCCTGGATTATCACAGTTCGGGGCGCAAAGGTAAGATCGAAGTCATCACCACCAAACCCTGCGCCACCAGTCGTGATCTGTCTCTGGCCTATAGCCCCGGGGTAGCCGAGCCATGTCTGGAAATCGAGAAAAATCCAAACTTAGCCTACGAGTACACCGCCAAGGGGAATCTGGTGGCAGTCGTCTCCAACGGCACCGCAGTCCTCGGTCTCGGGGATATCGGCGCCCTGGCAGGCAAACCGGTCATGGAAGGGAAAGGGGTCCTCTTCAAGCGTTTCGCCGACGTCGATGTTTTCGACATCGAGCTCAACACCAAGGATTCGGATGAGATCATCCGCACCGTGAAGATTCTGGAGCCGACCTTCGGCGGGATCAACCTCGAGGACATCAAGGGGCCCGAGTGCTTCTATATCGAGGAAGAACTCAAGAAGATCATGAACATCCCGGTCTTCCACGACGATCAGCACGGCACCGCGATCATTGCCAATGCCGGGCTCCTCAATGCCCTGGAAGTGGTCGGGAAAAAGATCTCCGAGGTCAAGATCGTCGTCAACGGCGCCGGTGCCGCCGGCATCGCCTGCGCCAACATGGCGCTGGTCCTCGGTGCCCGGCCGGAAAATCTTTACGCCTGCGACACCAAAGGTGTCATCTTCAAGGGCCGCACCGAGGGCATGAACCCCTACAAGGACCGCCTCGCCAATGACACCGAGGTCCGAACCCTGGAAGAAGTGATGGTCGGAGCCGACGTCTTCTTCGGTGTCTCGGCCAAAGGCGCCGTCACCCCGGAGATGGTCAAATCGATGGCCAATGACCCGATCATCTTCGCCATGGCCAACCCCGACCCGGAGATCACTCCGGATGATGCCAAGGCGGTGCGCGACGACGTCATCGTCGGCACCGGCCGTAGCGACTACCCGAACCAGGTCAACAATGTCCTCTGCTTCCCGTTCCTCTTCCGGGGTGCCCTCGACACCCAGGCCAGCGCCATCAACGACGAGATGAAGATGGCCGCCTGCATGGCCCTCGCCAACCTCGCCAAGCAGGATGTCCCGGACGCCGTCCGCAAAGCATACGGTAACGTTGAAATCACCTTCGGCCGCGAATACCTGATTCCCAAGCCCTTTGATCCTCGGGTCCTGCTCCACGTCGCTCCTGCGGTCGCCCAGGCCGCCATGGACAGCGGCGTGGCGCGCCGGCCGATTGCCGACATGGAAAAGTATAAGGAACAGCTGGAAGCCCTGCAAGGGCGTTCCAAGGAGATCATGCGCACCCTCATCAACAAGGCCAAGGCGGCGCCCAAGCGCGTCGTCTTTCCTGAAGGGGAGGAGGACAAGATTCTGCGCGCCGCCCAGGTCCTCGTCGATGAAGGGATCGCCATCCCGATCCTCCTCGGCAACGAGCAGGAGATCCGCCACCGCATGGAGATCCTCGGGCTGGAACTGAAAGGAGTGGAGATCATCGATCCGGAGACCGCCCAGAGCCGCGGCGACTATATCGACGAACTCTTCGCCCTGCGCCAGCGCAAAGGGGTGACTCGGGCCGAAGCGAAACGCCTGATCAAGAAGAACCGCAACTACTACGGGGCGATGATGGTCCAGCACGGCGATGCCGATGCGCTCCTCTCCGGCCTCAACCATCACTATCCCGACACCATCCGCCCGGCCCTCGAAGTCATCGGCAAACAGGAAGGGCTCTCTAAAGTCCACGGCCTCTACATGCTGGTCTTCAAGAAGACCGTGGTCTTCTGCGCGGACGCCACGGTGAATATCGAGCCGACCGCCGAGGAACTGGCCGAAACCGCCATCCTCACCGCCCAGAAGGCCCGCCAGTTCGAGGTCGAGCCCCGGGTCGCGATGCTCTCCTTTTCCAACTTCGGCAGCGCCGAGCATCCGCTGACCCTGAAGGTCAAACGGGCCACGGCCCTCGTCAAGGAACGGGCTCCGGAACTGATCGTCGACGGCGAGGTCCAGGCCAATGTCGCTCTCGACCCGGAGCTGATGGCTAACCAGTACCCCTTCTCCAAGCTCAAAGGGGACGCCAACGTCCTGATCTTCCCGGACCTGCAGTCGGGGAACATCTGCTACAAACTCCTCAACAAGCTGGGCGGCGCCGAAACGGTCGGTCCGATCCTGATGGGGATGAAAAAACCGGTCCACGTCCTGCAGCGCGGCGACGACATCGGCGACATCATCAACATGGCCGCCGTGGCCGTGGTCGATGCCCAGGAAGCCGCTAAAAAGGTCTGATCGGCATCCTGCATATCCCATCGGCACTCCCCGGGGGAGCGGCTCGCCGCTCCCCCGGTTTTTTCTCCCTGCGCCCCCTTCCCTGGCCCGCCCATTCCTGCTAAGATGGCGCCTCCCAACTCCCGGCGGCGACCGCCGGACCGAATAAGGAGAAGACCGATGCGCTACCTGAGCACCCGTGGCGGGGTCCGCGGCCTGTCCTTTAAAGACGCCGTCATGATGGGTCTCGCCGACGATGGCGGGCTGCTGCTCCCCGAAACCATTCCGACCCTCTCCGCCGGAGACCTCGAGGCCCTGGCCATGCTCGATTATCCGGAGCTGGCCTTCCAGATCCTCTCCCGCTACGTCGGGGACCTGCCGGCCGCCGACCTGAAGACCCTCGTCGACCGCTCCTACGGGAGCTTCACCCACCCCGAGATCACCCCGGTCGTGCAGCGCGACGGAGTCTACATCCTGGAACTCTTCCACGGGCCGACCCTGGCCTTCAAGGACGTCGCCCTGCAGTTCCTCGGCAACCTCTTCGAATACCTTCTAGCCGAACGCGGCGAACACCTCAACATCGTCGGCGCCACCTCGGGCGACACCGGCAGCGCCGCCATCTACGGGGTTCGGGGGAAGCAGAACATCAACATCTTCATCCTCCATCCCCACGGCAAGGTTTCGCCGATCCAGGAATTGCAGATGACGACGGTCACCGACCCCAACGTCTTCAACCTGGCGATCCGGGGCACCTTTGACGACGGCCAGCGGATCGTCAAGGAGATCTTCGGCGACCTCCCTTTCAAGTCCGGGTACGCCCTCGGCGCCGTCAACTCCATCAACTGGGCGCGGGTTTTGGCCCAGGTCGTCTACTACTTCTACGCCTGGGGTCAGGTGCACCGGGCCACCGGCTGCAGCGACCTTGACTTTGCCGTCCCCACCGGCAACTTCGGAGACATCTTCGCCGGTTACGTCGCCAAGCGGATGGGGCTGCCGATCCGCAAACTGATCCTGGCGACCAACGAGAACAACATCCTCACCCGCTTCGTCCGCGACGGCGACTACTCGCTGGGAACAGTCGTCCCGACCCTCTCCCCATCGATGGACATCCAGGTCGCCAGCAACTTCGAGCGCTACCTTTTCTACCTCTGCGACCAGGACCCCGCCGCCGTCACCGCGGCGATGACAGATTTCGGGCGCAGCGGCCGGATGACCTTCAGCGCTGCCCAGCGCGCCCGGGTCAGCGAGGATTTTCAGGCCCTCACCGTTGACCGCGAGCAGACCGTCGCCACCATTCGTGACTTCCACGCCGCCACCGGCTATCTCCTCGACCCCCACACCGCCGTCGGCGTTCACGCCGGACAGACCCTGGCTGACGGCGACACTCCGGTCGTCTGCCTCGCCACGGCGCATCCGGCCAAGTTCGCCGAGGCGGTCCAGCAAGCGATCGGCCAGGACCCGACCCGACCCGAGTCCCTGGCCGGCATCGAAGGGCGGGAGCGGCGCTGTGAAATCATCGATGCCGACACCGCGGCGATCAAAGCCTACGTCGCGGCCCACGCCTTGTGACCTGGCCCTTACGCCCGGGGTTCAGCCCCGCGCTGGCGGATGACCGACGGAACCTTTTGCCGATGGGAGCCACGCAAGGGATGACCATTGAATATTCTTCTGCAAAGCCACCAGCCCGTTCCGGCATTTTTGCCTGGCGGGCTGTTTTCTTTGGCAACGGCGCTGAGGCATGATAATAACTTGACTTGGTTATTCACTTCACTCACGTCGAGGTCCTGTTCAGATCAGGGATACAAACCATTTTTGCCCTGATCTCAGGATCTTGACCCGAGGCAGTCCCCGGGAAATGGAGGGTGCTCATGTACGAACTCACCACGGAACTGGCCCAGCAGCTGGTGGATTTCGTTTCGGCTGAAACCGGATACAACATGATTGTTTGTGATACGGACGGGGTCATCATCGGTGACAGCCGCAAAGAACGGTTGGGAGTCCGGCATGGCGGCGCCACCAGGATCATGAGTGGCGCTGTCGATGCCATTGCCATCACCGAGGAAGACGCCTCCCGCAGCGAAGGCAAAATGCGGGAGGGCTACAACTGCCTGATCGCGGTCGAAGGGCAGAGAGTCGGTACCTTCGGGATCGGCGGACCGATCGAAACGGTCAAGCCGATCGCCAAGATCGCCTCGGCGGTCATCGCCGCGCGGATCAAAGAGATGGAACACATGAACCTGATCCGGGATGTGGTCACCAAGGTCTCGGTCAATGTCCAAAAGGTGGCCGACGCGATCGAAGCGATTTCCGCGGGCTCGAAAGAACTGGCCGCCACCAGCGATACCGTGGCGCAGACGGTTCTCGAGGCCGACGAGAAAGTCAAAGCGACCCACACCATCTTGGATTTCATCCTGGAGGTGGCTGATCGGACCAAGCTGCTCGGGTTGAATGCCGCGATCCTGGCGGCCCAGGCCGGGGACTCCGGCCGGGGGTTTTCCGTCGTCGCCGATGAAATCCGGAAGTTGGCAGCCAACAGCGCCTCCTCCGCCGAACAGATCCCGGTCATCCTGACCGAGATTCAGGCCGCGATGGCCGAAGTAACCTCAACCAGCAATCAAACTTCCCTGATATCGATCGAGCAGTCCCGGTCGGTGAAGGATATAAGCCAGGTCATCGGAGAGATTCAAAACTCGGTTGATTTGCTGGTGGCTTCCGTCAATAAATAACCCTTATTCCCGGGGTCCGATCTGATTTTTTTAAAAAAACTTAAAGGGTCCAGCCTTCAAAGATCAAATTTGATCTTTGGAGACTGGACCCTTGCTTGAGGCCGGCCCTCATCATCCCGTCGTCCCGATTCCCGTCCCTACCGGCACCCCCATCCGAAAACCCACTTCTTGAGACCCCGGGGTTTTTTCAGCAGATCGGCGGAGTTTTCCTCTGGCCGATATCCGAGTTTTTCGATGGCATCGGAGATCTCCCAGGGTCTCTCCGGATTATCCGACACACCGTAAAAAATCCCATAATGGACATCGGTTTCAATGGCCGCCCGAAACAGTCCGACCGTATCCTGGTTGCTCAAGATGGTGCGTCTGCCTCTCGGTCCTCTCCTGAGCAGGGTCCCTTCATCCTTCGGGACCGTGCCGAGACGAAGAGAGATAACACTCAAACCTTTCTTCGCCGCGAATAATTGGCCGAACGACTCCGCGCAGCATTTCATGGCCCCGTAGACGCTGCTGGGGTTTGGTGGATCCTCACTTGAAATCGGACGACCGAGCCTGCTCACCCCTTCGACTTCGTAGTTGCCGGTGACCTGCCCCGAACTGGCGAATATGACCCGCGGGATTCCAAGCTGGCAGGCGGCGGCAAAGACATTGTAGGATCCGCGGACATAGAGTTCGGAAAGGGCGGGCAGATCCCGCGGTTCCGGCAACTCCGGCATGGCGGGAAGGGCGGTGACATTGACCAGCACCTCAACCCCCGCGGGGATCGCGGCCAGAAGCCCGTCGTAATCGCGGATGTCAATGTCCAGGATGCCCGGGGGACGGGGTCTTTGATCCGAAATGTCCGAGGCCAGGAGCTGATAGTCGCCGGCGAGTCGCTCCGTCAGGAGGCTGCCGATCACTCCTTCCGCCCCGAGAATAAGGATGGTTTTTTTTCCGCGTTCACCCATGGCTTTTAGATTTTCCTGAGTGCCTAAAACAGCAGAGCCAGGTTGGCAAAACCGATCGTGGCTCTTGCAGAGAGATCATCATCCTCGTGGTAGCGCCCGAAGGAGGAACTATAGGTCCGGGTTCCACTGCCGCCGGCACCGATGAACCGGACGCCGAGGGAGGGGGCGAGGTGGACGTTTCCGAGCTTGAAGTTGATGCCGGTGACCGCGCCAACCCCCAATTCCAGCAGGTCAGCCTCGGATTTGATCACCCCCGAAGACAAATGGTCGGTGTCGGTCTCGCCGTGATAGAAACCGATCCGGACCAAGGGACCTGCCCACCACCTGAATTCCGGCGTTTTGACCAGAGCAAAGCCAAAGACGTTTTCCACCGACAGGCCGACCATTTTCATGGTGATCCCGTGGTCATCCTCCAGGTCCTGCCGTTCCACGCCGACCAGCAGACGGTAATTGAAAGTCTTTTCGTCCCCCGGTGACGTGTCCAGCACAAAACCGCCCCCCCAGGAAGAGGCATCCACATCGAAAGAATCGACATCGCTGTCCCATTCGACCTGCCCCGACCCAATCCCTCCGTCCAGGTAAAACCCGAACCCGGCTGCCATGGACCGGGCTGGAGACAGGGCCATGGCCATCCAGATGACTCCGCAAAATACCAGTGTCTTCATATCAATTCCTTCCTCTGGCGGTTCCGGTGATTCGGGGCGAAAACTCAAACGGCGGTCGGCTTATGGTTTACCACAAATGCCGCAGGTTGTGGCTCCTTTTCCGGTCCCGGCAAGGGCTCTCCAACCCAAAAGCCCCCGGAGTGATCCGGGGGCTTTTTGGTTTTCATACCGACGGCCTGAAATCAGCAGTCGTAGTAAAGTGCGAACTCCATGGGGACCGGACGCATCCGGACCGGATTGATCTCGGCTTCGGTCTTGTACTCGATCCACTTCTCGATCACGTCCTCGGTGAAGACATCACCCTTAAGGAGAAAGGCGTGGTCTTCCTTGAGGGATTTGAGGGCTTCTTCGAGAGTCCCGGCGACGGTCGGGATGTCCTTGAGTTCCTCCGGGGAAAGCCCGTAGATGTCCTTGTCGAGCGGATCGCCCGGATCGATCTTGTTCTCGATGCCGTCGAGGCCGGCCATGACCATGGCGGCAAAGGCCAGGTAGCCGTTGCAGGACGGATCGGGAGTGCGGTATTCGACGCGCTTCGATTTGGGGTTGCTGGTCACCGGAATGCGCAGCGAAGCGGAGCGGTTGCGGTTCGAGTAGGCCAGGTTGACCGGGGCTTCGAAACCGGGCACGAGGCGCTTGTAGGAGTTGGTGCCGGGGTTGGTGAAGGCGCAGAGGGCCTTGGCGTGTTTCATGATGCCGCCGATGTAGTAGAGGGCCATCTTGGAGAGCCCGCCGTAACCGTCGCCAGCGAAGAGATTGACGCCGTCCTTCCAGAGGGACTGGTGGCAGTGCATCCCCGAGCCGTTGTCGCCGTAAAGCGGTTTGGGCATGAAGGTGACGGACTTGCCGTTACGGTAGGCGACATTCTTGATGACGTATTTGAACCACTGCAGCTGATCGCCCATGCCGAGCAGGCTGTCGAAACGCATGTCGATCTCGCACTGGCCGCCGCTGGCGACTTCGTGATGGGAGGCCTCGATGCGCATGCCGACGCTCTGCAGTACCTGCACCATTTCATTACGCAGGTCGTTGAGGGAGTCGGTCGGAGCGCAGGGGAAGTAGCCGCCCTTGTGGGCCGGTTTGTAGCCGAGGTTGGGGAACTCCTCCCGGCCGGTGTTCCAAGCGCCCTCGATCGAATCGACGGCATAGAAGGACTGGTTGGCGGTGGAGGAGAAGCGGACGTCGTCGAAGATAAAGAATTCCGGCTCGGGGCCAAAGTAGGCGGTATCGGCGATGCCGGTCGATTTCAGGTAGGCCTCGCATTTGCGGGCGATGAAGCGCGGGTCGCGGGTGTAGCCTTCTTTGGTGATCGGGTCGAAGATGTTGCAGATCAGGCTCAGGGTCGTCACTTCCGGGAAGGGATCGATCTTGGCGGTCTTCGCATCGGGGACGATGGTCATGTCGCTGTTGTGGATCGGCTGCCAGCCGCGGATGGAGGAGCCATCGAAGCCGAGGCCCTCCTCGAAGATTTCTTCCCCGAATTCGCTGATCGGGGTGGTGAAGTGCTGCCAGATCCCTACAAAATCGAGGAATTTGTAGTCCACCATCTGGACCTTGTTTTCCGTTGCAAAGGCTACGACTTGTTTCGGCGTCATGCGTTTACTCCTTTGAAAAGTTAGTATGCGTCCCCTCCCGGGACAACCCTGGGGCGATCTTCAGAAGATCTCAGAGAGCGTCGTCGCCGCGCTCGCCGGTGCGGATCCGCACCACTTCATCGACCGGCGTGACAAAGATCTTGCCGTCGCCGATGCGTCCGGTCCGGGCGGCTTCGGCGATCGTCTCCACGACCTTGGCGACCATGTCGTCACGGACGATGATCTCCATCTTGATCTTGGGGATGAAATCGACCACATATTCGGCGCCGCGATAGAGTTCCGTATGGCCCTTCTGGCGGCCGAAACCCTTCACCTCGCTGACGGTGATCCCCTGAATACCGATCTCGTTCAGGGCTTCCTTGACCTCGTCGAGTTTAAAGGGTTTAATGATCGCCTCGACTTTCCTCATGGCAGATACCTCCCCGGCATGGATTTGTGATCTGGGATAACGGAGGCAAAGTATAGCCGCCTGAAGGGGACCAGGCAACCATCATTTGCCTTCTCGCAGCAGATAAAAGCAAATTGCTTGCCCAAACCGGCAAGCTCCTTAATAATGTTCCAACTACCTTTAATTTCTACAGATTCACAACCCAAAAAGGATTTCTGGCGGGCCACTCCCCGGCCCATTGCCGATCTTTTCAGCACCCGGACAGGAAGTTGCCGAAAAAATCACCACCGGTCCCGCGGGCAATCCTTATCTTGACGAAAGCACTGGAAATTCTTTAGAGTCTTTTCTCACCTTGCCTGCCGGGCAAGGACCGGGTGATCACAACTTTCGACCCCGGCGGACCGATGGAGGGAGTTATGGGGAAAGGCCGATCGATTCTGGTCGTCGACGACAGTCAGACCCAGCTTGCGGTGCTCAAAGACGCCCTGGAAGCGGACGGCTTCTCCGTCGAGACTGCGGCCAATGGCATGGAGGCGATCACCCGGGTCTATCAGTCCCCGCCGGCGCTGGTCCTCTCCGACGTCATGATGCCGGAGTTGAACGGCTACCACCTCTGCCGACTCCTCAAGGACGACCCCCACACCGCTCATCTCCCGGTGATCCTCCTGACCAACTTGCGGGAGCGCCACGACCGTTTCTGGGGGGAAAAGGCCGGCGCCGACCGCTATCTGGAGAAGACCGCCGACCTCGGCCCAATTCTGGCGAGTGTCCGGGAGTTGGCACTCGACTCCCGGCCGGAGGGACAGCCTCGCTCCGGCGGCGCCGGCGCGGTCCGTCACGAGGACATCCAGATGCGGGTGACGGCAACCCTCGATCGGCTCCTCTATGAATCGACCATCTCCAACGAAATTCTCAAATTAACCGGCCTGGCCCACGACAGCGAACAACTGGTCCGGGAATTCCTGCGGTTCCTCGCCGTCATCTGCCGTTACAGCATGGCCGCGCTGTTGATCGGAGATGGTCGGGACAAGTACCTCCTCGCCCTCGACCTTTGCGAGGGGACCGACGAGACCACCCTGGCCGAGATCCGGCGCCAGGTCTCCAACGCCGCCGGCCTCAAGTCCCACCATCAGACCCAAATCCGCCAATTCCTGATCGGGGCCGAACATTTCGACAGCGCTACCCAGCCGGTCCCGCCCCGGATCCTGTACAGCCGACCGATCACCGACCGGGGGGAACTGCTGGCACAACTGGTCCTCTTCCACAGCGGCGATGACCAGCTCAGCGACGGGACCCGCCATGCCCTCGACATCGTCGCCGACCGTTTCCTCATCGTCGCCCGCTACCAGCACAAGATCAAGGAGATCGAACAGGTTAAGGCCGATTTCGTTTCGATGCTGGTCCACGACCTGCGGGCGCCGCTGACCAGCATCCGCGGCTTCACCAATGTCCTGGCCGAGGGGGTCTACGGCAGCGTCAATCCCGACCAGCGCGGCGCCCTGGACAATGTCGAGAACGGTTGCGATTGTCTGCTGAGCCTCATCGAAGACATCCTCGAGCTGTCGAAACTGGAGGCAGGGAAGCTCAGGATTCATCCTTCCCCCGTGCTGCTGCGCCCGCTGTTGGAACGGAGCGTCGCCGACCTGGCGCCGCTCTTCGCGGAAAAATCGATTACGCCCCGCATCGAGCTGGCCGACGACCTCCCCTACCTTCTCGCCGACGCCAAACAGCTGGCGCGGGTCCTGACCAACCTGCTGAGCAACGCCATCAAGTTCACGCCCGAGGGAGGGACGGTGACCCTCAGCGCCGAACAACCCGCAGTCTGCCCGACCCGGCTCCTCAAGGATTGCCTGCAGGTCTGCGTCACCGATACCGGCAGCGGCATCCCGCCGGAGCTGCAGGGAATCCTTTTCGGCCGTTTTCAGCAGTTGCCAAACCGCGACCTCTTTCGCAAGGGGACCGGCCTCGGTCTGGCGATCTGCCGGGAGATCGTGACCCTCCACGGCGGTGAAATCTGGGTCGAAAGCCCCGTCGCCGACGGGGTCGGCAGCCGCTTCCAATTCACCATCCCCCTCGCCGAGTAAGCGCCGCCTTTAATCCTTCTCCCCGGCCAGCAGGTCGGGGAAGATATCGCCGGCGCAGAAGGCGATCCGTCCCCCCCCGGCGGCCGGATAACGCCGGTTCCAGTCCTGCCACAGCCGCCATTCCTCCTCGAAATTCGGCGTGAAGAGTCCCGTCCCCAGAGCCTTCTCGATCTCCGCTGTCCTCCAGAAACGGACCGCTTCGATCTCCTCCGGAGGAAAGCGAATCTCCCCATCGTAGCGCGTCAGGAAGGTGGCGACGTTCTCCGACTCGATTTGGTTGCGGATTCGCGAGCGGTAGAGGAAGGTCAGCGGCACCTCCACCACCCCGAGTTCCTCGGCCATCTCCCGCAAAGCCGCCTGCCGGTAATCCTCACCGGGGTCGAGATGCCCGCCGACGCTGGTGTCCCACTTTCCCGGCTGGATGTCCTTGTACGCCGAACGCTTCTGCAGCAGCAGCTCTCCGGCGCCGTTGAAGAGCAGCACGTGGGCCACCCGATGGACCAGCGTCGGGTCGCCGTGGCAGGCGCGGCGCGGCGCCGTACCGATCACCCGGTCGGCGTCGTCGACAATCTCGAAGATCTCGGTCCGATTCCCAGCCATTCCCTCGTTTATCCCTTCCTTAGGTGCGCTTTGCCGTCCTCGCGGCGACAGTCTAGCACGAAACCGCCCATCGCCGGAGCACCGCTGCACCCTCTTGACTTACGCATGACTTACGCATATGCTGACCCCAGTCCCCAGGAGGTCGCCATGAGTCCCCTTACCCCCAAGCAGCAGCAGATCCTCGACTTCATCGCCGCCCAGACCGCCGCGCAGGGCGTTCCCCCGTCCCAGCAGGAGATCGCCCGGGCTTTCGGCTTCTCCTCCCTCGGCACGGTGCAGAACTACCTGGTCCGCCTCGAACGGGAGGGGCTCCTCGACCGCCCATGGAACGCCCGCCGCGGCCTGCGTCTGCGCCGCCCCGCGGCGGTGGGGGCGATCGAACTCCCCCTCGCCGGCCGGGTCGCCGCCGGCAGACCGATCGAAGCGATCACCACCGCCGACAGCATCGAGGTACCGCCGTCGATGGTCGGCGCCGGCGAGAATTTCGTGCTGCGGGTGGCGGGGGACTCGATGATCGGCGACGGTATCCTCGACGGCGATTACGTGGTGGTCCGCAAACAGGAGCATGCCGAGAACGGCCAGACGGTCGTCGCTTTGATCGACGGCGCGGCGACCGTCAAGCGCTTCTACCGCCGGGGCCAAACGATCGAACTCCACCCCGCCAACCCGGCGCTGCAGCCGATCCTACTCGACGGCAGCGAGGACTTCCGCATCGAAGGGGTGGTGGTCGGCGTCATCCGCCACTGCCGCTGAAGATGGAACGGGACATTCTGCAGCTGACGATTCCGGCCTTCGCCATCGCCCTGGAACGGGTCGTCGACCCACAACTGCGCGGTCGGCCGGTGGCGATCGCGGCGGTCCATTCGGAGCGGGCGCAGCTGCAGTGCGTCTCGGCGGAAGCCCGGGACGCGGGGCTCTGGCCGGGGATGCCGGTCCAGCGCGCCCTGCGCTTCTGCCCGTCGCTGCTGCTGCGCCCCCCCGACCCGCCGTTGCTGGCCCGCGGCAGCCGGGCGCTGCTGGAGCTGGTCGGCGACTACAGCCCCCTCGCCGAGCCGGCCGCACCGGGGGAAATCTTCCTCGATCTGACCGGCTGCCGCCGCCTCCTCGGCGCCGGGCGGGACGCCGCCACCCGGCTGGAGCGGGACCTCGCCGCCCGGTTGCGGCTGGCGGGGAGTGTCGGTGTGGCCGGCAACAAGCTGGTGGCGCGTATCGCCGCCGGCTGTCTGGAGCGCCCCGGAGTCTGCGACGTGCTGCGCGGCAGCGAAGCGGACTTCATTGCGCCGCTGCCGGTAGCGGTCCTCCCCGGCATCGGCGCGGCGCGTCAGGCCTTGCTCCTGCGCGATCTCAACCTGCGCCGGGTGCGAGAGCTTGCCGTCCTCTCCGAGGCGCAGCTGCGTCTCCTCTTCGGCCCCTTCGCAGCGCTTTTGCTGCAGCGCGCCCGTGGCATCGACTTTGCTCCGGTGCGGCCGCAGCGCCGCGCCCCGGAGGTGAGCGCCGAGGGGCTGCTGGCCCAGACGGAGAACAACGACGCGGTCCTGTTGGCGGAACTCTGCCGGCTGGTGGAGGAGTGCGGCCTGCGCCTGCGCCGCCTCGGCCGGGAGACGGAACGACTTACCCTGGCTGTCCGCTACGCCGACGGCGTCGTCGCGGAGCGCAGCGCCGTCCTTTCTCCCCCCCGCAGTCACGATCTCCTCCTCTACGCCGCCGCCGAGAAACTCTTCCATCAGGCCTGCCGGCGCCGGGTGCGGGTCCGCGGGCTGCAGTTGCGGTGCGCCGCCCTCGTCGCCGCCGGGCCGCCCCTCGACCTCTTCCCCGACGACGCCGCACTGGAGCCCCGCCAGCAAGCCCTGCAGGAGACCCTCGACGCGCTACGAGAGCGCTACGTGCGTATTCCGGTTGAATCCGGCCACCGTTCCGACGGGAAAGCGGCCACTGTTCCGGCGGGAATCC
>JBBQBQ010000076.1:0-14498 GCA_038317685.1 Desulfuromonadales bacterium | reverse complement strand
CGTCGTTCCGCCGAGGACTTCACCTACACCAACCATCGATTGGAACTGATAGTCGGAGGAAGTTTCTACCTCACTACCGACGGCCTCCTCGACCAGGCCGGAGGAAACCACGGCTGGGGGTTCGGCAGCCGGCGCTTCCGCGCCTTGCTAACCACCCTTGCCGATTCTCCGGCGGACGACCAGAAGGCCGCCCTCGAAGAAGCACTGGCCGGCTACCAGGGGGACTACCCCCAGCGGGACGATATCACCGTGATCGGCATTCGAGCGCAGCACCCCCATCCGAAAGGAGAAGATCGCCTTGGCAACTATCGACCTTTATGATCTCATGACCAAACTCAGTGACGAGGAGGTCCTCATCTGTTTTGCCGGACCCTTCTCCCACAGCATCATCGAAGAGCTCGGCACCGCTGTGAAGCGTTACCTGGAGGCGGAGCAGATCACCAAGACCTCTCTGATGAACGTCTTTTCGGTCTTTGTCGAACAGGCCCAGAACGTCAAGAACTACACCGAGCGCAAAGCTCTTGACACCCCTGGAGGGGGTCCTTCCAGCGCGGCCATTGTCGTCATCGGCCGGAGTGCCGGTAAATATGTCGTCAGTTCCGGAAATGTCGTCAGCCGAGCTGACATCACTCCGGTCATAGCTCACCTCGAAAAACTGTCAAGTCTGGACCGACCGGGGCTCAAGGCCCTCTACAAAGAGCAGCTGCGCCGGGGGGGGGCGAACCGGGGAGGGGTGCCGGCCTTGGCTTGATCGACATGGCCCGCAGCGCCGCCGAGCCCCTCCAGTTCTCTCTCCGGGAGATCGATGGGGATACCTGTTTTTTCAGTCTTAAGGCTTTGATTTAGGGAGATCGTCATGGAAATCCTGCAACTTGAAAAGACCCGATCCACCCCTGAAATTCTCTTCGACCCGCTCCGCGGGGTGCTGACCATGAGCGGTGAATCCTTCCCCGAGAATTCCTTCGAATTCTTCAAACCGCTCCTTTCCTGGATCTCCCGGTTCCTGGCGGTCCATGCCGGGCCGGTCATTCTCAAGGCCCACTTCAGCTACCTCAACACCGGCAGTACCAAGTGCATGATGGATATCCTTGATCTCCTCGAAGAGACGTTCCTGCGCGGCAAGCCGGTCGAGGTCCATTGGTATTACGATGCCGAAAACGACCGGGCATTGGAAACCGCCGAGGAGTTCCAGGAGGAGGTCACCCTGCCGTTCCTGATCCTGCCGGCCAGTGAGGCCCCATGACCAGGACCATGGTCGCAGAGGAGGGGAACCCCCTGATCGGGAAATACCGGGACCGTTTCGAGGGGGCGGCGAAAGGCGAACCATTATCCTTTGCTGAGGCTCGGGAACTCTTCCAGGGGTTCATGAAACTCGATCAGCGGATGGCCCGGATCGCACGCATCAGCGACGGATATCAGGGCGAAATCAAGGCCCTGGTCGAAGAACTCCAGAACGCCCTCGACAACCTGAGTCTCCTCAAGGGGTGTATCCCCATCTGTGCCACCTGCAAGAAGGTTCGCACCGACGAGGGTTATTGGAAGCAGTTGGAACAGTACCTGTCCGAGCACTCGGACCTCCTCTTTTCCCACGGACTTTGCCCGGACTGCTCCGCCAGTTACCTTGCCCAGTCACGGTCCTACCGTGTCGGTCCTGCCCCGGCCCCACAGCCCTCGACGGGAGCATTCCAATCCGAGGACTTCGACGACCCGGTTTTGGCGGAATTTCTGCCCCTCGTCCATCACCCCCATTTTGCAGACAGCCCTCTTGCCGGGGCCTTTTCCAACCTCTTCCAGAAATATCTCCGCCTCTCCCGCCGGATGAACCGTATTGCCAGAATCAGTGACAGCTACCAGTCCAATCTTCAGGATCTGAAGAGCCGGCTCGATCTCGCCTCCCGCACCGATTATATGACGGGACTCCCCAATCGCCGGGAGATGTATGAGCGATTGGCTGTCGAAGAGAGCAGGGGCAGGCGCCATGCCAAGGTTTTCGCGGTGGTTATGCTCGATTTTGATCGCTTCAAGGAGATCAACGATCATTATGGGCATCCAATCGGCGACCGGATTCTGGCCGCCGCTGCCGAACTGCTGATCAAGCCCCTGCGCCGGGAAGACAGCTGCGGGCGCTGGGGGGGGGAAGAGTTCCTGCTCCTCTTGCCCGAGACGGATCAAGCGCAGGCGATGGTTGTCGCCGAAAAGGTGCGGTCCATGATTGAAGGACTGGCCCTGGAGATCGAGGGAGCGGTCGTTCGCACGACCATCAGCCTCGGAGGGACCGTCTTTTGCCTGGGGGAGGCCCTGGATCGCTGTATGGCCCGAGCCGACGCGGCCCTCTATCGCGCCAAAGAGGAGGGTCGGAACCGGACGGTTTTTTTGGCCGGAGGCTGCTGAAGCTGCGCAGGTCACCCGCCCACCCCCCTCAACCCCGGAGAAAACCCATCAATGGACATGAAATCCTACACCGCCGACCTCCTCGCCAGGGTCCGCGCCAGCGCACCGCTGGTGCACAACATCACCAATTTCGTGGTCATGAATTCCTCGGCCAATGCGCTCCTTGCCGTCGGCGCCTCGCCGGTCATGGCGCACAGTCTGGACGAGGTGGAAGAGATGGCGGGGATCGCCGGGGCGGTGGTCCTCAACATCGGCACTGTTGAGCCGGCCTGGCTGGAAGCGATGGTGGTCGCCGGGCAGGCCGCCAACCGCCGGGGGATTCCCGTGGTCCTCGATCCGGTGGGCGCCGGGGCGACCCGGATGCGCACCGCCGCGGTGGAGCGGATCATGGCCGAGTGCCGGGTCGCGATCCTGCGCGGCAACGCCTCGGAGGTCTTTTCGCTGGCGGGGGAGGGGGGGCGTCCCCGCGGTGTCGATTCGGCCCTTAGCCTCACCGCCGAGGTGGTGGCCGCTGCCAAGGCGCTGGCCGTTGCCCGCGGGTGCATTGTCGCCATCTCCGGGGAGCGGGACCTGGTGACCGACGGCGCCGACGTCTACCGCATCGCCAACGGCCAGCCGCTGATGACCCGGGTGACCGGGATGGGCTGCGGTCTGTCCGCCCTGACCGGGGCCTTTTGCGCGGTGGCCGGCCATGACCTGCTGGCGGCGACGGCGGCGGCTTTCGGCGTCTACGGACTCTGTGGCGATCTGGCGATCCGCGTCAGTGACCGGCCCGGCAGTTTTGCGGTGGCCTTCCTCGACGCGCTTTATGCGGTCGGCCCGGGGGAGATTGCCGCTCATCTGCAGGTGGCCGCGGAGTAGCCGCCCTCGGAACCGTTTCAATCTTCCCGACCGCCGACCTTCCTCGCAGCGACGGAATAACCTTATGACTCCCGGTCTCCTTTCTCGATGGTTGCGACGCCTTGCCGCCTTCGCCGGCGTTTTGCTGCTGGGGATTGGCGTCTGGGTCGGCTGGTGCTATCTCACCCTTCCCGACGTCACGGTCCTCAAGGACCGCAAAACCACCCTGACCCTGACTGTCCGGGACTGGCAGGGTCGCGAACATCCCTTTCTGCTCGGACCCCGTAACCCTGCCTGGACGCCGTTGGCGAAGATTCCCGAGGCGATGCAGTGGGCGGTGATCGTCGCCGAGGATGCCAATTTCTACGAGCATCAGGGGATCGACGTGCCGGCGATGAAGGAAGCGCTCAAATACGACCTTGAACAGCGGCGCCTCGCCCGGGGCGCATCGACCATTACCCAGCAGCTGGCCAAGAACGTTTTTCTCTCCCGCAGCAAGAGCATCCCGCGCAAGCTGGAGGAGATCGTCCTGGCGCGGCGCCTGGAGCAGAGCCTGAAAAAGGGCCGGATTCTGGAGCTCTACCTGAATGTCGTGGAACTCGGGCCCCTGGTCTTCGGGGTGGGGGAGGGGGCGCGCTACCACTTTCACCGGCCCGTCAGCGACCTGACCCCGGCCCAGTGCGCCTTTCTCGCCGCGATCCTCCCCGGTCCGCGCCGCGCCTATAACCCGGCCCTCAAACCGGACAAGGTGCGCCGGCGGGCGGAGCGGATTCTGCGCCTGCTGCGCGGCCGCGGGGTCCTTTCGGCACAGGGCTATGCGGCGGCGCGGGATGAACTGGGCGGGAAGCCGGCCCCGGAGCCACTTGACGACCGGCTGGAACCGGAGGAAGATGCCGCGCCGTTGCCGGCTGCGGGAGAGGAAGACCCGGCTGGGACGGAGTCACAGTAACCAGGGGCGGGCGGCTTTGGGCAGACCGGGAGGGGAAGGGTGGCGACGGGGTGCGGCTGCGCCCCTAGCAGGGTGTTGAAAAAGTCAGATTACTCAGGCTGGTCAAAAAGGCTCAGATGCAAGGCGGACGAAATCCTGAGGGAAAAGGCGTACCTGGCAGGTACGTCGCTGACGAAGGATGAGGCCAACGCAGCAGATGGGCGTTTTTCATCAGCCTGCTAGCGGAGCTCGAAGACGGAGAGGTCCAGGGCCAGGAAGGTCGCGACCACGGCCGGGTCGAAATGGCTTCCGGCCTGTTCCCGCAGGTAGGCCTGGACCCTTTCGGGTGGCCAGCCGGCCCGGTAGGGACGGTCGGAGCGCAGCGCATCCCAGACGTCGACGACTGTGAAGATGCGGGCCGCCAGGGGGATCTGTTCCCCCTTCAGCCCGCGTGGGTAGCCGCTGCCGTTCCACTTCTCATGGTGGCAGTAGGGGATGTCGAGGGCCGGCCGCAGGTGTTCGATGGGAGAAAGGAGCTGGTAGCTGAAGTTCGGGTGCTGGTGCATGATCTCCCATTCCTCCGGGGTCAGGGCCCCTTGTTTGAGGAGGATGCGGTCGGGGATCCCCATCTTGCCGATATCGTGAAGGAGGGCGCCGCGCCGGATGTGGACCAGCTGGTCCTCGGCAAAGCCCATGGCCCGGGCGAGATGCAGGGCCATTTCGGTGACTCGTACCGAGTGGCCCTCGGTCTCCCGGTCGCGCAGGTCGAGGGCCCGTGACCAGCCTTCGATGGTGGTGTCGTAGGCGAGGACTAGCCGGGCATTGGACTGCTGCAGGCTGTTGAAGAGGCTGGCCTTGTAGATGGCGATGGCCGCTTGGATGCCGAGGGCTTCCAGAAACTCGGACCATTCCGGGAGCGGGACGAGGGGGGTTCGGTGAAAGACTTCCAGAACCCCCTGGACCTGGCCATGGGAGATCAGCGGCACGACTGCACCGAAGACAAAACCTTCAGGCTCGGCGCCAAAGGCGCTTGCCGCCTCTTCGCGGCCGGCCAGCTCGGCGGTGGTCAGGAACTGACGGGCCGTGGGAACGCGGGCCAGCCAGGGCCGGCTGGAACGGACCGGCTGGATCAGCTCCTGTGGCTGGCGAAAGCCGAGGCCCCCGGCAAAATCCAATCCCCCCTGGTCCGGGCGGCAAAGAAAGACATCGGCGGCATCGACTTGCAGCTGGCCGCGAACCTGCTCCAGGAGGACCTGGAGAGTAAGGCGCAGATCGAGGCTGGAGGTAATGGCCAGGTCGATATTGCGCAGGGCGAGGAGGCGCTGGAGCTGTCGTTCGGTCTGCTCGTGGAGGATGGAGCGATGGAGGGCTCCGGCGGCAATCTCGCCGATGATCGTCAACTGGCGCAACTCCTGATCGTTGACAGCAGTGCTGAAGCCGAGGCTCAAGACTCCGACCGGCTGGTCGTGAGTGAAGAGCGGGATGCAGGCCACATGGGACAAGCCGGTCAGCAGGGCAGGATCGGCGAAGCGGGGATCCTGGAGGTCGATATGGTGGAGCTGGTGGCGGTGGCTCTCCATGGCGCCCCGAGCCAGGCCCTCCCCCGCGGCCAGCCGCAGGCCGGCGGCGACGGCCCACTGGCCGCGCCCCTCTTCCACCACCAGTTGGTCGCTGGCAGGGTCATGGAAGAGAAGGGCGGCGGTCCTGGCATGGCTCAATTCCAGCGCACTGTCGAGGACAATGGTCTGAATCTCCCGACGGTTGCGGGCTGGGCGCAGGGCGGTGGTGATCTGGGCGAAGAGCTCCGTCTCCTGCTGGTGCTTCTGACGGTCGGAAATGTCTTCCAGGGTCTCGATGACTGCGATCATTTCCCCGGCGCTGTTGCGGATCGGCGCGGCATTGAAGAAGATGTAGCAGGCCCGGCCGTGGAGATCGGGATACCAGCCCTCGGCCTGCAGGCCTCCCTCGACCAGTTCCGACGGCTGGAGCCGCTGATAGCCCCAGTCTGCCTGCGATGCCAGCAGGGCGGGATTGAGGATCAGATCGGCCAGGCAGGGGTGCGGTTCGGGGTAGAAGGCCTGCCAGTGATTGGAGCTGCCAAGGAGGTCGGCGGCGGTTTTGCCGGTCAACTCCTCACAGGCGAGGTTCCACGCCAGCACCCGGTGGCGGGCATCGAGGACGAAGGTCGGTGCACCGCTGTTGCGCAGCAGGCTGTCGGCAAAATCCTTTTGCTCCTTGAGGGCGGCCTCAACCCGTTTGTGTTCGGTGATGTCGGTGAAGGAGCCGATCAGCCCGCCCAGGGATCCGTCGGCATTGAAAAAGGGGGCTTTGGAGAAGACCACCGCATGACGGCTGCCGTCGGCATATTGGACTGCAGCTTCATAGCTCTGTTCGGCACGGCCGGCAAAGAGTTCCCGGTCGGCCTGGTGGTAGATGGCCGCGAGCTCGGGCGGGGCCAGGTCAAAGACGCTGTTGCCGACCAACCCCTCCCGGGGACGGCCGAGGTAGGCCTCAAAGGCACGATTGCAGCCGAGATAGGCGCCGTCGGCATCCTTGTAGAAGACCGGGTTGGGTATGGCGTCGAGGAGGGTTTGCAGGAACTTAAGCTGGTCGCCGATGGCCCCCAGATGACCGTTGCCCGGCGGGGGCGCCGGCCGCTCCCCGGGAGGTCCGGAGGTCAGCGACGGACGGCGGCTCATTCGCCAAACCAAAGCGCTGTCCAGCAGCAAAGCGGCCAGGACCAGCCACAAAAACACCGGCTTCTCCGCCGCCAGGTTCCGGGCGGTCTCGACCGGTCGGGCGAAGAAGAGGAGCGCGGCGTTACAGAAGAGGGCAAGGGCAACCACCAGCAGCAGGCCGGTGTGGATGTTCAAGCGCAAGTTACGGATCATTGGTCCTTCGCGGTGGAGGGTGCTCAACGGGCCCCGAGAATAAATAAAAAGGGCTTCTCAAGTCAAGAGTTAATTTTAAAAATTCCTTCGCAGCTTCAGTCATCTTCGAGGGTTTTTTTGGGTCTGGAAAGATTCCTGTGGAAGGGAGGAGGCGGGGTGGGGAGGAGGCGGCCGGCCCGGTTTTTCAGACCGGCCGCCGTTCGATCAGAAGCGGACCAGGGCGCCGACGAAGGGGCCGGAGAAGTTGGCATCGACCAAAACCTCCCCCGCATCGATTTTGAGATCGAAGTAACGATACCCGCCATAGAGACCGACCATCGGCAGCGGAGAGAACTCCACCTGGGCCTCGGCGTCGAGGAAGGAGTTGTCGCTGTACTTCAGGTAGCCGACCCGGCCGACCAGACCGAGGTAGTCGGCGAATCCGACCCGTAACCGCCCGCCGACGGTCGGAATCGCCGCGGTGCTGCTGGCACTCTCCTTGATGCCGGTGGTATGATCGGAGAAGGAGAGGTCGGCGGCGACGATCTTGACCGCGACTTCGGGGCCGAGCTGGAAGCGCACCGGCAGGTCGTCGAAATTGACCAGATAAAGGGTCGCCGCGAGATCGTAGAGTTTGAGGTCGACGTCGCTGGCGACCACGGTGCCGGCGGTGAAGGTTTGGCCGTTGAAATCGATGGCCTGATGCAGGGTTCCCTGCCCCGAGAAGCTCAGCGGCAGATAGCCCCCGGCAATCCGGACGGCGCCGAACTGCAGAGCGGCTTCGGCGGTGAGCCCCTGGCTGTCGTCATAGGGAAGGTCGTGTTCGAGATCGATGTGGGTGCCGATCCCGCTGCGGACGGCGGCGAAGGTCCCGCTCGGGCTGAGGGTCTGGTAGCCGGCCTTGAGGGAGAATATCTCGTCGGCGCGGGCCGGGAGGGCGGTCAGGGCCAGGACCGCCAGCAGGGTCAGGATACGGTGGGAGGGTCGCATGGAAGAGCTCCTTGAAGGTTAAATTTTTCGGAACTCTACCGCAATTCGGTCGCAGCTTCCAGCAATAAGACGGGGGGAAACTGGCGGCAGCGGCTTCTGCCGGTGCCGGGGACGTGGTATACTCCCCTTCCATTGCCGTTTCCGGACCCAAGCTTACCGGCGTTCGCGCCGCCTTTCCAATTGAGGTTCCCACCATGACCCAACCCGGCTGTCCGCCCCGTGCCCAGGGGCTCTACGATCCGCAGTACGAACACGAATCCTGCGGGGTCGGCTTTGTCGTCAATGTCAAGGGGGTGCGCAGTCATCAACTGGTGCAGCAAGCCCTCGAAGTCCTCGCCAACCTCGAACATCGCGGCGCCGTCGGCTGCGATCCCGACAGCGGCGACGGCGCCGGAATCACCCTGCAGATCCCCCACGACTTCTTCCGCGAGGAGTGCGCCGACGACCTGATCCACCTCCCCGAGGCCGGGCAGTACGCGGTGGCGATGATCTTCCTCCCCCGCGATCGCGGCGAGCGCCACCGCTGCGAACGCCTCGCCGAACAGACCGTCGCCGCCCACGGCCTGCAGTTCATCGGCTGGCGCACCGTCCCGACCGACAACAGCCGGCTCGGCGCCGGCGCCCGCTATCTGGAGCCGGTGATCCGCCAGCTCTTCGTCGCCCGGCCTCCGGAACTTCTCGACGAACTCGACTTCGAGCGGCGTCTCTACGTCTGTCGCCGCCATCTGACCAATACCGTCCGCGGCCTCGGGCCCCATGAGGAAGCAACCTTTTACGTCTGCAGTTTCTCGGGACGCACCATCGTCTACAAGGGGATGCTCACCCCCCACCAGCTTCCCCAGTATTTTCTCGACCTGCGTAACTCGGCCATCAACAGCGCCCTGGCCCTGGTCCATTCGCGCTTCTCCACCAACACCTTCCCCAACTGGATGCGGGCCCACCCTTACCGGTACCTGGCCCACAACGGCGAGATCAACACCCTGCGCGGCAACGTCAACTGGATGCACGCCCGCCAGACCCTCCTCGCCAGCCGGGTCCTCGGCAATGAGTGGGCGAAAATCCTGCCGGTCATCGACGAAACCGGCAGCGATTCTGGGATGTTCGACAACTGCCTGGAATTCCTTCACCTCTCCGGCCGCTCCCTGCCCCACGCGATCATGATGATGATCCCCGAGCCGTGGAGCCGCCACCAGCAGATGAGCCCCGAAAAACGCGCCTTCTACGAGTATCATGCCTGCCTGATGGAGCCCTGGGACGGCCCGGCGGCCGTCGCCTTCACCGACGGCGTCCGCATTGGGGCGCTTCTCGACCGCAACGGCCTGCGCCCCTCCCGGTATTGGGTGACCCGCGACGATCTGGTGATCCTCGCCTCCGAGTCGGGGGTCCTCGAAATCCCGGCCAACCGGATCCTGCAAAAAGGGCGGCTGCAGCCGGGGAAGATGTTTCTGGTCGATACCGAGCTGGGACGGATCGTCCCCGACGAGGAGATCAAGGCCGGGATCGTCGGCGCCCAGCCCTACCAGCAGTGGCTCGACGCGAACCTGGTGCGCCTGGAGGACCTCCCCCCCGCGCCCCCGGCGGCGCCGGAGGCGACGACGCTGCTGCAGCGCCAGCTGGCTTTCGGCTTCACCTTCGAGGAGCTGCGCAAAACCTTGACGGGCATGGCCGGAAGCGGCGTCGAACCGGTCGGCTCGATGGGCGCCGACGAGGCTCTGGCGGTCCTCTCCGACCAGCCGCAGCTCCTGTCCGCCTACTTCAAACAGCTCTTCGCCCAGGTCACCAACCCGCCGATCGACAGCATCCGCGAAGAGATCATTACCGGAACCGAGACGACCCTCGGCGCCGAGCGCAACCTCCTCTCCGCCGACCCGGAATCGTGCCGGCACGTCAAACTTGCCAGTCCGCTCATCGACAACGACCAGCTCGCCCGGTTGCGCGCCCTCGACCGCCCCGGCCTGAGTGCCGCGACGCTGCCGATTCTGTTCCGGGTCGCCAAGGGCGCCAAGGGACTGGCGGCGGCTCTCGATGAGCTCTTTCGACAGGCCGATACTGCCATTGCCGCCGGGGCGAGCCTGCTGATCCTGTCCGACCGCGGCGTGGATGAACAGCGCGCCCCGCTCCCGGCGGTGCTGGCGGTGGCCGGCCTGCACCATCACCTGATCCGCCGCGGTACCCGAACCCTGGTGGGGCTGGTGCTGGAGTCGGGCGAGCCGCGCGACATCCACCAGTTCTCCCTGCTGATCGGCTACGGCGCCGGGGCGGTCAACCCCTACCTGGCTCTGGAGAGCATCGCCGGCCTCATCGACGACCAACTGCTGACCGGGGTCGCACTCGAGACGGCGCTGCGGAACTATCTCAAGGCCGCGACCAAGGGGGTGGTCAAGACCATGGCGAAGATGGGGATCTCGACCATCCAGAGCTACCGGGGAGCCCAGATCTTCGAAGCGGTCGGCCTCGCCACCGAGGTGATCGACCGCTACTTCACCCGCACCGCGTCGCGCCTCGGGGGGCTTGGCCTGGAGCAGCTCGCGACGGCCGCGCTCGCCCGCCACCGGCATGCCTTTGCCCCGCGCCGCGACCCTTCCGAGGGGCTTGCGCCGGGGGGGCTCCACCAATGGCGCCGGGACGGCGAGGTTCACCAGCTCGGACCGATGGCGATCCACCTGGTTCAGGAAGCGACCCGCAAGAACGACTACCGGATCTTCCAGGAATTCTCTGCCCGGGCCGACGACCAGAGCCGCCAGGCCCGCTCCCCCCGCGGCCTGCTCGAATTCAACCTGCCGGCCGCCGGCGTCCCCCTGGAGGAGGTCGAGCCGGTGGAGGCGATCGTCCGACGCTTCAAGACCGGCGCCATGTCCTACGGCTCCATCAGCCGCGAGGCTCACGAGGCCCTCGCCATCGCCATGAACCGCCTCGGCGGCAAATCGAACACCGGCGAAGGGGGAGAGGACCCGGCCCGCTATCAGCCTGACGAAAGCGGCGACAGCCGCAACAGCGCCATCAAGCAGGTCGCCTCGGCTCGCTTCGGCGTCACCAGCGAATACCTGGTCAACGCCCAGGAGCTGCAGATCAAGATGGCGCAAGGCGCCAAACCCGGCGAAGGGGGGCAGCTGCCGGGGATGAAGGTCTTCCCGGAGATCGCCCGGGTGCGCCATTCGACGCCGGGGGTCGGGCTGATCTCGCCGCCCCCCCACCATGACATCTACTCCATCGAGGACCTGGCGGAACTCATCCATGACCTCAAGAACGCCAACGACCGGGCGCGCATCAGCGTCAAGCTCGTCTCCGAAGTCGGCGTCGGCACCATCGCCGCCGGGGTCGCCAAGGCCAAGGCCGATGTCGTCCTCATCTCCGGCCACGACGGCGGCACCGGCGCTTCGCCCCTCTCCAGCATCCATCATTCGGGACTTCCCTGGGAACTCGGCCTCGCCGAGACCCACCAGACCCTCCTTTTGAACGGTCTGCGCGACCGCATCGTGGTCGAGACCGACGGGCAGCTCAAGACCGGCCGCGATGTCGTCATCGCCGGCCTCCTCGGAGCCGAGGAGTTCGGGTTCGCGACGACCCCCCTGGTCGTTTTAGGCTGCATCATGATGCGGGCCTGCCATCTCAACACCTGCCCGGTGGGGATTGCCACCCACGATCCGCGACTGCGGTCGCGCTTCCAGGGCTCCCCGGACCATGTCGTCAACTTCTTCACTTTTGTCGCCCGCGAAGTCCGCGAATGGATGGCCCGCCTCGGCTTCCGGCGTTTCGATGAGCTGGTCGGCCGCAGCGATCTGCTGCGCCCCCAGCCCGGCAACGCCCTCATCGCGGAGCGCGGCCTCGACCTCAGCGCCATCCTGCACCGCCCGAACGTCGCCGACGAAATCGGCCACACCTGCCGGGTGGCGCAGGATCACGGTCTGGAGCGCAGCCTCGACCGGACCGTCCTGCTCCATCTTTGCGAGCCGGCCCTGGAGAACCGCACCCCGGTGCGGGCGACGCTGCCGATCCGGAACGTCAACCGGGTGGTCGGCACCCTCCTCGGCAGCGAGGTGACGCGCCGTTTCGGTGCGGAGGGGCTCCCCGACGACACCATCCGGCTCAAATTCAACGGCAGCGCCGGGCAGTCCTTCGGGGCCTTCATCCCCAAGGGGCTGACCCTGACCATCGAAGGGGACGCCAACGACTACTGCGGCAAGGGGCTCTCCGGCGGCCGCATCATCATCTTCCCGCCGCGCGCCGTCGCTTATGACCCGGCGCAGAACATCATCATCGGCAACGTCGCCTTCTATGGCGCCACCGCCGGGGAAGCCTTCATCCGCGGCATGGCCGGGGAACGCTTCGGGGTCCGCAACTCAGGATTGACGGCCGTCGTCGAGGCGGTCGGCGATCACGGCTGCGAATACATGACCGGCGGCACCGTCGTCATTCTCGGCCCCACCGGCCGCAACTTCGCCGCCGGCATGTCGGGGGGGATCGCCTACGTCTACGACCAGAAGGGGGACTTCCCGGCCCGCTGCAACCAGGAGATGGTCGACCTCGAATCCCTCGCTGAGGCCGAGGAAGCAACGCTGGTGCAGCGCCTTATCGAACGCCACCACGAACTCACCGGCTCCAACCGCGCCGACGCGATTCTCGCCGACTGGCACCGGACCCGCGGCCGCTTCGTCAAGGTCTACCCGCGCGACTACCGGCGGATGCAGGAGGCGATCCAGCGCGCCACCATGGCCGGCCTCTCCGGGGACGAGGCCCGGCGCGTCGCCTTCGAGGAGAACGCCTCCGACTTGGCGAGGGTCGGTGGGAACTAGCGTTTTTTATACGTCCTATAGGACCCATGGGACCTATGCGAACCACGCAAATTACGGAGTCTTGAGATATGGGTAAACCAACCGGGTTTCTTGAATATTACCGGGAGCTGCCGGCCGATCGGCCGGTGGCGGAGCGGCTCCGGGACTGGAACGAATTTCACCTCCATCACCCCGAGGAGCAGTGCCGGGAGCAGGGGGCGCGCTGCATGGAATGCGGCACTCCCTTCTGCCATACCGGCCTGACCCTCGCCGGGGCGGCCTCGGGGTGCCCGGTCTACAACCTGATTCCGGAGTGGAACGACCTGATCTATCGCGGCCTCTGGCGCCAGGCGCTGGCGCGGCTGCAGATGACCAACAACTTCCCGGAGGTGACCGGGCGGGTCTGTCCCGCCCCCTGCGAAGGGGCCTGCGTCCTCGGCCTCATTGAACCGCCGGTGACGATCAAGGCGATCGAGCAGGAGATCGCCGACCGGGGCTTCGCCGAAGGGTGGATCGTCCCGCAGCCGCCGGCGGGGCGGAGCGGCAAGACTGTCGCGGTCGTCGGCTCCGGGCCGGCGGGGCTCGCCTGCGCGGCCCAGCTCAACAAGGCCTGGCATCAGGTCACCGTCTACGAGCGGGCCGACCGGATCGGCGGGCTGCTGATGTACGGCATCCCCAACATGAAGCTCGACAAGGGGCTGGTGCAGCAGCGGGTCGACCTTCTGGCCGCTGAGGGGGTGCGCTTTCTCACCGGGGTCGAGGTCGGGCGGCAGCTGCCCCTGGAGGAGTTGCTGGCCGGTTTCGACGCCGTGGTCCTGGCCTGCGGGGCCACCGCGCCCCGCGATCTGCCGATCCCCGGCCGCGCCGCCGCCGGCATCCACTACGCCATGGAGTACCTGACCCACAATACCCGCCGCCTCCTCGACGGCAGCGAGCTGCTGATCGACGCCGCCGGCAAGGATGTGGTCGTCATCGGCGGCGGTGACACCGGCACCGACTGTGTCGGCACCGCCCTGCGCCAGGGGTGCAAAAGCGTTGTCCAGCTGGAGATCATGCCCCGTCCGCCTCAAGGCCGGGCCGCCGACAACCCCTGGCCCCAATGGCCGCGAATCTTCCGGCGCGATTACGGCCAGGAGGAGGCGAAGGCGGTCTTCGGCGCCGACCCCCGCCAGTTCCTGGTGACCGCCGAGGAGTTTATCGCCGACGACGCGGGCCACGTGCGCCAGCTGCGCATTCACGACATCGAATGGCAGGAGCAGGGGGGGCGTCTGCTGCCGAGACAGGTTCACGGCAGCGAGCGGGTCATCCCCGCCGACCTGGTCCTGCTCGCCATGGGCTTTCTCGGGCCGGAAGGAGCGGTCACCGCCGGCGTCGAGGTGGCCCGCGATCCTCGCACCAATCTCGCCGCCGACTACGGCTCCTTCGCCACCAGCGTCCCCAAACTCTTCGCCGCCGGCGACGCTCGCCGCGGCCAGTCGCTGGTCGTCTGGGCGATCAACGAAGGACGCGCCGCCGCCCGCGAGGTCGACCGTTTCCTGATGGGAGAGACGGATCTGCCGTAAACTGGTTTCAGGATTGATCAATCGAGTTCACAGCGACTTGAATCCAAAGGGCGGCCGAATGGGCCGCCCTTTGGATGTCCAGCCGAAGGCGTTTCAGCCGGGCTCAGGGGAGGTCGAAGCGGTCGAGGTTCATGACCTTGTCCCA
>JBBQBQ010000075.1:0-14561 GCA_038317685.1 Desulfuromonadales bacterium | reverse complement strand
ACCTACTTCGATAAACTGGGGCTGGTGTCACTCATGAACCAGTACCACCGACTTCAACACACTTCATGAACCGCCGTGTACGGAACCGTACGCACGGTGGTGTGGGAGGACGGCGGGAGTAATCCCGCCTCCTACCCGATTCAGAACCGGGCGTATCGCAGTCATCGGAAGCTTTGCCGGGCCCCCCTGCCGGGGGCAGGGAGTGACGGCGGGGGGGACTCAAAAGCCGCTTGACGTTGGAATGATATACTTTCCCGGCGCTCTGAGGTCTTCCCCGGATTTCAGCGCTGCCCTCTGTGCGACCCGTGAAAGGAGTTGTCATGGATAGACCGGAGCGTTTCGCAGCGGGGTGGCCGGGAATTCCGGCGCGCTGGACTTCGAGCGCCAAGTCCGGGGTGGGGACTTCCCTCGGCAGTCAGAGCCGGGTCTGGTTCACCTTGAGCCACGGGATCTTCAACGAGATCTATTATCCGCGCATCGACCAGGCCTGCGTTCGCGACCTGGGGCTGATCGTCGCCGCCGGCGCGGACTTCCTCTCCGAGGAAAAACGCGATACCGTGACCGAGGTCCACTGGCTGGCCGAAGGGGTGCCGGCCTTTCGGGTCGTCAACAGCTGCCGGCAGGGGCGCTACCGGATCGAGAAGGAGATTCTGGCCGATCCGCGCCGGGACGCGGTCCTGCAGCAGACCCGCTTCATCCCCCAGACCGGGAAGCTCGGGGATTATCGGCTCTATGTGGTCCTCGCCCCCCACCTCGACAATCACGGCGCCGGCAATAGCGGTTGGGTCGACGACTACAAGGGGGTGCCGATGCTCTTCGCCGAACGCGAGGGCCACGCCCTAGCCCTCGCTCTTTCGGTCCCCTGGCACCGGCGTTCGGTTGGTTTCGTCGGGGTTTCGGACGGCTGGCAGGACCTGGCGGCGCACCACCAGTTGACCTGGGACTACACTCGAGCGGAAAACGGCAACGTCGGCCTGACCGGCGAGATCGATCTTGTCGCAGGAAACGGAGAATTCCTGCTGGCTCTGGGCTTCGGACGCAACGGCGACGAGGCAGCAAATCGTGCCCGCGCAGCCCTGCAGGACGGGTTCGACGCCGCGCAACGGCTCTATGTGAACGAGTGGGAGGGTTGGCAAAAGGGGCTGTTGCCCCTCGATCAGGAGTCGAGCTCCGCCCGCCAGAACTTATACCGGGTCGGCACCGCCGTGGTTCGGGCCCACGAAGCCTCCAGCTTCCCGGGGGGGATCATCGCCAGCCTGTCGATTCCCTGGGGGTTCAGCAAGGGGGACAACGATCTCGGGGGGTACCACCTGGCTTGGCCGCGGGATCTGGTCGAAGCGGCGGGGGGGCTGCTGGCGACGGGAGCGAAAGAGGAGGCCCGGCGGGTGCTCGGCTACCTGCAGGCGACTCAGGAGGAGGATGGGCACTGGGCCCAGAACATGTGGCTCGATGGGTCCCCTTACTGGAACGGCATCCAGATGGACGAGACCGCCCTGCCGATCCTCCTGGTCGATCTGGCCCGCCGCGAAGGCGTCCTCTCCCCCCCCGAAGTGGCCCGCTTCTGGCCGATGGTGCGGACCGCGGCCGGTTATCTGGTCCGCTGCGGTCCGGTCAGCCCCCAGGACCGCTGGGAAGAGGATCCCGGCTATTCACCCTTCACCGTCGCCGCTGAAATCGCCGCCCTGCTGGCGGCGGCGGATCTGGCCGACCTGCACCGGGAACCGACCATCGCCGCCTACCTGCGCGAAACCGCCGATGTCTGGAACGGCTCCATCGATCGCTGGATGTACGTGACCGAAACCGACTGGTGCCGGGAGTTCGAGGTTGCGGGTTATTACGTGCGGATCGCGCCGGTCAATTGGGAGGATGGGGTCTCCCGTTTCCAGAAGGGTATCCCCGTCAAGAACGTCGCTCCCGAGCAGGCCGAAAGTCCCGCCTGCCACCTGGTCAGCCCCGACGCCCTGGCCCTGGTCCGCTTCGGCTTGCGCGCCGCCGACGATTCGCGCATCGTCGAGACCTTGAAGGTCGTCGATGCGAAGCTCAAGCTGGAGACGCCGCAGGGTCCCATCTGGCACCGTTACAACGGCGACGGCTACGGCGAACATGCCGACGGAAAACCCTTCGACGGCACCGGCATCGGCCGGGCCTGGCCGCTGTTGACCGGGGAGCGGGCCCACTTCGAGCTGGCCGCGGGGCGGCTCAAGGAGGCGAAGCGACTGCAGGCTGCGGTGGAAGCTTTTGCCGGCGCAGAAGGCTTACTCCCCGAGCAGATCTGGGATGCGCCCGATCTGCCGGAAAAGGAACTCTTCTTCGGCCGTCCCTCCGGTTCGGCCATGCCCCTGGTCTGGGCCCACGCCGAATATCTCAAGCTCCTGCGCTCCCTCCACGACGGGCAGGTCTTCGATCTGCCGCCGCAGACCGTGCAGCGTTATCTGGTCGACAAGGTTGAATCGCCGTACCTGGTCTGGCGATTCAACCACAAAATCCGTTCTCTGACGGCCGGGAAGAACCTGCGCATCGAAACCCTGGCTCAAGCGGTCATTCATTGGTCCGACGATGGCTGGAAGACCATACGCGACGAAAAGACCCGCGATTCCGGACTGGCGATCCATATCGCCGATCTGGCGGCGGCTTCGCTCCCGGGTGGAAGCCGGGTGAATTTTACGATTTACTGGCCGGAAACAGGGGCCTGGGAAGGGGTCGATTTCGCGGTGCGGATCGGGGATTAGAGGAACGGGGAGGATTTCCGGGAATTCATGGTTCGGAATCGCTCGCCGGCACCCCGTTTCTTGGCTTGCGGGGCCCCGGGGCAGAATTACGCCCCAGCGTCGCATCCATTTCGTCGATCCAGCCGGCCTTGGAGTCCGGGAAGGCGTCCGCGTAGGGGACGTAGGGTTTGATATCGAGAACCGGAGTGCCGTCCAGGAGGTCCACGCCACGAAGGTGCAGCGTCCTGCCTTCAACCTTCACCAATTCCACGGCGGACAGGCCGATGGAATTGGGCCGATGAGGGGAGCGGGTGGCCAATACGCCCCGCTTTGGTCCACCCCGAGGCGGCTTGACGGCGCTTTTCCAGCCGTCACTCAGATGAAAGGCGAAGATCAGCCAAAGCCGGTCGAAGCCGCTCAGGTCCTGAAGGACCTTCTCGTCCAGCCAATCCTGAAGTTCCAAAGTGGCAACGGCGAATTCCCCGGATTCCGTCCCTGCCACCACCGTGCTTTGATGGGGTGCATCGATGCGGCGGGCATAGGGGAGCGCAGGATGCCGATGGGGCGATAGGTGTATTGAGAGGCTTGGGTCATGTCGGGTGATTTATCGGTAGCTAAGGAATTGAAGGGTTCCCGGTAGACAGCCCCGCACTCCCGGAAGACGCCGGAAGATGACCATCTTCTTCACTGGCTCCCAGCAGATCGAAAAATGCGTCGACAACCTCCGGAGAGAAGTGTTTGCCGGACTCTTCCCGAATGTAATCCAGAACCTTCTTCTGCTCCCAGGCCTTGCGGTATGGCCGGTCCGAGATGAGCGCGTCATACACGTCAACGATGACAAAGATCCGGGCTGCCAGCGGGATTTCCTTCCCCTTCAACCCGCGGGGATAGCCCGTCCCGTCCCACTTTTCATGATGGCAATAGGGGATATCCAGCGCGGGGACCAGGTAGTCGATTTGGCTGAGGAGTTGTCGAGCCAGCACCGGATGGGTCTCCATGATCACCGTTTCGGCCGCCGTCAGCGTTTCAGGTTTCTGCAGGATGGCATCGGGAATCCCCATCTTTCCGATATCGTGAAGCAAGGCCCCCCGGCGGATATGCTCCAGTTCCGATTCGGGAAAGCCCATTCGTCTGGCCAGGGCATCCGTTAATTCGACCACCCGATGGGTGTGCTGGTCCGTTATCCGGTCGCGCATATCGAGCACCCGAGACCAGCCTTCGAGAGTTGCATCGTAGGCCCTGGTCAGTTCGGCCATGGTTTGCTGACTTTCCTGGTACAACCGGGCATTGGCAATCGCCAGGGATGACTGGGACGAGAGAATTTTGCACATGTCCATTTCATTGTCGGAAAATTGACGGATATCTTCCGTCGTCCCGACAATGAATGCCCCCATCGCCTTCTCCTTCAGCAGTAAGGGAAAATAAAGAATCGAGACAAGATGACGTGAGTCGACGACGCTCTTTTCTGCCGGAGTGAGAGTGGCCGTTCTTGCGTCAGGGAGAAACACCGGAGCCTTGGTCAGCATGGTCTCTTGTATACGCGGATGATCCCGGAGATCGGCCAAACGGTGGAGATCTGAAAAGAGCGGGGGGAGGGGTGGTGTCGTTGCACCCAAATAGAGACCGTCGTCATCGAGGATATAGATGGCGCCGGTCTCGATGTCGAGCAGATTAGTGATGCTGGTAATGGCGATTTGCAGGACATCCGAGAGCTCAAGCGTGGAGGCAAGGGCATTGCTCACCTTGAGCAGCGTCGCTAATCCCTGGACCGGAATAAACTGTGTCAGTTCCAAATTGATTTCGGACGGATTCTGCCACATTGGAAGCCTCCCTGACCTTCACCTCAATGCAAATGCACCCCGGCAGCAAATTCCTGGACCACTGCTCTATTCAAATGATTAAACGAGAAACAATCAAGGCTTTTATTGATTCTATGCCTTCGGGGCTGCTCCGCAACCGCACGATCTTCCTCCGGCGCCCCGCCATCTGCTCATTCCGATGTTAGACCCAAATGTCCCCCCTGGCCATTGAAGCCGCCAAGAAAATCCTTGACAGACAGTTGATTAAAAAAATATCCTTAGGGTTAATTAACATCTTACGAAGGGAGTTGCCCGATGGAATGCGAACTGCTTCAAACCTGCGGATTCTTTAAAAAATACCAGGACAGTCTGGATCTTGCCTGTCGCGGGTTTATCAAATCCTATTGCAAGGGTGCGAAGCTTGAAGAATGCGAACGAAAAATTTACCGAAAAAAGCATGGCGGACCACCTGAGGATGACATGATGCCGACCGGCCAGATGATGCCAAAATCCTACCAAACGAGCTGAAATTGCCCCAAGCCCACCGGAAGAACGGCGCGCCCCCTCCAGCGGGACGCGCCGTTCTTTGTTCTCGAACCGACCATAGTGATGTCCTTAAAGAACTCCGCGGAGGGCCAAAATGAGGGATGAGGAGGGTTACATGCAGTAGCCCAGGCGGAAGACCCCCCAGTGTTTTCCATCGAGGTAGACCGGGCAGGAGATGTCCCACATCTTCTCTCCGGTGTCCCGATGATATTCCTGAACCAGGACTCCGTTGGTGTTGCGCGAGGCGGCCAGTTCGACCGGGCCGTTGAAGAAGCGCTTGGTGCGGTTGCCGGCCAGATCCTTCTCCCGGTCGCCGGTCAGCGGCTGGCAGTAGCGGGTGTTGTGGGTCGGCAGGTAGCCGTTGCGGTCGACCAGGACGGCGTAGACCACCTGGTCATCCTCCAGGAAGGCGTCCTGCATCTTGGCGATGCGCCCGTCGAGGTAGATATCGTATTTGGTGTGGAACTTGGGAGGATCGGTTCCCGGAATCGGCTGATAACTTTCGTCGAAGAGGTCGGCCGAGGTAAAGCGGCCGCCGCGGATCGTCTCGGCGAGGATTCGCTCCATCATCTGAGCCCCTTCCACCGCTTTCAGCTTCCCCTTCTCCTGCAGCCCGTTTTCGAGATGATCCCGCAGATTTTCCGCCAGGGTGGTCAGTTCCGTGATCGCCTGGGCGGTCTCCTCGGCGCTGGCCGCCACCTGCTCGGCCACATCCCGCACCTCTGCGACGGTCTCGGCCATCTGTTCGCTCGCCGTCATTTGCTGCTGGGTGGAGAGCTTGATCTCCCGGGCCGCCTCGGTCGTCTCCGACACCATGGAGATGATGGTGGAAAGGGAGGTCGCGACCTTCGTTACCAGGGCGTTGGCGGAATCGACCCCTTTGTTTCCCTCCTCGGTGAGCATGGTCGTGGAGTTGCTGGCTTTTTGAATCTCTTCTATTAACCTCTTGATCTGCCCGGTGGCGGTGACGGTCCGCTCGGCCAGACGCTTGACCTCGGACGCCACGATGGAAAAGCGTTTGCCGGCTTCTCCGGCCCCGGCCGCCTCGATGGCGGCGTTGAGCGCCAGCAGGTTGGTCTGGTCGCTGATCTCGTCGATGATATCGACGATTCCTCCAACCTTCTGGGCATTCTCTCCCAAATGAAGCATCGCCTCGGCGATCGACTGCACCTGATTCTTGAGGGACCCCATCCCCTTGACGGCGTCCTGAACCGCCTCCATGCCACCGCCGCAGGCGTGGCTGGCATGTTCCGCCTGGGTTTCCACGCGCAGCGCATTTTCCGCCACCTGGCGGGCGGTCACCGCGATCTCCTCCGAGGTCGTCGTCGCTTCCTGGACCGCGGCGGACTGTTCGGTCGCCCCCGCCGACTGCTGGGTGGAGATGGCCATGATCTCATTGGCGCTGCTGGAAAGCTGCTGGATGGCTTCCTTGACGCCGACGATGAGGCGGCCGCTCCGTTCGTTCTCCCCTTTCAGGTTCTTGACGATGACCTGGGTCATCTTGTTGAAGGTCGTCGCCAGTTTGCCGATTTCGTCGTGGGAGTGGACCTGGATGGTCTCCTCGGACTGCTCCTCGGCGACCCGTTCCGCAACTCGCGTCAACTCCTTCAGCGGCCGGGTCAGGCGCGCCACCACCAAGTAGACGGTGAGGGCGGCGATCACCAGCATCAGCAGCATGGCAGCAGCCACGCCGTTGCGCAGATCGACGATGGCCGCTTCCGTCTGGGCGATGGAGACTCCGAGGCGGAAGGCCCCCCAATGTTTCCCCTTGACGAAAACCGGCGCCGCGATGTCCCACATCGTCTCGCCGCTCTCCTGCCGGTAGGTTTGAACCAGCACCCCCTCGGTATTGCGGGCGGCGGCCAGCTCGACGGGATTGTTGAAAAGGCGCTTGGTGCGGTTGCCGACCCGGTCCTGGTCCCGGTCGCCGGTCAGCGGCTGGGCGTAACGGGCGTTGTAAGTGGGGAGATAGCCGTTGCGGTCGACCAGCACCGCATAGGTGACCATGCTGTCCCCGAGGAAGGCGTCTTGCCCTTTGGCAATCCGCTGGTCGAGGTAGGCGTCGTAGGCGGTATGAAATTTGGGCGGGTCGGTGTCGGGGATGGGGCGGTAGTTCACGTCGAAGAGCTGGGCCTCGGTCAGCCGCCGGCTGTCGATCGCTTCATCGAGCGTCCCTTCCAACCCCTTGGCCCCGGTCAGAGCCAGGGTTTTGGCCTTGTTGAGCAGGTTCTCGCGCAAGGTGTCGGCCTGGCGCCCCGTCAGGACCACGGTGGCCGCCGACATGATCAGGGTCAGAACGATGAAGAGCGCGAAGACAATCTTCAGGGAGATGCTGCTGCCGATCCATTTGAACATGCTCAACTCCCGAGGTTGGATTCGGCACCCCCGGCAACCGCGAAGGGGCTCCGGAAAGTGGCCCGAAAGGGTAAGGCCTTAAAGTGGTATGACCAGGAAGATAGAACGGTATTTTGGTTCCTGTCAAGCACTATGAATCTGAAGATCTTTCGAGGAATATCTATCGGCGGACTTCAATCGGCAATCCTGCTCGATAACCTGGGTTTGCTGACCAGGGACAATCCGGCCAGGACCAGGATGGCCCCGATTCCAAAGTAGATATCGATCGATTCATGGAGGAGCAGGACCCCGAAGGAGACGCCGAAAAGAGGGGTCATGAAAAGGAAGGTGGAGAGCTGCGAGGCATGGTAGCGCCGCAGCATGGAAAACCAGACCAGATAGGTGGCGAAGGTGATCACGATTCCCTGGAAGAGGATACTTCCCCACGCCAGCGGGGTCATGGAAAACCGGCTCACCTGGCCGGAGACGACGGCATAACCAAGGAGCAGAACCAAGGCGACGACCAGTTGGTACTGGAGGGTCTTGGTCGCCGGCGCATCCGCCAGTTTGGTGCAGCGGATGAGGATGGTGGTACTCGCCCAGGCGGCCCCTCCGAGGACGGCGAGGATATCCCCCCCCAAGACCCGCTGGTCGATCCCCGAGCGCAGCAGGCCGCCGCCAAAGGCAGCGACGATCCCCCCGAAGGCCAGGGCGATCCCCAGCCACTGATGGCGGCGGAGCCGTTCCGTCGGCAGCAGGAAGTGCAAGGTCAGGGCGGTGAAGACCGGGGCCGTATAGAGGAAGACCGACATGTGGGAGGCGGTGGTGAAACGCAGTCCTTCAGCCACGAAGATGAATTCGATGGAGAACATGGTGCCGACCAAAAGTCCGGGGCGCAAGGTCCCATCGTCGAAACGAAAGGCTTGCCGGCGCCAGAGGAGCAATAGGGTGATCAGGATCGCGCTGAGTCCGGAGCGCAGGGCGATCTGCAAGATCGGCGCGACATCGGGGGCGGCCATCTTGATGGCGACCTGATGGAGCCCCAGGATGATGCAGAGGGCGACCATGGTGGCGATCCCCTGGGGGTCCATCGACTGGCGAGGCGCATTCACCAAGACAGGCCCCCGGCAAACCCGAAGGGCTCAAGGGACGGACCGCAAAGTTCGATCATCGGGGGTCCTTGCCGAGTCGCGTCGCCGCCTGGAAATCTTCGGGAGTGTTGACGTTGAAGAGGGCCGGAGGGGAGCTTCCGTGGAGGAGGGTCGGCGGCAGCTCGAGATAGAGGGTGCGAACCTGGTCGAAAAAATCGAAGACCCGGTATTGGCCGCGGCTGAGCATGTCCCGCATCGGCTCCAGGCACTTTTGCCCGTAGAGGGCAAAGAGCGGTTCCAATCCTTCGGCGGTGCGAAACACCACCACATCCTGGCCCAGGCGCTGGTCGAGAAGCGTTTGGACCAGGTCCGGGTCGGGGAAGGGGAGGTCGCAGGCGGTGACGAAGATGAAGGGGGTCCGGGCGTAATACAGGCCGGTGTAGAGACCGCCCAAGGCGCTGCCGGGAAAGAGATCGGGGAAATATTCGAGACCGCCGGCGGCGAGGTCGGGACGGTCTCCGGCAATCACCACGCGCGGGAAGAAGCTTTGCAGCATCTTGGAGCTGCGGTCGAAGAGGCGCTGCCCGTGGAGGGTCAAGGTCGCCTTGTCCCGCCCCATGCGGCGGCTCTTGCCCCCGGCGAGGATGACGCCGGTGACGTCGCTGCAGCGCTTTTGCTCCGTCATGGGGATCCTCGGGGGATGGCCGGCGCGGAACCCACCAGCTGTTCCAGGGCGGTGTAGGGGTCGATGTGGCGCGCGGCGACCCCCGCCACCAGTTCGCTGCAGGCCTGATCGTGATTCAGACGCTCCTCCACCTGGCGCAGATAGAAGTCCCGGAGCAGGCCGGCCAAATGGGTGCGGGTGCGGTTTTCCTCGAAGTGCTGCCAGCGGCCGCTGCTTTTGAGGTATTCGACGTGGGCGAAGATCTGCTCGGCCAATTCGGCCATCCCCTGGTTCTGATTGGCGATCGTCATCAGCACCGGCGGCCACCATTCGCCGGGTCCGGGATGATTCATCTCCACCAGGGTCTTCAGTTCGGAGGCGGTCTTTTCGGCTCCGGACCGGTCGGCCTTGTTGACGACGAAGAGGTCGGCGATCTCCAGGACCCCGGCTTTGATCGCCTGTACTTCGTCCCCCAGGCCCGGGACCATGACCACCAGGGAGGTGTGAGCGGCCCGGGTAATCTCGATCTCGTCCTGGCCGACGCCGACGGTTTCGATGATGATGATCTCCTTGCCCATGGCATCGAAAACGTTGACGACGTCGTGGGTGGAGCGCGACAGCCCGCCGAGGTGGCCGCGGGTGCCGAGGGAGCGGATAAAGACCCCGGGATCGGTAGCGTGGCGTCCCATGCGGACCCGGTCGCCGAGGACCGCCCCGCCGGAGAGGTGGCTGGTGGGATCGATGGCGACGACCGCAACCGTCAGGCCGCGGCGCCGGAAGTCGACGATCAGCTGGTCGGTCAGCGTCGACTTGCCGGCCCCCGGAGGCCCGGTGATGCCGAGGATGATGGCCCGGCCGGTGGCGGGATAGAGACGTTTCAACTCCGGCACCGCCAAGGGATTGCCGTCGTCGATGAGGGTAATCAGGCGGGCCGTGGCGCGCAGGTTGCCGGCGAGGATTTTTTCAGCCAGGGACATGTCGGGGTCCGCAACAGGTTGCTGGCGGCGGCGGCTTTCAGCCGCCGATGGCCGCCATGGTGATCGGGTCGCTGCCGGGCTTCTGCCAACTGATCTCATGGTGCTCCCCCTTGCCGGCAATGCAGGCCGCCAGGGCCTGGCGCAATTCCAGGGGGTTGCCGCTCGCCAGCAGCGGCCGCAGGTCGAGGGTCTGGCGGGCGAAGAGACAGTTGCGGGCCTGGCCGGTGGACGAGACCCGGATGCGGTTGCAATCGCCGCAGAAGTGACTGGACATGGGGGTGATCACCCCGATCGTCCCCGGCGCCCCGGCAATGCGGAAATTCTTGGCCGGCCCGCCCATTCTGTCATGGGGGAGGGGGATAAGGGAATAGCGGGAAGCGATGCGGGTTAAAATTTCTTCGCCGGAGACGGCGAGCCGCCCCGAATCCGCGTCCCCCAAAGTCGGCATGTATTCGATGAAGCGGACCGCGAAGGGCTCCCGCAAGGTCAGGGCGGCGAACGCGTCGACCTCGTGGTCGTTGACGCCGCGCATCACCACGGTGTTGAGCTTGATGGGGAACCCGGCCTGGACCGCCCGGTCGATGCCGTCCATCACCCGGGCGAAGCCGTCGCGCCGGGTGATGGACGCGAAGGTGTCGGGACGCAGCGAATCGAGGCTGATGTTGAGGCGGGTGACCCCGGCGCCGCGCAGCTCCTCGGCCATCTCCCCCAAGCGCAGGCCGTTGGTGGTCAAGGCCAGAACCTTCAGCCCCGGAAGGGCAGCGAGTCGAGCGAGAAAGTCGACGATCCCCTTGCGGACCAGCGGCTCGCCCCCGGTGACGCGGATCTTCTCCACCCCCAGGCTGAGGGCGGCCTCGGCGATGCGGAACAGTTCCTCGTAGCTGAGGACCTCCTGGTGGCCGAGTTTGGCGATCCCGCCGGCCGGCATGCAGTAGCTGCAGCGCAGGTTGCAGCGGTCGGTGACTGAAAGCCGCAGATAATTGACCCGGCGGCCGTAGGCGTCGGTCAGGATCATGACAAGCCTCCTTTTCGAACCGCGGCCGGCGGCGACTGCCCGGACCTGCCGCGGATGTTCATGACTCGGGTTTCGCGGGCCTTGAAGACCGCGAAGAGAGGCGCTCCGACCTCCGGATGTCCCAACTCGCCGAAGCCCTCCCGTGACAGTTCCACCACCAGTTTCTCGCTGCCCAAAAGCGTCACCCGCACCCGCTCGGCGGTGCGGATCACCTCCTGCAGGCGACCCGGCATGACATTGCGCGGGCTGCCCCCGGGGAGTTCACGGTAAAGGGCGACTTCCCAGGGGGCGATGGTCAGGCAGGCCGGCCCCGGCTCGATGTTGTCGAAGGGCGCCCACAGGTCGAGCCCGCCGGCGGCGCGAAAACGCGTTCCGGCCGGTTCCTGAAGGACTTCGCCGACCAGAAAGTTGACCCCCGCGAAGTTGGCGACGAAGGGGGTGGCGGGGGCGTGGAGAAGTTGATGGTAGCTTCCCTCCTGGGTGATCCGCCCCCCCTCCATGACCGCGATCCGTTTGCGGAAGTAGGCGACGTCGGCGACGTCGTGGGTGACCAGGATCGAGGGAATCTCCATCTCGGCGACCAACTCGGCGAGCCAGCGCCGCAGTTCCCAGCGGCCGGCCTGATCGAGGGCGCTGGTCGGTTCGTCGAGGAGGAGGAGCCGCGGCAGGGGCGCGAGAGCGCGGGCCAGGGCGACCCGCTGGCGCTGCCCTCCGGAGAGGGTGGTCACCGGGGCGGCGGCGAGGTCGGTCAGGTCGAGGCGCTCCAGCATCGCTGTCGTCCGTGTCTCCCGCTGGCGGGAGGGGACTCCTTGGGCCCGAAGGCCGAAGGCGACATTGTCCCTGACCGTGAGGTGGGGGAAGAGCGCCAGATCCTGGAAGACCATGCCGATGCGCCGGTCCTGAAGCGGCAGGTGGCGGTTGCGGCTCGTGTCGCAGAGGGAGAGGTCACCGAGGGCGATACGCCCGGCGGCCGGAGTCATCTGGCCGGTGATGAGTTTGAGGAGGGTGGTCTTCCCCGAGCCGTTGGGGCCGATGAGGACGGTCAGCCCGCGGGGGACCACCAGGGTGGTCTGGAGTTCGAAATCCCGCAGCGGGTGGTTCAGTTCCAGCTGAAGATCACCCATGGCCGCCGCCGTTTCCCGGACTGCGCCGCAGCATCCGTCCGGCCAAAAGGAGTGCGCAGCAGCCGGCGAGCATCAGCGCCGCCAGGGTGAAGGCCTGCTCGGGATCCTGCTCGAAAGCCCCGTAGATCGCCAGGGAGAGAGTCCGGGTCCGCTCCGGAAGATTTCCGGCAAACAGGATGACGGCGCCGAAGAGTCCGACCCCCTGGGCCAGGGTCATGATGGTTTCGGCGAAAAGGCCCCGGCGGCACAAGGGGAGGGTGAGGCGGAAAAAGGTGTAAAAAGGGCCGGCGCCGAGGAGCATCGCCGCAACTTCGAGCTGACGGTCGATCCCGCCGAAGAGGAGCGCCGCCCGTTTGACAAAGAAGGGGGTCAGGACGAAGACCTGGGCCAGGACCACGGCGGCGAGGGTGAAGGGGAGTTGAATTCCGAAGGGGAGGAGGAAGCTCCCGACCAGACCGCGACGGCCGAAGGCGAGGAGGAGACCGAGACCGGCAACCACCGGCGGCAGGACCATCGGCAGCTCCAAGACGGTCTCCAGTAGCTGACGGCCCCGGCCCAGATGGCGCGAAAGAGCGTAGGCGACCGGCAGCCCGAGGAGGAGGACCAGGGTGGTCGAGAGGACCGAGCTGACGGCTGTCACCCGCAGCGCCGACCAGGTCGCCGGGTCGCGGCCTAAAAGCAGGAGCCGGGCCGGGGAGACTTCCAGCAGCAGCGCCACCATGGGGGTGAGGATCAGCAGCAGGAGCAGCAGCGAGGCGCCGAGCAGGATCAATTGGAAGAGCTGGTTGGAAATGCGGCTGGAGCGAGGCGGAGTCAAGACCTGGCGTCGGGCCGGCAGGACGCTGGCGACGGTCTTAGCGAGCCTGTTCATGGCCGGCCTCCCCTCGGGAAAAGCCGTGGCGGGCGAGGATCTCCCGGCCGGCGGGGCTCTGCAGATGGTTCAGGAAGCGGACGGCGGAGGCCCGATGGGTCGAGCCCCGTACCAGGGCGATCGGGTAGAAAATCCGGGGGAGATCGCCTGCCGGGAGGGCTCGAAGAATGACCTTCCCCTGCACCTGGGGCGTCAGATCGGTATGGTAGACGATCCCGCCGTCGACCTCGCCGAGGGAAACCTTGGCAACGATGGCCTTGACGTTGGTCTCCTCGCTGACCACGTTGCCGCGGACTGCGGCGACAAAATCGGCGCCGTAGGCCGGATCACTGGCGAGTTTGTCGAGGAACTGCCGGGTATAGGCGCCGACCGGGGCTTGCGGGGTGCCGATGACGAGGAGTTTCCCGGGTCCGGCAACGCTGCGGAAGTCCGGCAGGAGTGCGGCCAAGGAGCGGGGAACGATCAGGACCAGCTCGTTTCCGGCGAACAAGACGGGCTTCTCGACCTGATCCTTGCCGAGTAGAGGAGCCATGACCTCGGCGTTGGCGGCGGCGAAGAGGTCGGCCTCGGCGCCCCGTCCGATCTGGGTGGCGAGAACCTGACTGCCGGCAAAGTTGCAGACGACATGGACGCCGGGATGGCCGGCCTCGAAGTCCCGGGCGAGGTCGGTAAAGGATTCGCTCAGGGACGCGGCGGCAAAGACCAGGAGCTCTTCCCCCGCCGCCGGCGCCGGACGCAGCACGCCAAAGCCGCCCATGAGGGCGATCAGCAGCAGAAACAGCGGTGGCAAGGTCTTGAAGGTCACTTGAGGTACGGACCCTTCCAGGAAACCAAGGTATTGTATGCAAATTTACATGTAATTTATAATACGGGGAACCGGCAAGGGCTGTCAAGCCAAAGTTGCCGGCCGGGGCTTCGCAAAGCGGGAGCCCCAGGCCCCCAAGCCCTTGGCAGCGAACCTGGGGAGAACCGCTCGGGTCAGGCGAGAAAGTTTTTGAGGCCGGTAAAGAAGATCTGGGCGGCGATGGCCGACACGAAGAGTCCGGTCAATTTGGTCAGGATCGTCAACCCTTGCTGGCCAAGGAGTCTCTCCAGGCGGCCGGCGGCGAAAAGCAGGCCGCCGACGGAAATGACGGCGCAGAACAGGGCGAGACTGGCGGCGATCTTTTCCGGGGCGGTCTGGAGGCCGGCGCCCATGACCAGAAGGGCGCCGATGGTGCCGGGGCCGACGGTGATCGGGATCGCCAGGGGAACCACCGCGACGTCCTCCCTGGCATCCTCAGGAGCGACGGTGGCCTTCCCCTGGATCATGGCGATGGCCGAAATAAACAGGACTGCGCCAGCGCCGATGCGGAAGGCGTCGAGGGTGATACCGAAGAGTTCAAAGATATAGGTGCCGAAGAAAAACAAGGCAAAACAGGTCACCCCGACC
>JBBQBQ010000074.1:0-14657 GCA_038317685.1 Desulfuromonadales bacterium | reverse complement strand
CCGAGACGGGCGCCGTCGAGCCGCCGCCGGAGGGTCCTGACGATACGGCCCTCAAGGAACGGATACAGCAGGAAGAACGGGCCAAGGAGTCGCGTTTTTCCATCCTCCCCCACAAGACCAACTACCTCCTCCCCGTCACCTACAATACCTCCCCCCACCGGGACATCTACGCCGGCCAGCCCGGCGAAGCCGAAAACCTCGATAACCTGGAGGTCAAATTCCAGCTCAGCATCAAGACCCTCCTTTGGGACGATATTTTCGGCAACAACGGCGCCCTTTACGCGGCCTACAGCCAGGTCGCCTACTGGCAGGCCTACAACAGCGAGGCTTCGTCCCCTTTCCGAGAGATCAACTTCGAACCGGAGCTCTTTTTCGCCTACCGGACCGGCTATCGCCTGGGAGCGGTGACCAGCCAGGCGGTGACGATCGGCATCAACCACCAGTCGAACGGCCGCTCCAAACCCCTTTCCCGCAGCTGGAACCGGATCGTCGCCAACCTGGTCTTCAGCGTCGGCAATACCTATGTGGCGCTCACCCCCTGGTTTCGCATCCCCGAAAATCGGAACAATGACGACAATCCGGGGATGGACAAATATTATGGCTACGGCGAACTCTTCCTCCTGAAAAAACTGGGCGACCAGACTCTTTCCCTGATGTGGCGCAATAACCTGCGCAGCTCGGGGAACAAGGGGGCGGTGCAGGTCGACTGGAGTTTCCCCCTGGTCCGGAAGTTGAAGGGCTATGTTCAATTCTTCAACGGCTACGGCGAGAATCTGGTCGATTACAATCATGCCAACAATCGTTTCGGGGTCGGGGTGATGCTGACGGACTGGCTGTGATCTGTCAAGCCGTCGGCAGCTTTTATCCGGAGGATTGGGTCCGCATCGACTTCTGACCGAACAACCGGCCCTGACGGCGCCTTCCGCCACGATGTCAAGGCCGTCCCGCACCCCTCAAATCCGAAAAGGACCCAGCATGGGCCATCATCTCGGCAGCAAGAGCAGCATCGTCCCCCTCATCGACCGCCTCAACCGCTATCCGGTCGGACTGGTCGACAACGAGAAACTGCGGGCCATCCTCGGCTATCTCTTCGAGGAGCGCGAAGCCTTCGTCGCCAGCCGCTTCCCCCTCACTGAAGCGACCCTCCCCGAACTCTGCCGCGTGACCGGGATGGAGGCCGGGGAACTCACCCCCCTCCTCGACCGGATGGCCGAGAAGGGCCTGGTCATGGACCTCCCCTACGGCGGGACGACCTACTACCTCCTCCTCCCCGGGCTGATCGGCTTCTTCGAACTGACCTTCATGAAGGAGCGCCCCGACCTGCCGATGGCCGAGGTCGCCCGGCTGATGAGCGACTATCTCTTCGCCGACCCCGAAGCGGGGCAGGCGCGGGAATTTTTCGGCAGCGCCACCCCCCTGACCCGCTCCCTGGTCTACGACGAGTCGGTCCCGGTCTCCTCGGAGGTCACCAGCCCCGACGATGCCCGCGCCATCATCCGGGCCGCCGGCTATGGGGCGGTCGGCATGTGCTACTGCCGCCATAAGAAGGAACATCTCGGCCAAAGCTGCGCCAAATCGGCGCCGGTGGCGGGGATCTGCATCTCCCTGGGCAGCGCTGCCCGCTTCATGGTCCGGCGCGGCTTCGCCGAGGAGCGCAGCAGCGACGAGCTCTGCGCCGTCCTCGATCGGGCCCGCGCCCTCCATCTGACCCATATCACCGACAACGTCCGCCACAAGCCTTCCTTCATCTGCAACTGCTGCTCCTGCTGCTGCGAACTCCTCGCCGGGGTTCAGGCCGGGTATACCGAGGGGGTCGCCCATAGCGGCTACCTCGCCGCAGTCACCGGCGACTGCAATGGCTGTGGGCTGTGCGTCAAAGCCTGCAACACCTTGGCCATCGGCCTTGTTGACGGACCGCCGCGCCGGGCGACGGTGAAAGCCGCCTCTTGTCTCGGCTGCGGGGCTTGTATCGACGCCTGCCCGCGGCAGGCCCTGACCCTGGCGGCGCGGCCCCTGCGCCCGGAGCTCCCCCTCAAGAAGCGGGATCTGCTGCAGAAAATGCTCAAGGAGAAGGGACGGCTACGTCCCTACGTGGTGGCGGGGATGAAGAAAAAGCTCCGGTCGCTTCTGTCGTGGGAGCGGTGACGGGGCGCATTATGCGAACGTCGTCTGGATTGCTGTACGTCCGCACCGTCCGTTCGTGCTAGATTGGCCGCCTCCCCTTGCGCGGATGATCTTCCATGACCTCGAATCCCTCCACCGACCTGCCGCCCCCCGCGATCCGCTTCCCGCTGCTACGGCTACTGGTCGGTTCAGTCTGCATCAGCTTTTCGCCGATTTTCATCAAGCTGGCTGCCGTCGCTCCCGACGCGGCCGGTTTTTACCGCATGCTGTTTTCCGGTTTGGGGCTTCTGCTTTGGCTGGGGCTGAGCCGGATCCCCTGGCGATTGCCGCAGCGATCAGTGCTGGTTCTGGCTGGATGCGGGGTGTTGCTCGGCATCGATTTCATGTGCTGGCACCGCAGCATCCACTTGGTCGGTCCGGGGTTGTCGACGCTCCTGGGGAATTTCCAGGTCTTCTTTACCGCCCTTTTTTCCTGGCTCATCCTCGGTCAGAAACTCAACCGGATGTTTCTGGTCGCGGTGGTCCTCGCTCTGGCCGGCCTGCTGCTGATCACCGGCTTGAACCCCGCGGGAGTGGCGCCGGGCTACCGCCTCGGCGTCCTCCTCGGACTCGGCACCGCGGTTTTCTACTCGTCCTATATCCTCCTCATCAAACGGGCCATGAGCCATGCCGCCGTCAATGGCGTCTCGGCCATGCTCGTCATCTCCCTGGTCTGCATGGGCTTTATGGCCATGGCCTGCCTGCTCGGCGGGAGTTCCTTCCGCATCCCCGACGGCGGCTCACTCCTCGCCCTGATCGGGGCCGGCGTGATCAGCACCACCCTCGGCTGGTCACTGATCTCCTCGGCCATGCGTGACACCCCGGCGACCCTCGCCAGCCTGGTGCTGCTGCTGCAGCCGGCCCTCTCCTGCGTCTGGGAAGTGCTGGTCTTCCAGCGCCCGACCGCCCTCCATGAAGTTTTCGGCATTGCGCTGATTCTCGGAGCAATCTTCCTCGGTTCCCTGCGCGCCTGACGTCCCCTTCCGGGCCGGGATCGGACCGAAAAAACCGCCGCAGCGGCCCCGGAGAGGGGTCCGCTGCGGCGGTTGGCTGCGATCCGACCTGCCGAAGGTCGTGCTACAGGGCTTTCGGCCGGCAAACGTTTGCTTGGTCATGGACCTTGGTCCCGCAGTTGGTGCAGGCAAAGCGGGGGTTCTCGAATATTTTGGCAATTTCCGGATTCATCTCTTTATACTTCAGCTGGCAGGCGTGCATGTCACAATGTTCCTCGGGGTTGGTGCAGTCGTTTTAACTCATGATCATCCACCTGATGGGTTTTGTTAAATCGTATCGTTCCGAGCTCACCAGTCAACTCCCCGGCTGCCGGATTCTGCAAAATCGGCCGGCAGCTGCAGCTTCCGGGGCTGGTTCCGGTCGGGAACCGAGAGGCCCTGCCAGGCCTTCCCGGTCCAATTCCCTTCGGTCAGCAGGGGGAAAGTCGGCCGGTCAAAAATTCTTCTCCCGAAAGTTGCGACAAACTATTGCCAATCGTCGCGGACCCTGAGATTATTAAAGGCGCTTTGGTCCGGACGGCAGGGTCTGGCGGAGCGTTGGCGAGTCCGTCCCGAGAGAGGTCGTAAAGCAATGTCGTTTACCGGCGATCTTGAACACCTACCCATTGTTGACATCATTCAACTCCTGCATGCGGCCCGCAAGTCGGGGACCCTGACCGTCCACAACCGCAAGGGTGACAACCAGCTGGTCTTCCGCGACGGGTACATCGTCAGCGCCAACAACGCCCACAACACCGTGCGCGTCGGTAAAATCCTGGTCGAAACCAGCGCCATCACCCCGGAGGTCCTGGAACAGGCTCTGGCCGAGCAGCAGGCTGCCGGCGTCGCCCGCAAACCTCTCATCACCATGCTGCTGGACAAAGGACTGGTCAACAAGGAGGAGGCCTTCAAGGGGCTGGAGATCCTGATCGAGAAGACGGTCCTGGAGGTCCTGATCTGGAAAGAGGGAAGCTTCACCTTCGATGTTGATGTCGTCAATGTTTCCGACGAATACCGCTACATCCCGGAGAAGATGAAGCGGGAGGTCAACCTCAACAGCCAGAATGTCCTGATGGAGGCGCTGCGCCTCTACGACGAAAAGAAGCGGGACGGGGTGCTGGAAGCGGAGTTCGCCGAAGAGGAGGAACTTGCCGCTCCCGCCGCTTCGGTCGCTTCGGTTCGCGCCGAAAGCGGTCCGGAGATTTCGGCGGACATCCTCGGTCTTTCAGGCCTCGACCAGTTGGTGCGCCATATCCCGGACGTCTTCATCGGCCTGGCCGATCCCGAGCCGGACCCGGAAACGGTTGAACGCCGGAGGCTGTCCGAGGCGGCCCCCGGGCTAGCGATCGAAGAGCGCGATGAATTGCTGGACTTTTTGCTCCCGCTGGCCGGAAAACCCCCGGCCGGCCGCGGGCCGGGGGCGGGCAGCCTGGCCCTGATCCTCTACAGCTGCGATCCCCTCCTGACCCATGCGCTGACCACCATCGGCAAACACGACGGCCTGCTGGCCTTCGCGACCGATGAGGGATCAGACCTCGACATGATCATCGGTCAGTCGCTGGTCAAGGGGTTTGCTCCGCTGGTCCTGTTCGATCGCCCCGGGACAAGCGCCGGCGAATTTCCCCAGGAGTCTCTGGTCGATCTGCGACGGCGCATCCAGCAGCAGTTCCCCCACGCTGTCATTGGTCAACTGGTTGCCCCTCAGGATGATGCCTTTGCCCTGAACGCCTTTCGCGAGGGGGTGCGCACGGTCCTGCCGCGGCCGCTTCGAGAGGTGGGGAAGGCCGGCTTTGCGGCCGATTTCATTGTCTTTCTACAGGCCCTGCGGGCTTTTTTCCAGGGCTGGGCCGGGGAGCGGGGAGGGGATCAGCTCGGCCGGTTACGGGACTGTTGCGCCGCCCTTAAAGACCTGGCGGAACCGCGCGATGTGGCCTTCGGGGTCCTGAAATTCGTCGCCGGAATCTTCCCCCGGGCGTTGATCTTGGTGGTCGGCAACGAGGAGCTTCTGGCGGACCGCGGCTTCGGCTTCGGGGGGAGCGAAGACGAGGGCCGCGGCGAAACCCCGGCGCCGGGGGTTCGAATTCCGCTGGCTGGATCGTCCCGGTTGACGGAAGTGATCGACGGTTGCCGGCTGGCCTTCGGTCCGGTCGCCGATCCCCTCCTCGGGGAGCAGTTGCTGACGGTCCTCGGCCCGCCGCTGGAGGCGACTCACCTGCTCCTCCCGGTCGCCAGTTTCGGCAAGGCCAGGTTCCTGATCTATGCCGATTTCGGACCGGACCCGCCCCCCCGGGTGGACACCGATCTCCTCGAGGTCCTGGCCATTCAGGGGGGGATGGTCCTGGAAAATGCCCTCTATCGGAAAAAACTTCAAAAAGGCCTGGCCTAGAACGATTGATCCGCTAGTCCGGCCCAACCAGTGCGAGGCGTGATGATGGATGCCAACAAGCTGAACCAGATTCTTGAAATTGCCTTCGAAAAGCGGGTTTCCGATGTCCATTTCGAAGTGGACAACCCGCCGTTTTTCCGCGGACGGGGCCAGTTGATCCGGGCCAAACTGCCGAATCTGACCCCCGAAGACACGGAATTTATCGCCACGACCATCCTTGCCGCCAACAAGCGTCAGCTTTCCGATGACCTGCGCGAGCAGGACGCGTCCTACTCCCTGGCCAACGGCGGCCGTTTCCGCGTCAGCCTCTTCCGCCAGCGCGGCCATGTCGGCGTCGTCATGCGCGTCATTCCGCCCCGCGTCGGCTCTTTCCAGGAATTGAATCTGCCGCCGGTGCTGGGAAAGATCGCTTGCGCCCCCTCGGGTCTGATCCTCGTCACCGGACCGACCGGCAACGGCAAATCGACGACCCTCGCCTCGATGCTGCGCTTTCTCAACGAAAACTTCACCTTCAACATCATCACCATCGAGGACCCGATCGAGTTTCTCTTCACCTCCAACAAGAGCTGCATCATCCAGCGGGAGGTCGGCATCGACACCCAGGGCTTTGGCCCGGCACTCAAGGCCGCCCTGCGCATGGACCCGGACGTGATCATGGTCGGCGAGATGCGCGACACCGAAACTATCGACGCCTGCCTCAAGGCCGCCGAGACCGGCCATCTGGTCTTCTCCACCCTTCATTCCCCCAACGCTGTGGCCTCCATCAACCGACTGATCGGAAACTTCCCTCCGGATAGCCAGGAGATTATCCGCCAGCGGCTCGGCGACTGCCTGGTGGCCACCATCTCCCTGCGCCTGGTCAAGGACAAATCCGGCGAAAATATCCTGCCGGTGGTCGAGGTGATGCGTTCCACGGCCTCCATCCAGGCCTGCATCCGGGAGGGGCGGCTGGCGGAAATCGAGAAGAATATCGAGCGGGGGCGCGATCAGTACGGGATGCAGACCCTCGACCAGCATCTGGTCGATCTTTGCAAACGCAACATCATCGCCCTCGACGAAGCCAAGCGAATCTCACGTTCCATGGACCTTGAACGCAAGTTCATGCTCGAAGGTTGACCGGTCTTCGCAGCCGAGGTGCCGGTTGGCAGCGCCTCTGCGGTGAAAGGATCGATTTATGAAGCGTCTCGGGGCCATCATGTTCCGGGGACTCGCGGCCATTCTGCCGGCGGCCCTGACCTTTTATGTCCTCTTCTGGTTGGCCACCACCGCCGAGAAACTCCTTGGCGGCATCCTCCAGGTCGGCCTTCCCGCGGGCTGGTATCTGCCGGGGATGGGCCTTCTCGCCGGGGTCATCACCGTCTTCCTCTTCGGCCTGGCCCTCAATGCCTTCCTGGTGAAGCGCCTCTTCGAACTCAGCGAATCGCTGATGATGAACCACATCCCCCTGATCAAGACCCTTTACGGTTCGCTCAAGGACTTCGTCGGCTTCTTCTCCCACCAGAGGGATCGGGAGTTCAACCAGGTGGTGACCGTCGAATTGGAGTTCGGCGGGGTGCCGATGCGGATGCTCGGCTTCGTCACCCGCAACGACTTCCATGACTTGCCGGAAGGGATCGGCTACCCCGGCGAGGTGGCGGTCTACCTTCCTCTCTCCTACCAGATCGGCGGCTACACCGTCATGGTCCCCCGCTCGGCGGTCAAGCCGGTGCACATTTCGATGCAGCGAGCCATGGGCTTCGCGGTCACCGGCGGCATGTTCAGCGACAAGGGCCGCCATCACCACCCCGCCGATGATCCATCCGCAGCGCCGGACGGCGACCGTTAATTCCTGCCGCAGCACAATTCCCCCCCCTCGTCATCACCCCGGCCCTGACCCGTTTGAGCGAAGCTGCCCTTGCCTTTGCCGCTACTTGCCCCCGCCAAAAAAACAGCGGGCAGGAGGCCTGAAACACCATCCTGCCCGCTGTTCATTCAGCCGGGCTGCTTCCGGGGCGGCCCCGGAGGCGGCATTTTCTTACTTGGAATTTTCGACCATGTAATCGACGGCCGCATTGACGGCGCCGCCCGTGCAGGTCTTGCAGCCGCCCATCGGGGGCATGGCACCGACGCCTTTTTGAGCCGTCAGGTAAAGCTTGTCCATTCCTTTGGCGATGCGCGGTTTCCAGGTGTCCTTGTCGCCGAGCTTGGGTGCTCCGGCGACGCCGCTGGCATGACAGACGGCGCATTTGGCGTCGTAGACTTTTTTGGCTTTAGCCATGTTGTCGGCGCTGAAGGCGAGGCTGGCAAAAGCCAGGCTGGCAGCAAGTCCAACCACGAGAATTCTCTTCATTCTTGTTGTCCTTTCAATAGGGAGACGTGCCTTGTTCGAGCCCCCGGAAGGGAATCATTCCCCGCCAAGGGCCATGGTTTGCAACTCTTGGGGAAAGGAGCATACACCAAAAACCGTGGTAAATCCAGCCCTCAGCAAAGACCTTGCCCCCGCAAAATCCAGCGGGGGGATTGCCCGAAAAAGGCGGGCAGTGTACCCTTGGCCATGCTGAAAAACACCTTCTGCCACCTGCCGGGGATCAGCGCCCGCCGCGAACGCATGCTCTGGGCTGCCGGGGCACACAACTGGGAGGCGCTGCTGGCCGGTGCCGGCGGGCTAAGCTGGAGCTGGGCCCGGAACCTTGCCGCGCGCCTGACGGAGTCGCAGCGGCAGTTGGCTGAGGGCGAGCCCGGTTATTTCAGCGAGAGGCTCCCGTCCCGCGAACACTGGCGGCTCTATCCGGAGTATTGCCATGCCGCCGCTTTTCTCGACATCGAAACCACCGGCCTCACTCCCGGGGCCGACGCCATCACCACCATCGCCCTCTACGACGGCCGGCAGGTGCAAACCTTTGTCCAGGGTGAGAATCTTGCCGATTTTCCGGCCGCCTTGGCCCCCTACCGGCTCCTGGTGACCTATAACGGCAAGTCCTTTGATTTGCCCTTCATCGAGCGCGCCTTCGGTCTGCGGATGACCCAGGCCCATATCGATCTGCGCTACCTGCTGCATGGCCTCGGCTACCGGGGCGGCCTCAAGGGGTGTGAACGCCAGCTTGGCATCGGGCGGGAGGAGTTGGCCGGGATCGATGGTTACTTCGCCGTGCTGCTCTGGCACGAATTCCGTCGCACCGGCAACGAGGCGGCGCGCGCCACCCTCCTCGCCTACAACGTCGCCGACACGGTCAACCTCGCCACCTTGATGGTCCTCGCCTACAACCTGAAGTTGGCGGAGACGCCCTTCGCCAGCAGCCACCGGCTTCCTCTGCCGGCGGCACCGGCCGGCCAGCCGCAGGTTGCCCGCGAAACAGTCCTCGGCCTGCGGCGTCGACTCCTCGGCTATTAGCCCCTTCCCTAAGTTCCCCCGGCTCCGGGCCGCCGGAGTTGGCGCTTCGACCCGCGACTCGCGGGTTGATTCCCCCTTGCTCCAGCAACCGGTTGCGGCCTAGGATGGTCAGTATGGAGACTTTGACCCCGATCCTGGATGCTTACCAGGCCCTCCTCGGTGAGATCGACGGCTGGTTCGCCGGCTGCCTGGAGCGTGCCGCCCCCGGAAGGATTCAGTGCCGACAGGGGTGTACCGGCTGCTGCCGCGGGCTCTTCGACATCACTCTGCTCGATGCCTGGCTGTTGCGGCAGGCCTTCGGCCGTCTCCCCGAGGCGCTCCGTCTTTCGGTGCGGGGCAAGGCCGAGGCCCGCCTCCTTGAGCTGCGCCGGGCCTGGCCGGGCCTGACCGCCCCCTTCCTCCTCAATGCCATGCCCGACGCCGAGTGGACGGAGATGCCGGAGGACGATCCGACCCCCTGCCCCCTCCTCGGGGACGACGGCCTGTGCCTGGTCTACGCGGCCCGGCCGATGACCTGCCGGCTCCATGGCCTGCCGAATATCGATCTTTCCGGCGAAAGCTTCTCCGACGCATGCTGCACCCTCAACTGCCTCGGGGTCGACCCCCTCGCCGACCCCGTCCTGCGCTGGCCCTTCCGCCAGGCCTTCCTGCGCGAACAGCAACTTTTCCGCGACTTCAGCCGGCAGCTCACCGGCCGCGTCTGGAACGAACTCGACACCTTCATTCCCACCGCCCTCCTCATCGACCCGGCCGCCGTCGACTGGCGCCGGCTGGTTCTGATCGATCCAAGGGGGCAAGGCTGATCTGGCCGGACCCGGGGAACGATTGCCGCAACGGAAAACCCTGATAGCATGAAAGAGTTTCGTCACGCCTATCCGAAGAAAGATCGTTCCCTTCCCCCCGTTGAAAGGAGTCGATGATGGCAGCCAAAAAGATCCTGATGCTGGTCGGCGATTTTGTCGAAGACTATGAGGTCATGGTTCCCTTCCAGGCGCTGCAGATGGTCGGGCACACGGTCCATGCGGTCTGCCCCGGAAAGAAAGCCGGCGAGTCGGTGCGCACCGCGGTCCACGATTTCGAGGGAGATCAGACCTACAGCGAAAAACCGGGCCACAACTTTACCCTGAACGGAACCTTCGCCGAGATCAAGGCGGACGCCTATGACGCACTGGTCATTCCCGGCGGACGGGCACCGGAGTATATCCGGCTGAACCCGGCGGTGCTGAAGATCGTGCAGCATTTCGCCACGGCCAAAAAACCGATCGCGGCGGTCTGCCACGGTGCCCAGGTCCTGGCGGCGGCGGGGGTTCTCAAAGGCCGCTCCTGCTCCTGCTATCCCGCCGTCGGGCCGGACGTCACGATTGCCGGAGGGACCTATGTCGATATCCCGGTCGACCGCGCTCATGTCGACGGCAATCTGGTGACTGCGCCGGCCTGGCCCGCCCATCCCGAGTGGCTCGCCAAGTTTTTGCAGGTTCTCGGCACCAGGATCGAACTGTAAGGTTGCCGACGGAACCGATCCCCTCCCGGCGGTGCGGCTGAGGGGAGGCCATCTTCACCGGAGATCAATGGCCCTCACAACGAGGGCCATTGATCTTTTTCGGCCCCGGAGGTATACAGGCTGTCGGGGATAAAAATAGCGTTTCATCCAAGTCGCCGGTGGCATCATGGGGTGACCGGGGCCATCCTCTCCTCCCTTCGCCGGGGAACTGCCCGCCATAACCCGAAACACGGCCATTGCTCACGCATTGAACGCAACGAAACTCCGAACACCGCAGCTCAATTCCGGAAACACCGCGGTACCGTTTAGCGATTTTATGCGTAGCGCCGTTGCGTGTGACGGTTTTTGTCAAAAAGGAGTCAAGCCGATGCTGAGTGTCGAACGGAGCCAATGTCACCGGGACGGTCTCTGCCGTGCCGTCTGCCCGATGGGGCTGATCGTGGAGGATGGGGACGGTTTCCCCCACTTCCGTCCGGGGGGCGAAGCCAGCTGCATCGCCTGCGGTCACTGCACCGCCATCTGCCCGACGGAGGCCCTCGCCAATCACCTCCTCCCGCCGACCGGGTCGCCACGCCTCGACCTCGCCCGATCGGTCTCCGCCGCTGAGGTCGATCAACTGCTGAAGAGCCGTCGCTCGGTCCGCGAGTTCCGGGGGGAGCCGGTGCCATCGGAGTTGATCGGCGCGGCGCTCGAGGCGGCCCGCTGGGCGCCGTCGGCCGTCAACCGCCAGCCGGTCCACTGGCTGGTGATCGGTGATCCGGCCGAGGTCAAGCGCCTGGCCGGTCTGGTGGCCGAGCACCTGCGCGGCAACCCGGCGCTCGGGGCGCGCTACGCAGCCATCGTCGAGCTCTGGGACCAGGGACTCGATCCGATCCTGCGCGGAGCACCGCATCTGGTGGTCGCCCATGCCGCCGACGACTGGGCCTGGAGTACGGTCGACTGCACCATCGCTCTGACCTGCTTCGAGATGGCGGCCGTAAGCCGCGGCCTCGGCACCTGCTGGGCGGGATTTCTGACCTGGGCGGCCCGGGAATCTCCGCTCCTCAAGGAAGCCCTCGGACTTCCCGCCGGTCACTCAGTCTGCGGCGCGTTGATGCTGGGCTTTCCCCGCTACCGCTATGACCGGGTTCCGCCGCGCCAGGCCGCGCGGATTTCCTGGCGCTGAGCTGTTCACCTCCCAACCAGTCGTCCATATCAAACGCAGGAGCAGAGCATGAAACAAGTCGTCCTCGGCAACACCGGCATCGTCACCTTTCCCCTGATCTTCGGCACCCTCCCCATGGGGCCGCTGCAGGCCAACCTGAGCCCGCTTGAGGGCGGACGACTGATCCGCCACGCCCTCGAGCGGGGAATCAGTATGCTCGATACCGCCACCCTCTATGAAACCTACCCTCACCTGCGGGCCGGTCTGGAGGGCTACCGGGGGGAGGTGACGATCGTCACCAAGACCCACGCCAATGACGGAGCCACGGCCCGAGCCCATGTGGAAAAGGGGCTGCGGGAGCTAAGACGGGAACGGCTGGACGTGGTTCTTCTGCACGGGGCGCGGGTCGCCGACCCCTTCGCCGAGCGGACGGAGGTGCTCGCCGAGCTGCAGAAGATGAAGGAGGAGGGGAAGATCGGCCACGTCGGGCTCTCCTCCCACTACATCTGTGCGATCCGAAAAGCCATCGATCATCCGGAGATCGAGGTGATCCACCCCCTCATCAACCGGACCGGCATGGGGATTCTCGACGGCGGCCCCGAGGAAATGGCGGCGGCCATCGCGGCCAGCGCCGCGGCCGGCAAGGGGGTCTACGCCATGAAGGCCTTGGCCGGGGGGAATCTGATCAGCGAGGCGCGGCAAAGCCTCGCTTATGTCCTCGGGCTGGAAGGGGTGCACGGGCTGGCGGTCGGCATGCTTTCGGAACAGGAGATCGACGCCAACATCGCCCTGGTCGAGACGGGGACGGCCGACGACGCGGTCTGGGGAGAGCTGGAAAGCCGGCGGCGCCGGCTGTTGATCCTGGCGCGTTTCTGCAAAGGGTGCGGTCAATGCCTCGAGGCCTGCCACAGCCAGGCCCTGTCGCTGTGGGAGGGAGTCGCGGTGGTGGACAAGGAGCGTTGTATCCTCTGCGGTTACTGCGCCACCTCCTGTCCCGAGTTTTTGATCCGGGTGGTCTGAGCGGAGCTTTTAAAAAGGTTGGAGATGCGACAAGGGGCCTGCCGGTGCAGGCCCCTTGTCTGTTTTAGGGAAGGTGTTTTTCGGAATTCGTGCGGGAGGTTTGCGCCGCAGTTCGGTTCGGTTGATCCCGCCGAAGCGGGTCTTGGTCAGCGCCGCGACCCAGGCGTCCGGGTCGACCTTGGCGGGCGCAAGCTCTTGGGATGACCGGGAAAGAAAGTCGTCGTAACGGCGCAGGGCTTGTTCCGCCTGGCGCACCTGCCATTCCTCGCGGGAGCTTTCCAGCTGTGAAAGATAGAAACGGGTCTGCTCGACCGAGAGGCGCTCGGTCGGAGGCAGTCTGAAATGACTATAGCAATTTCTAACCCAGCGGATATAATACGGAACGTGCTTTGATTCAAGGATTTTTCGGCGGACAGGACGGCCTGGAATTCGATCAACATATTTACCCCCGTTCTTATGTTGACATGTCGGACAACACTGCCGTACACGGATTATAGTTGCAAATCAGGCTACGCGAAAGGCCGAATTGCCCAATTGTTGGGCAAAAGGTCCGTTGGATTCCAGGGGAAATCGCGGGTTTTTGAAAAGACGACGCAAGTCGTATATTTAGATGGTTAGAAATCGAAAATAATAGAGTCACAAACGATTCTTGATGCTTCCGGAATGTTATTAATGAAAAGAGATAGCAGACAAGTTGGAGATGCCGGAGAGCACTTTGTTGCTTATCAGCTAGCAAGAAGGGGCATAAACCCAGCATTAATGAGCCCTGGTGCTAAATCCGTCGATATTTTATGCACGGTTGATGGGAAGAAAGTCATAAGTATTCAAGTCAAGGCCTCGTGGGGTCGCTCTGAGCCCAGACAGTGGATAGTCGGCAAGAAAAAGCCGAATCCAGCGCCGACTTTTTACTATATCTTCTGTAATATATGGGAAGACGTAACAGAGGAACCGGAGGTGTTTATTGTGCCGAGTCAAGTTGTGCATGACCGCGTTCGTTGGGATAGTACAGTGCCACTATTCAAACTGAATCACAATGAACCCGAAGAGTATTTAAGATCGTGGCATTTGATAACTGACCACTTTATTACCCACTCTTTTGAATAAACAATTTCTAACCAGACAATCAAGCGGACGGTTGGGACATGCCCAATAATTTTGAATGATTCGGTGGTTCGCCAAGTTCGGCAATTCGCCGCTTATCTCTATCGTTAAGAGAAGGAGAAACCAAATGAAGGCAGTTACACGAGGGTTAGCCTTGGCATTGATTTTTGTAGGCAACATAGTCTATGCCGAGATGCCCAAGGGGGAGTACCTGGAAGGAAGGGATTCAAAGGTAGGAGTGATTCTGGCGCACGGGCAAGGCATGAATCCTGATTCAAACGTAGTGGGGCCGCTACGTAAATCCATTAACGAGGAGCTCGGGTTTCATTCACTGTCCCTTCAGATGCCTGTTGTATCCGGTGCGAAATCACCGGACAAATTCTTGGAATACGGCCCAACGTTTCCTGACGCTTACAAGACCATCCAAGCAGGGATCGACTTTCTGAAAAATGAAAAAGGTGTTGAACGCATCTATCTAATGGGTTACAGCATGGGAGGGAGGATGACTTCTGGTTTTCTTGCACAAAACCCTGATAGCGGGGTTATTGGCTATATTGGCGTCGGATTACTGGGTGGAGGCCAAGAGCCACTGAATACTAATTTGAATCTCAAGAAAATTGGGCTACCCGTGATTGACATCTATGCCGACAGTGGTGCTGATGCCAATAGCGCTGAATTCAGAAAGCCTTTCGTGTCTGATCGTTTTACACAAGTTATCATCTCGGGAGCTAAGCATGACTATCGCGGCTATGACAAACAGGTTGCCAAAGCAGTGATCGATTGGTTGAAACAACAGGAGTCCATTAAATGAGGTAAGGGCTAACCCGCCGCTTCAGGGCGAGTTCCGGGGACAGTATATTTAACCTTGGCATTTACCTCATGATTGGTCTTGTGCGCTATGGCCAGAATCGCACGTGTCGTAGCCCCGGGCTACCCGCATCACCTCACGCAACGCGGTAACCGTCGTCAGCAGACTTTTT
>JBBQBQ010000073.1:0-14675 GCA_038317685.1 Desulfuromonadales bacterium | reverse complement strand
GTATGAAACTCTTAGAACAATGTCGAGTGATAGTTGATATCGTGACGAAACGTGGCCAACAACTTAGTGAACCAGAATTTTTTGGTTACTTTGGGGTTGAGGTTATCCATGCTTTAGACCGCTGGTATATTCTCTTGCCCTTCATTCTTAACGTATCAGTCGGTAATGATGACGTTCAATTCCATGCTGGTGATGAGCATATATTAAATTGTCTTTTTGAAAAGTTATCGCCTATCACGTATGAATAAATGACCATCACCATTACAGCGATAACATCGGCCTTCTTCGGTTTTTCCTGTAGCAGAGCAATTTGGGCACTCTTCCCAATCTCCGATGCCGATAGTGCTTCTCATAGTACCCTTGCATCGCCTGTTACCTTCTCTCTCGGTGCAATTTGTATTGGCAGACCCAATATGATGTGATGTCTTTCCGCAAACCGTACAACGTGCAAAAGGTGGGGTTACTTTGGTTGTCATTTTTCCGCCTCCATTTTTTGGGGTATAACGGGGCCGCACTTGACCTGCCGGGCAGCCTTATCGCCCGGACACGGTCCAAGTGCAAGTTGGGGCATCACTTTTCCTCAAATGTGAATATGTGAAGGACGTCCCCAAAGGTTCGTCAGAACCTTGCAGACGGATCTGGAGCCGATGAAGAAGGTGGCTCGGATGCTTCGCAATCACAAACCGCTTATTCTCAACTGGTTCAAGGCCAAGGGGCGACTATCCAGTGGAGCTGTGGAGGGCTTGAACCTCAAGGCAAAACTCACTATGAGAAAAGCGTACGGTTTCAGGACGATAAAATGCCTGCAAATCGCCTTATATCATGAACTTGGCAAGTTGCCTGAACCTGAGTACAACCACAGATTCTGCTGACGAGCCAGAAAAATAGCAAGCAGCCCCCCGCCCCCCCCAATAGATAGGAACGTTCCACCCAGCTTCCCCGGACGTCAGCGCATGACTCGGGGCCGATGCGGTTCGCTACTCTTTCATCGTATGAGACTTTCACTCACTATCTCTCGCCGGTTTTCACCGGCGCACCTGGGGCTGACCCCTTTAGCTTCGCCTGTTAGGTGAAAAGGTTTAATCGAAGGTGAGAACAAGCCGCCGCCCAAGAGCTGCCGCTGCTTTTTCCAACTGTTTGAGGCTGGGCCAGTGGTGGGGATCTTCAAGCCTTTTTGCCGCCGGCCATGAGGTTTCCAATACACGGGCGACCTCGGCAAGCGAACGATCCCCGCGGGCGCGGCGCACGAGAAGCGCAGCCTGCGTACGTGCATCTGGCGAAATATAGATGGCATCTTTGACGTCTTGCGTTGGCTCGGGAAGGGGCATATCGTTATCCAACCGCCACGACAGCATTGCCGACAATACTTCGGAAGCGTTGAACAGGGCTTCTTCTTTGGTGGCTCCTTCGGTGAAGGTATCTTCCAGGTCTACGAAGCTGACCAGAAACCCTGAAGGCTTCTGTGCTTTAGTGGTCGCGGGGTATTTGATGTCCATAACCGTCTCCTACTTCAGTTTGACGCCGCTTTGGCGTTGAATGGCGGCAAGCATCCAGCACCAATATCGCGCTTGCCGCGGACCGGAACCGGCACTGCCTTGCCATCTTTGACCATGATGTGATGACTGCCGTGGATGCGGTCAAGCATCCATCCGGCTTCTTTCAATCTGGCAATGATTTCGGCTCCAGTCATGGCAATATGATATATCAGAATTGATCTATCGTCTAGGGGGTATTTTCACCTAACGGGGGCGGAGTTGACCCGCCCGTCTTTTGGGGCGGCGTCTAACACGGGGCGGGGTGGCGGGGTCGGACCAAGCCAACTACCCGATTTCAAATCGTAAAGACGTCAAATTAACCCCGATATCTGGCCTATGGGTCGATTTTTGCCCTCAAAAATAAACTCATAATTCTTCCAAACAAAAAGCCGCCCCCCGGCTCTAAGTCCGGTTACGGGCGGCTGTTTATCATCTCTCGACGGTCGGTTCCGGTCATCTCCCTGCTCCTTGCCGGAAAATGCGTTCCCCCCTTTTACCCCTTCCCTTCCCCCCCGTCAATAACCTTCGGGAATCCTTGGCAAGTCGACCTCAACTCCCCCGCACCGCCGCGATCACCTCCGCCACCTGGTCGTCCCGCAGATGCGGCCCCATCGGCAGACTGAGAACCTCCGCGGCCAGCCGTTCGCTGACCGGGAAGGCGGCCGGGTCGATCCCCATTCCGGCGTAGGCCGGTTGGCGGTAAGGGGGCTGAGGATAGTGAATCAGGGTGCCGATACCGGCGGCGGCGAGGCGGGCCTGGAGGGCGTCGCGCGACGGCGAACGGGCCACGTAGATGTGCCAGGAGGGCACCATCCCCGCCGGCACCACGGGGAGGGTCAAGCCGGTGCCGACCAGCCCTTCGGCGTAGCGGGCGGCAACGGCAGCGCGGCGGGCGTTCCAGGCGTCGAGGACCCGCAGCTTGACCCGCAGGTAGGCCGCCTGCAGCTCGTCGAGACGGGAGTTGACGCCGGGGAGTTGGTGGACGTACTTCTGTTTTGATCCGTAGTTGCGCAGCATCCGCACCTGTTCGGCAAGGGCCGGGTCGTTGGTCGTGACCGCCCCGCCGTCGCCGAGCGCCCCGAGGTTCTTGCCGGGGTAGAAGCTGAAGGCCGCGGCGTCGCCGAGGCTGCCGGCCGGCCGGCCGTGGTCGCGGGCGCCGTGGGCCTGGGCGGCGTCCTCGATGAGCTTGAGGCCGTGGCGGTCGGCGATCTCCCGAATCTCCGTCATCGCCGCCGGCAGGCCGTAGAGGTGGACCGGCAGGATCGCCCGGGTGCGGGGGGTGACGGCACGCTCGATGCGGGCCGGGTCGAGGTTGCAGGTCGCCGGATCGACCTCCACCGGCACCGGGGTCGCGCCGGCGTGGGTGACGGCGAGCCAGGTGGCGATGAAGGTGTGGGCCGGGACGATGACTTCGTCGCCGGGACCGATGCCGTAGCCGCGCAGGATCAGATGGAGGGCATCGAGGCCGTTGCCGACGCCGATGGCGTAGCGGGTGCCGCAGTAGCGGGCGAACTCCGCCTCGAAGGCTTCCAGCTCGGGGCCGAGGATGAACCAGCCGGAGTCGAGGACGCGCCGGGTGGCGGCCTCCAGCGCGGCCCGCAGTTCCCGGTGGGGGCTTTGCAGATCAAGGAAGGGGACGCTCATGCCGGGGCATCCAGGGTGCGGGTGAACTGGTCGTAATCGCGGTAGTAGTCGTCCTCGTCGTAGAGGTTGGAGGCGAGGACCATGGTCACCGAGCCGGAGGAGAAATTGTCGAGTTCCCGCCAGATCATCGGGCAGACGTAAAGGCCGTAGTAGGAGCGGTTGAGGTGAAAGCGGCGCCGTTCGCGGCCGTCGTCGAGGACCACGTCGAAGGAGCCGGACATGGCGACGATCAGCTGGTGGAGCTCCTTGTGGGCGTGGCCGCCCCGCTCCGCGCCGCCGGGGACATCATAGAGGTAGTAGACGCGGCGGAACTCGAAAGGGACGTGGCGGCCGGTCTCGACGAAGGTCAGGTTGCCCCGGGCGTCGGAGATCTTCGGCAGCTCGATGATGCGGCAGTCATGGAGACTCACGGAGTTCCTCCCTGGCGACCGGCGGGTCGCCGACATAACCCTTGATGCGGGCCGGGTTGCCGACCACGATGGCGCGCGGCGGGACGTCTTTGGTGACGACGGCCCCGGCGCCGACCATCGCCTCTTCCCCGATGGTGAGGCCGGGGAGGATGGTCGCATTGGCCCCGATGGTGGCGCCGCGGCGGACGGTGGTGGAAGCAAATTTCCCCGGATAGTTGAGCTTGCTGCGCGGATAAAGATCGTTGGTGAAGGTGGCGTTGGGACCGATGAAGACGTCATCCTCGATTCGCAGCAGGTCCCAGATCTGCACCCCGCACTTGATGGTGACCCGGTCGCCGATGATGACGTCGTTTTCGATGAAGACGTGGTCGCAGATGTTGCAGTCGGACCCGATGCGGGCGCCGGGGAGGATGTGGGCGAAGGCCCAGACCCGGGTGCCGGCGCCGAGGTGCGGGCTCTCGACCAAAGCCTGGGGATGGATGAAAGGGCTCATGGCAAGGCTCCGTTGCGGTCGGCCGGGGTTGAATAGGTCAGCGTGGGCCAGCGGTAGGGGTGCGACAGAGGTTCCCCGAGGAGGGTCTCCAGGATGTAGCGGGTCACCAGGACCTCGTTGAATTCCCGGTGGGAGAGGTCCCAGCCGCGCTGCGCGACGGCCCGGCGTTCGGCATCGTGGCGGAGAAAATGGTCGACCCTGGTGACGAATTCCTCCCACCCCGCCACCTCCACCAGGGTATCGGCGCCGTAGAGTTCCGAAAGGCCGAAGCAGGCATCGACGAAGGTCAGCATGCCGTTCCCCATGCAGGTGCTGATGCGGTCGGAGGAACAGAGGTAGAGATGGCCGCCGTTGCCGGGGACTTCGCCGGGGGGGCGCTGGTTGAAGCAGAGCCCCAGCTTCGAGTCGCCGACCGCATCCAATAGGGCGCTCCCCCAGAGGTTGCTGGAGAGGAAGATCCTTGCCGTCCCGAGCCCCTGGGGCAGATGGCGGAAGGCCTCGGCCCGCAGGCTGAGGGGATCGATCCAGTCGGACTGGGCGCCGATGAAGAAGAGGTCGTAGGCGAAGTCGCTGCGATCCCAGTTGCGGTGGCTATCGATGCCGGCGTCGACCGGGTTGGGGATGAAGCGGGCCGGGGCTTTCGGGGCCGCGATGGCCCGCAGTGCTTCGCCGGCGGTGGTGATGTAGGTGGCATCGACGGCGTCCTGCTTGCCGAGGATCTTGGCGACGTTGCCCTTGGCGTAAAGGCCGTCGATGTTGTACTGGGCGATCCGCAACCCCGGGTTCCGGCCCCGGATCGTCAGCAGGGTGTCGCTGCCGATCAGGTCGGCGTGGCCGAGGAGCAGGACGTCGGGGCGGAACTGGTCGCAGAGCTCGATCAGCTTGCGGTTGCAGGCTCTGCGGCCGAGCTTCCCCGAGGGGATGAGTGATGAGGTCCGGGCCACGTCGCGGTCGCTGAACCAGTAAACGTTGTGGCCATTGCGAATCAGACCGTTGTTGACCTTGAAGGGGAAGCTGTAGAACTTCTTGCCGAGATGCTTCTCGGCCCGGTTGGCGACGTGGACGACCTTCAGCGCCTTCACGGCTTCCCTCCGCAAAGCTGCCGGTATTCGGCGAGGGTTGCGGCGGCCATCTTCTCCAGGGTGAAGTGCTCCGCGACGAAGGGTCGCAGCGGCTTCAGGCGGGAGCGGTCAAGGGCGAGGAGCGCCGCGGTCAGGGCCTCCTGGTCCCCCGGCGGAAACAGGGCTCCGGTTTCGCCGGGCCGGACGATGTCGAGGATGCCGCCGTGGGCGCTGGCCACCACCGGGACGTTCATCGCCAGCGCCTCGGCGGCGGCGCGGCCGAAGGACTCCGGTTTATTCGAGCCGCAGACGACCACGTCGCTGAGGGCGTAGATCTCCGCCACCCGCCGCTGGCTGCCGGTGAAGTGGATGTAGCCCGTCGCCCCGGCGGCCGCCACCAGGCGCTTCAGCCGGGCGAAGTAGTCGCGCTTGTCTTCCCGCACCCCGCCGACGATCAGCCCGACCAGCTCCGGACGGCTGCGGCGCGCCGCCACCAGGGCGGCGATGAAGGTCTCGTAGTCCTTGAGCTGGGTGATGCGGCCGACGCTGGCGACCACGAACTTCCCGGCCAGCCCGTAGCGGTCGGCGAACTCGGCCATGAAAGCCCGGTCGAGGCGCTCCGGATCGAAGGCGGCAAGATCGATCCCCCGGGGGATGACGACCAGCTTCTCCTCCGGCACCCGGTAGTGCTGGCGGACGAAGTCGCGGATGGCGCCGCTGACGCAGATCACCCGGTCGCCGTAGGTCATGACCCGGCTGTAGGCGTTGACGCTGTTGAAACCGTGGACGGTGGTCACGAAGGGCCGCGGGTTCGGCCGGTTGGCGAACCAGGCGAGCCAGGCCGGCACCCGGCTGCGGGCATGGATGAGGTCGGGCTGCAGCCCGTCGAGGAGCCGCCGCAGACCGATGATCCGGGGGGCGGCGCTGAAGGGGTTCTTGCCGGCGATGTCGAAGGAGAGATGCTTCCCGCCATCGGCCTCGATGGCGGCGGCGAGTTTTCCGCCGGCGCTGATGATGATGCTCTCCACCCCCTGGCGGACCAGCTCGCGGCTGAGGTCGACGGTCCCCCGCTCGACCCCCCCCTCGTTGACTTCCGGCAGCAGCTGCACTACGCGCATGGCCGCACCTGCTCCAGGGCACTGCGCAGATCGAGCTTGCGCCGGCAGTCGCCGAGGCTGCCGTCGAAAAGATGCAGGCAGCCCCGCGCCGCGAGGTCCGCCGTCATCCGGCCGACCTTGTTGCGGGCCGCGGTGGCCGGCAGCGGCAGGATTTCGACGCTGGCGGAACCGAAAGTGACCGCTTCACTGATCATCGATGTCGAATCCTCGGTGACAAAGACAGTATCGCTGATCGCCAGAAAATCGGGGATCGGATTGATCGGTTCCCGGGAATAGATGATGCTGCGGCGAAACGGGAAGGTGCTCAGCATCGCTTCGACGGCGGCCGGGGTCCGTCTCGAGGTGGTCAGCAGCAGGTCGGCCTCGGGAAAGAGCCGAAACAGCCGGGTCACCTGCTCCCGGAGCCGATCGACGTCCATCTCGAAATGCCGGCTCGGCCCCCCGACGATCAGGGCCACGCAGCGGCGTTCCCGGTCCCGCTCCACCAGCCCCTGCGGTTCGACGCAGGACAGGTTCACCGGCAAAGAAAGGAGATTGGCGCGCCGGGGCGGGCGGTCGTGTTCCTGGGCAATGATCAGGTCGAAATCGAGACGGTAACCGCGGGGCAGCATGATCGCCACCGCCGGCACCCCCCGTCGCCGCGCCAGAAGCTTGTTGGCGTAGTAGGTCTCCGAGCCGGTGGAGACGACGGCACAGACCTCCGGAATAGGCCCCTCGATGCGGACCAGGCCGGGGAGCAGCAGGCCGCAGCGATCGAGGAGATAGGCCAGTCCCTTGCACAGCCGGTTTTTGAAAACGACGGGGCGCACCTCCCAGCGGTAGCCGAGGAGTTTGGCGAAGGCCAGCGACTGGTTGAGGTGCCCCGGCTTGCCGTCGCTGAGGATCAGGACCAAAGCAGGCGTTGCGGTCGGTCCGGTCCGGGCGGCGCCGGCAGTCATCAGAAGCTTTCCGCCTCGTCGATCAGCATCACCGGGATGGTGTCCCGCACCGGATAGACGAGACGGCAGGCCGCGCAGACCAGCCCCGAAGCGTCGTCCTTCGGCGTCACCCGCCCCTTGCATTTGGGACAGGCGAGAATCTCCAGCAGTCGTTTATCGAGGGTCATCTCCGCTCCTTCTCCAGCAACCGCTCCAACTGCGCCGCAAACGGCGCCGCCTCGGCAAAGACCACCGTGACCGGCACCTCGTAGCAGGGGAGCTGCAGATCATCGGCCCGCAGTTTAACACCGTCTTTTTCGGTGGTCACCAGAATTTCCGCGCCCGCCGCCGCCGCCCGTAACCGGGCCAGGGTCGCCCGGTCGTAAACGACGTGATCGGCCAGGGGCAGGGTCCCTGCCAGGGTCAGGCCGGCCCCCCGCAGGGCGGCGAAGAAGGCCTCCGGGTCGGCGATGCCGGCAAAGGCAAAGACCGGCCGGCCGCCGAGTTGGTCCAGGCGCCGCTCGTCCCCGGCCAGGCTGCGGGCCGTCGGGTCGAGGGCGTGCCGGCAGTGCAACAGCGGCTTGGTCACCGGCAGCAACGGCCGTTCCTCCCCGCTGCTGCGGGTCAGCACCAGCAGGTCGGCCCGAGCCAGGGCCGCCGGGACCTCCCGCAGCCGCCCGGCCGGCAGGACCCGGCCGTTACTCAAAGGGCGGCGGGCATCGAGGAGGACGATATCCAGATCCCGTGCCACCGCCAGATGCTGGAAGGCGTCATCGAGGACGATCACATCGGCGCCATGCTCCGCCACCGCCCGGGCCATGCCGTCGGCGCGGCGCGGGGCAACCAGCACCATCGCTTGCGGGTTGCGGCGGGCCAGCAGGTAGGGTTCGTCGCCGCAGGCCGCCGCCGCGACCAGGGGTCCGCGGCCGTCGCCGGCAGAGACCAGACCCCCGCCGGGGACTCCGCTGCCGCCGTAGCCGCGGCTGACGATCGCCGGGCGCCGTCCCCGCGCCAGCAGCTGCTTGATGATGAAATCGACGACGGGGGTCTTGCCGGTGCCGCCGGCCGCCAGGTTGCCGACGGCGATCACCGGAACCGGCGCGCGGTAGGCCGGTTGCAGCCCGCTTCGGTACCAGGCCGCCCGGCCGCCCATCAAAAGTCCGTAGAGCCATCCGCAGGGGATCAGCAGAGCGGCCAGAAACCGTTCCCCAAGGCCGTCCGGGCCTGTTTCCGCCAAGCGCTTATGCCAGCCGGCCAGATCGGCCATCTCAGTCCTCCAGAACCCGCCGGAGGACCCGCAGGGTGTGGGCGGTGGCGCCGGCGTTCTCCTCCAGCAGGCGGTGGCCGGCGATCCCCATGGCCTGTGCCTGCTGCGGGTGATCAAGCAGCCGCCCGACTGCTGCGGTCAGGGCGCCGCTGTCGGTGAGCTGTTCCGCCCCCCCGGCCTCCAGCAGGAGCCGGGCGATCTCCTTGAAGTTGTGCATGTGCGGGCCGAACAGCACCGGTTTGGACAGCAGCGCCCCTTCGAGAACGTTGTGCCCCCCGACCGGCACCAGGCTGCCGCCGACGAAGACCAGATCGGCGACGGCATAGAAGCGCAGCATCTCGCCGAGGGTGTCGCCGAGGAGGACCTCCCCCGGGAACAAGTTTCGGCTCTCAGCCGTCAGGGCACTGCGCGCCGTGAAGGCGAGGCCGGCACCATTCAGCATCTCGCCGACCTGCCGGCAGCGTTCCGGATGGCGCGGAACGAGGATCAGCAGCAGGCGGCGGCCCTGGTCCAACAGCGCGCGATAGGCGGCGATGAGCACCTCCTCTTCACCGGCGTGGGTGCTCCCCGCCACCCAGACCGGGCACCCTTCCGGAAGGTGGTAGTCTCGGCGCAAACCAGCGAGGACGGCGTCGGTCGGTAGCGGTGCCTGCATGTCGAACTTGAGGTTGCCGGTGACTTCGACCCGGGCCGGGTCGGCGCCGAGGGCCCGAACCCGCTCGCCGTCGAGCCGCGACTGCATGCAGCAGGCGGAGAAACGCCGCAGCAGCGGGCGCATCAGCCAGGCAACCCGCAGGTAGCGGGGGAAGGAGCGGTCGGACAGCCGGCCGTTGACCAGCACGATGGGGATGCCGAAGGCGGCCCCCTGACGGACAAAATTCGGCCAGATCTCGGTCTCGACGATGACGATCAGTCGGGGGCGGACCTGGCGCAGGACCCGCCGCACCCCGAAGGAGAGATCGAAGGGGAAGAAGAGGCAGAGGTCCACCTCGGGGACGGCGCTGGCGACGGCGTGGCCGGTCTCGGTGACGTTGCTGATCAGGACCGCGCCGTCGGGCCAGGCCGCCTTGATCGCCTTGACCAGCGGCAGGGCGGCGCGGGTTTCGCCGACGGAAACGGCATGGACCCAGATGACCTGCTTGCCGGCGAGGGGCGCCAGGCGCTCCGGAGCGTAAAAACCGAGGCGCTCGCGGATGCCGCGCCGGGTCTTGCCGTAGCGCAGCCCCCGCAGCAGATAGTAGGGGACCAGGACCAAGGCCGAGGCCAGGAGGATCAGGTCATACAGCAGATACACCGTGCGCCTCCAGACAGGCCCGGGCCCGCGCCTCGTTATCGATCAATGCCGCTTCCACCCGGGCCGCGAAGGCTTCACTCCCCTCCCGTTCCGCCGGGCGCAGCGGCGCTCCGTAGAGGAAGACCGCCCGGCCGAAGGGATATGGCAGCAGGAAGCGGTCCCAGGAGGCGAAACGATGGCCGCGGCTGCAGACGAAGGAGACCGGAACCACCCCCCGGCCGGTGAGGCGGGCCAGTTCGGCGATCCCCGGTTTGAGCTGGTGGCGCGGCCCCTTCGGGCCGTCGGGGGTGATCGCCAGCTCGAAGGGCTCCTTGCCGAGCGCGACCAGTTCCCGGAAGGCGGCCCGTCCCTGGCGGTTGGAGGAGCCCCGCACTGCGTCGTAGCCGAAGCAGCGCATCACCCGGGCGATCAGTTCCCCGTCGCGGCTGGCGCTGATCAGAATCCGGGCGCCGGGGCCGCGGTAGCTGTTGATCATGAGCAGCAGCTGGTCGTGCCAAAAGGCATAGATAAGCCGCTCCCCTGCCGCCCAGAGCGGTTCGAGTCCCTCCTGGCCGACAATCTCGCGGCGCTGGCTGGCATAGAGAAGGCGAATGATGGTCGCCGCCAGCGGCGGCGCCACGGCCAGCAGCAGCCGTTCACCCAGCCCCCCCTTCTTCATGACGATTCCTGAAACTGCATTTCGTAAAGACGCTGATAAAGACCGCCCCGCTCCAGCAATTCCAGGTGGCGGCCGATATCGACGATGCGCCCCGCCTCCAGAACCACGATCCGGTCGGCGTGCATGATCGTCGACAGGCGGTGGGCGATAACGAAGGTGGTCCGTCCCTGCATCAGATTGGCGAGGGCCTGCTGGACCATCGCTTCGCTTTCGGTATCGAGAGCGCTGGTCGCCTCGTCAAGGACCAGGATCGGCGCATCGCGCAGCAGCGCCCGGGCGATGCAAAGCCGCTGCCGCTGGCCGCCGGAGAGGCGCACGCCGCGATCGCCGATCGGGGTATCGTACCCCTCGGGAAGCTGGGCGATGAAGTCGGCGGCGTAGGCCAGGCGCGCTGCCTCCCGCAGTTCGGCCTCGCTTGCGGCCGGGCGGCCATAGCGGATGTTGTTCCCCAGGGTGTCGTTGAAGAGGAAGGTCTCCTGATCGACCAGAGCAAGATTCTGCTTCAGGCTCTCCAGGGTGACCTCCCGCAGGTCGAAGCCGTCGATGCGGATTGCCCCGCCCTGGGGATCATAGAAGCGGTTGATGAGAGCCGCCACCGTCGATTTGCCGGCGCCGGACGGCCCAACCAGGGCGATGATCTCCCCGGGGGCGGCGCGCAGGGTGAAATCGATCAGCACCGGGGCCTCTCCGTAGGCAAAATCGACGTGGTCGAATTCGACCTCGCCTTTCACCCGCGGCAGGCTTTGGGCGCCGGCGGCGTCATCGATCTCCGGAACCTCTTCGAGAATTTCAAAGACCCGCTCGGCGGCTCCGAGGGCCTGCTGGATGACGTTGTTGACCCGGGTCAGGCGTTTCAGGGGGGTGTACATCATGACGATCGCGGTCATCACCGCAAACAGCGCCCCTTGGGTCATCTCCCCGGCCATGACCCGCAGGATGCCGTACCAGATGACCGCTGCCACCCCCAAAGACGAGAGGATCTCGATCACCGGCGACGAGGCGGCGTCGTACTTGATGACCTTGCGGATGAACTGGTAGAAATCCCAGTTCTTGCGCCGGAAGTGTTCGATCTCCTGCTCCTCGGTCCCGAAGGCCTTGATGACCTTGACCCCGGAGTAGGTCTGTTCCAGAGCCGTCGTCAGGATCCCCATCGCCCCCTGGCCGCGCCGCGAATAGCCTTTGATCCGCTTGCCGATCCAGGAAGCCGGACCGGCCGCGACCGGAAGCACGACGAAAGCCATCGCCGCCATCTTCCAGTCGGTGTAGAAAGCGACGCAGATCAGGCCGAGGAGGGTTGCCCCTTCGCGCAGAATCCCGACCAGGACCTCGGCGACCGCCGCCTGCATGACCCCGACGTCGTTGAGGACCCGGGAGAGGAGGGTCCCGGCCGGGGTGCGGGCGAAAAACCCCATGGAAAGGCGCAGCGAATGCTGGTAGAGACGGTTGCGGATCGCCTGCATGACCAGCTGGCCGGCGGTGCGGATGAAGTATTCCTGAAAGTAGCGGCTGACGCCGAGCAGGACCGCCAGGCCGATCACCACCAGGGGCACCACCCTGACCAGGGTCGGGTCGGCGGCAACCACGATCCGGTTGATAAAAGGTTCGACGAGTTTGGCCGTGGCTCCGTTGGCCGCGGCGACGCCCAGGGAGGCGACCATGGAGATGGCGATCCGTCCCCGGTAGGGCCAGGCGAAGGCGAGCAGGCGCCGGTAAAGTTTTGAGCCTGATTCTTTCACGAAAGCCCTTTCGCGGCGGAGTGGCAGCGGGCCATGGCGGAGGCGATGCGGGCCACCCGCTCCGAGCAGCCGGCCGCGCCGAGCCGTTCCCGGACCTCTGCCAGACCGGCCTGCGCCTGCCGGCGATAGTCACCATCTTCGAGAAGCCGCAGGATCTCGGCGGCGAGGTTTTCGGGGGTGGCCTGTTCCTGGAGGAATTCCCGCGCCACCTCGCGCCCGGCGACGATATTAGGCAGACCGAAGTTGGGAATCTTCACCAGCCGCCGGCCGACGGCTACGGTCAGGGCCGCGCCGCGGTAAATGATCGCCATCGGGGTCCCGGCCAGGGCCACCTGCAGCGTCACCGTTCCCGAGACGCAAAGGACCGCATCACAGGCTCCGGCCAGGTCGTAGATATTCTCCTCGACCAAGGTCATCGGCAGGCCGCTGGCCGCGATCGGCCCGGCGAGAAGAGCCCGGTCGAGGGACGGGGCGAGGGGGAGCAGGAACTGCAGGTCGGGGCGCTCCCGGTGGAGGCGCCGGGCTGTTTCCAGGAGGGTGGCAAAACAGTGGCGGATTTCGCTGCGGCGGCTGCCGGGGAAGAGCCCGACCGTCGGCGCCGCCGGGTTGAGACCGCAGGTGCTGAGGAATTCTTCGCGACCCCGGGTCCGCTGGACTTCGTCGAGAAGGGGATTGCCGACGTAACTGACGGTCAGATCGAGCCCCCGGTAAAGTTCGGGCTCAAAGGGGAAGATGACCGCCAGATGGTCGACGTCCCGGGCGATGCTCTTGACCCGCCCCCCCTTCCAGGCCCAGACCTTGGGGCTGATGTAGTAAAGGACCGGCACTCCGGCGCGCCGGGCTTGTTTGGCCAGGCGCAGGTTGAAGCCGGGATAGTCGATCAGAATCAGCAGGTCCGGTCGCGGTTCTCCGGTCAGGGCTCGCTGCACGGTGCGAAAGGCGCGCCGGATTGCGGGGAAGCGCTCGACGACCTCCACCAGTCCCATCACCGCCAACTCTTCGGCCGGCACCAGGACCCGGCAGCCGGCGTCCCGCATGCGCTGCCCGGCGATGCCGAAAAAGCAGAGCCCGGGATCGATCTCCCGGGCTGCCCGGATCAAGTGGGCTCCGTGCAGGTCACCGGAGGCCTCCCCGGCAACGATCAGGATGTGTCGCTCTGCCTGGGCGGGTTCACGCATGGCTGCAGCCGGTCGAGGGGTCAGCGGGCAATGCCCCGCTCGCTGTGCCTGATGAAATCGACAAAGACCGCCAGTTCCGGGCTCGGTTCGAGTTCGGAGGCAATCCGTTCCAGGGCCTCTTCGAGGCGCAGATCGCTGCGGTAGATCAGCTTGTAGGCGCCTTTGATGGTCCGCAGCACCGCTTCGGAGAAGCCACGCCGCTTGAGGCCGACCAGGTTGATGCCGACCGTCTTGGCCCGGTCGCCCTGGGCGATGGTATAGGGGGGGATGTCCTGGGCGACCATCGAACCGCCGCTGATCATGGTGTGGCAGCCGACCCGGGTAAACTGGTGAACCGCCGACAGGCCACCGAGGATGGCGTGGTCGTCGATCAGGACATGGCCGGCCAGGGTGGCGCAGTTGGCGAGGATCACCCGGTTGCCGACCTTGCAGTCATGGGCGACGTGGGAGTAGGCCATGAAGAGGTTGTCGCTGCCGATGATCGTCTCGCCGCCGCCGTCCTCTGTCCCCCGGTGCAGGGTCACGAATTCGCGAACGGTGTTGCGGTCGCCCAGCCGCAGCCAGGTGACCTCCCCGTGGAACTTGAGATCCTGGGGGATGGCTCCGACGGAGGCGAACTGGAAAATCCGGTTATCGCAGCCGATTTCCGTCGGTCCCTCGATGACCGCATGGGGACCGACCGTGGTGCCGGCGCCGATCGTCACTTCGGGACCGATGACGGCGTAGGGACCGACCTTAACATCGGGGGCCAGCCGGGCACCCGGGTCGATGATGGCGGTAGGGTGGATCATGGCGTCAGCTTTCCTCTTTGGCGGCGAAGGTGGCCTTGAGGTCGGCTTCGGCGACCAGGGTCTCCCCGACGTAGGCTTTCCCGTTAAAACAGTAGAGCCCGCGGCGGCAGTTGGCCAGGGTCAACTCCAGTCGCAGCACGTCGCCGGGGACGACCGGTTTGCGGAAGCGGGCGTTGTCGATGCCGGCGAAATAGGTGACCTTGTCCTCGCCGATCTGATCGCTGACAATGGCGTAAACCCCGCCGACCTGGGCCATCGCCTCGATGATCAGGACCCCGGGCATGATCGGGTGGCCCGGGAAGTGCCCCTGGAAGAAAGGCTCGTTGATGGTGACGTTTTTGATCCCGACCGCTCCCTTCCCAGGCTCGATCGATTCGATCCGGTCGACGAGGAGGAACGGATAACGGTGGGGCAAAAGCTTCATGAGTTGCTTGATATCGAGATTCATCCTTGTGACTTCTCCTTCACTAGGTGCTGCAATTCATCCAATTGTCGCCGCAGACGGCCGATTTCCCGACGCATCTCCGGCAGCTTCACGAAACTCATCGACGCCTTCAGCCAATCCTTCTGGGG
>JBBQBQ010000072.1:0-14685 GCA_038317685.1 Desulfuromonadales bacterium | reverse complement strand
CTCCTTGAAAGGAAGTCTGTTACGAAAAAACGCCGCGCCGCTCTCACGACAAAATGTCAAGCAAAAATTTTGCTAATCTACTGAAATTAAACGATTTATCTAGTGAGCTTGCAACTGCAATTTCTTAACCGGACAATGCTGCACGGAGACCCTGTTTTTCAAAAACCTGGTGACCAACGAGGGCGTTCTCTATAGCCTGACCGATGCCGCCGAGGAGGAACTCAGCAAGGAAGCGATCCTCGTCTATTACCATCTGCTGACGGCGGCCGGCCCCCTGGACCGAACCCAGCTCGATCGGCAGATCGAAACCTGGATGGAGAGCCGCCTGGGGGTCCGGATCGATTTTGATATCGACAAGACCCTGCAGAATCTGGCCGAACTTCAGGCCGATCTGCCTGCCGCCGGCGGCCTGCGGCACACCTCCCTGCTGCCTCGCCGGCCCGATGGCAGTCTCCAGGTCCTGCCGCTGGAAGGGGCCAAGCAGCTGATCGACCACATCTGGGATCATGCCTTTGAGTATGCCAATTTGCCGGGCGGGGACGAATCCGGTCCGAGTGAGCTTTTGGCCCCGGGCTGAAGGACGGGTGCCCAGGATTGAACCATGGCGAATGAAACGACCGCGAAACCGGCTCCGATCTACATGACTCCCCCCTGCGCGGCACGGCTGCGGGCCGAACTCAAGGAGCTCCTCTATCAACTGCGTCCCGAAATGGTCAAGACCGCGGCCTGGGCCGCCAGCAACGGCGACCGGAGCGAGAATGCCGATTATCACTACGCCAAACGCAGGCTCCGTCAATATGACGGGCGCATTCGTTTTCTGACCAAACGCCTGGAGGAAGCGGTCATCGTCGATCCGCTCGAGCAGGGGAAGATCGCCAAGGGCCGGGTCCTCTTCGGCTGCACCGTCACGGTGGAGAACGAGGAGGGAGAAGAGAAAGTCTTCAGCATCGTCGGCGCCGATGAATTCGACGCCGGGCGCGGTTACATCAGCTGGACGTCCCCGGTCGGCCGGGCTCTTCTGGGCTCCTCCGAGGGGGATCAGGTTACCTTTACCACCCCCGGCGGCCGCTCCAGCCTGGAGGTGGTCCGGGTCGAGTACCGGAATCTCGACTAGCAAGCGGCCGCAGGGGCCGGCCTGACGGATGTGGGGGGGAACTTTTTATCTGAACCGGGAGGGTAGCGTGAGCAGCGAGATGGAAGATCGGGGCCGCCGAGGCCAGGAGCTGTTGCAGGAGGTTGCCCTTCGTTACGCAGGGCAGCACGGGCTGCGTCCCGAAAAGGTCGAATGGGAATGCCTGGGTGGCGACGAATGGTGGCTGCGGGTGGTGACGGCCGAACATTCCGTCAAGGTGGTCTTTTCCCTGGCGGAGCTCGAGGAGTTCGCCGGGGGCGGTTCGGAGACGGCGGGTTCCAAGCTCAAAATCCGTAACGCCTTTGCAGGCCTGGCGATGTAGGCGGGAGATTGACACGAAAAGACTTTAAGCCAAAGGCGGCCCATTCGGCCGCCTTTGGCTGGTATGGGGGCGCGTTCAGCCGCCGATCTTTCTTATGATCTCCTCGGCGGTGTCGGCCATCGATTTGGCGATACGGCTCAACATCACGATCAGTTGCTGCTGCCCTTGGAGCATCGGTCCGCAGGCCGGACCGGGAGCGGTCATCGAAGGCGCGACTTTCCTCTCAACCCCCTTTGATATAGTTCTCCAGCTGTCCGATCATGAACTCTTTCTCGGCCAGCGAGGCCTTGACCAGATCCCCGATGGAAACCAGGCCGACCAGTTTCTCATGGTCGAGGACCGGCAGGTGCCGGCAGCGTTTTTCCGTCATCACCAGCATGCACTCTTCGACCGTCTGTTCCGGCCGGGCGTAGAAGATGGTCTTGGTCATGATCTCCCGAACACTGGTCTGGGGGGAAGAGAGCCCCTTGAGGATGACCTTGCGGGCATAGTCACGTTCGGAGAGGATGCCGATCAGCTGGGAGTCGTTCATCACCAGCAAGGCACCGACATCTTTCCGGGCCATCATCTCCAGTGCGGAAAAGACCGTGGCATGGGCCTCGATACTGAAAGTCTCTCCCCCCTTGCCTTGCAGCACGTCCCGAATCGTTTTGACCATGGCAAGCTCCTTTCCGAGTTAAGTAATTGAGAATAATAGCTTATCGAAATGCCGGTCCTTGTCAATGAGAGGGGTGGCAGCTCACGCTTGGCACTGGCCCGGGCGGACGCGGGAACCGGGAAACTGCGGAGTGTCGAGCGGCTGCTGGAGGCCGGAAAATATCGACTCCCGACGGCGCCAAGTGGTATATTGCGACGCGACGTGTATATTTTGGGTACGCGGCATAACCTTCAGGAATCAGGAGTTAAAGCCATGAGCAAAGGCCAGGACAGCAAGAAGGAAACCAAAAAGGAACCCGCCAAAACCCCAAAGGAAAAGAAAGCTGAAAAAAAGGTCAAGAAAGGTGAAAAAAAGAAATAGGCTGGATCGTTGACTGGTTGCAGCCCGGAGAATGTTTCCGCTTACCAAAAGCGGCCCTAGCGGCCGCTTTTGGTTTTTCAGGGTCGGCCGGAGGTAAGGCACGGCGTTTCCGGTTCGGCCAGCAGGAGGCGGTTCTTGGGAGTAATCTCGGCGGGGATGGTCTGGGTGTAGACCCGGTAGCCAGCCGCCCGCAGCCGGGCGACGCGAGCGGCGTCGACGGCCAGCGGTCCGTCCATCCACCCCTGCAGCCCGCCGCTGTCGGCCTCCGCCAGATGGTGGCAGCAGGGGAGGACTGCGACTTTAGCTCCGGCCCTGACGGCCCGCTCGAGAATCAGGTCGGTCAGGCTGCCGCAGGCGTGGGCTGAGACGATCAGATCGTCCGGGGTGAGGACCAGCTGCTCGATCCCGGTTTCAACGAACTGCAGCGTGGCGCCGAGGCGGGGCCACTCGTCCCGCAACGCCGCCGCCAGGGTCGCGGCACTGGCCGGGAGGCGTCGGTCGACCGCCAGGGCCTGGGTCGACCGATGGTCAAGCAGGAGCATGATCTGGGCGAGGAGTCCGTGGCCGCAGGCCAGATCGACGACCCGCCCGCCGCGAAAGCGCCGTCGCACCCGGCGGGCGGTTTCCCAGGCTTCATAGAGTTCTTTGCGCGGCAGGCAGCCAGCCCGACAGACCGCCCGGGCGATCCGGTCGAAGAGGGTCGCCGCGCCGAAGAGGTGCAGATGGCGCTGGTTGAGACGGTTGCGGGAGGATCGGTCCATGGTAGCTGCCCCGCTAAGAGAAATCCCGACCGGCAGCAGTTTTCGGCCGCAGACTGCGGGCCAGAATTTCGCAGGCCAGATCGAGGTTGGTCTCCGGCGGCAGGGTTGGTCCGAGGATGCGGACCTGGACGGCCGGTTTGAGGAGGCGCTCGTCGTAACCGGCCTGCGGAGCCAGGCGCCGCAGCTCCTTCTTCAGATAACCGAAATTGAGGTCGCCCGAGATCTGCATGGCGGTGCCGAGACCGTCGTAACTCATCACGCCCTTCTCGAGGACGGCCGCGGGCCGCCCGGGTGCATAGAGCCAGAGGCCTTCGTTGCGAACTTCAGTGGTCACGGTCACCTCGCTGGTGACTTTCTTGGTCATCGGCAGGCCACCGGCGAGGAGGGTCTTGCCGAGGCTGAATTTGCGTTCCGTCACCTTGGTGGTGGTCTGGGTCGGCCTCGAACTGGCGGTGACGGCCAGGAGCAGTTCGATGGAGGGGTAGCCGATGTCGCAGGTCTCGCCGGTCAACGACTGCAGCTTCAGGGTCTCCGCCCCCAGGGTGAAACGGCGCACCTGAAAGGGCCTGCGCAGATTCCGCATCAGGTCGGTATCGACCACCAGCGCCGGCACTCCCTCCCGGGTCAGACGGGCCGCTAGGACCTCGGCCTGGTCCGACCCGGCGAAGCTGGAGAGAACTGCCGGCCCGCCGCCGGCGATCTTCTGGCGCGCTTCGAAGACCAGGATGCCGAGGGTGTCGGCGATGACTTTGGCGACGGTCGCATCGTCTTTGTGCCAGGAATGTATCGCGACAATCTGCATCTGATCCTCCCTTGGAAAGGTGGCGCCACGCTTCAGCGGCAGGGGACAATGTTGGTGGTTTGCGAGGTCAGGTCAAAGACGACTTTCACCTGCTTGGTCCGCAACTGCTGGAGGACCTGATCGACCTTTTCCTCCAAGGTTCCTCCGGCGTCTCCCCAGTCAGCTCCGTCCCGTGTCACGAACTCCTGAATCATGGTCCGCAGGGTCCCCGGTTCGATCCGCTCGAAAGGGACCTCAACCCCTTCTTCCTTCGCTCCCGGACCATGGCCGGGTGGCAGCGACGGATCGCGGCCGCCGGTCATTTGCGCCAGAAGGTCGGGAAGAAGAGGACCAGGACGGTAAACAGCTCCAGCCGGCCGAGCAGCATGCAGAAGGCCAGGACGATTTTGCCGAGGGCCGGAACATGGGCGAAATTGTCGACCGGGCCGACGCTGCCGAGGCCCGGTCCGATGTTGCTGAGGGTGGCAATGACCGCCCCTCCGGCCGAGGTCAGGTCCATGCCGAGGGCCGCCATGAGGAAAGAGGCGGTCACGAAAACCCCCATGAAGAGGGCAAAAAAACCGAGGATCGACTGCATCACGTCTTTATCAACGGGGCGGTCGCCGAGTTTGACCAGCCGCACCGCCCGGGGGTGGATCAGTCGGTAAAGCTGGACGTGGGCATGCTTGAAGAGCAGGAGAATGCGCGCCACCTTGATGCCGCCGCCGGTGGAGCCGGCGCAGCCGCCGATGAACATGACGAAGACCAGCAGGTATTGGCAGAGGACCGGCCAAAGTTCGTAGTCGGCGGTGGCGAAGCCGGTGGTCGTCATGATCGAGACGATCTGAAAGGCGCTGTAGCGCAGGTTGTCGAAGAACGAAGGGTAGGTCCCCCTCCAGTTGAAGAGGACCAGGAGCGTTGTCCCGGTGAGGATCAGGAAGAGATAGAAGCGGAACTCTTCGTTCTTGAAAAAATCCCGCAAGCGCCCGCGCAGGGCCAGGTAGTGGAGTGAAAAGTTGACGCCGGCCAGGAACATGAACAGGGTGATGACCCAGTCGATATAGGCGCTTTGGAAGGACGCCACCGAGGTGTTGCGGGTCGAGAAGCCGCCGGTCGCCATGGTCGTGAAGGAGTGGTTGATGGCGTCGAAAAGACTCATGCCGCCGCCCATGAGGAGGAGCGTCTCGCAGCCGGTCAACAGGACGTAGACCCCCCAGAGAAGTTTGGCGGTGTCCTGGATGCGCGGCTTGAGCCGATCGGTGGTCGGTCCGGGGACCTCCGCCTTGAAGAGCTGCATGCCGCCGACCCCCAGCATCGGCAGAATGGCCAGCGACAGGACGATGATCCCCATGCCGCCGAGCCACTGGGTCATCGACCGCCAGAAGAGGAGGCTCGGGGCCATTGCTTCGATGTCGACCAGGATCGACGAGCCGGTGGTGGTGAACCCGCTCATGGTTTCGAAGAAGGCATCGACATAGGAGGGGATGGCCCCGGCGAAGATGAAGGGGAGGGCGCCGAACAGGGCAAAGAGGGTCCAGCCGAAGGAGACGACCGCGAAACCATCGCGCACCGAAAGGTCGCGGGTGCTGCTGAAACTCCGGTAGAGAAGGCCACCGCTGCAGCCCGAGACCCCGGCCGCACCGAGGAAGGCGTAACTGACCCCGTCTCCGTAAATCAAGGAGCAGGGGATCGGAATGAGGAGGGCGCCGCTGAGGAAGAGGAGGAGGGCGCCGAGGATTCTCAAGGTGAGGGCGATATTCATCTATTCGAAAAACCTCTCCACTTTGGTAATCGCTTCGGGGAGGGCGAAGACCAGGACCCGGTCGTCGGCCCGCAGCCGGCTTTCGCCGTCGGGGATCTCGTAGCCCTGACTGTTCACGATGGCGCCGATGATCGCCCCTCCCGGGAAGTGCAGCTCCTTGAGGGGGAGATCGACGATCGGGCTCCCCGGCTTGATCTGAATCTCGAGCACCTCCGAGTTGCTCCCCTCGATCGTCGCCAGGGAGATGATTGCGCCGCGCCGCACGTACTTGAGGATGGCCCCGGCCGCCGACAGACGGGGCGATACGCAGGCATCGACCCCCAGGGAGGGAGCCAGGTTGAGGAGCTCCGGACGGTTGACCAGGCAGAGGGTGCGCTTGGTCCCGTGGTGGCGACAAAGGAGAGAACAGAGGATGTTGGTCTCGTCGCTGTCGGTCACGGCGATGAAGACGTCGGCGTCCGCCACCCCTTCGTCGAGGAGGGTGCGGATATCAGCCCCTTCCGCATGGAGGACCATGGTTTTGTTGAGTTGGGCGGAGAGGAATTCGCAGCGCGCCAGATCTTTTTCCACCAGGCGGACATCGAAGCCTCCGGCCTCTAGCTGGCGAGCGACGCGCAGCCCGATGCGGCCGCCGCCGAGGATGAAGGCACGTCTGCTGCCGCGGCGAGGTTCCTCCTGGATGTGCAGCAGGTACTGGATGGAGGGAAGTTCCTTTTTGTGGGCGAAGATGAAGATGCTGTCGCCCTTCTGAATGGTATCGTCGCCGCGGGGGATGATGGTCTGCCCCTGGCGGGTCAGGGCGACGACGACGAAGCGGTACATGCCGCGAATCTCCCCGAGCTCGGCCAGGGTCAGATCGCACAAGGGGCTTTCCCCGGTGATCCGGTAGCCGAGGAACTGGATCTGCCCTTCGACGAATTCGGCCACGTCGAAGGTACCGGCCCGTCCCGCCAGGTTGGCGAGTTCGTCGGCCACCGCGTCGTTCGGGTTGATCATCAGGTCGATGCCGAGCTTCTCCTTGGAGAGGACCGCGCCGTGGCCCTGATACTCGATGCTCTTGATGCGGGCGATCCGGCGGGGGACCCCGTATTCGCGGGCGAGGAGGCAGGCAAGAATATTCACCTCGTCGAGATCGGTGACCGCCATGACGATGTCGGCCTGTTTGATGCCGGCCAGTTCCATGGTCTCCGCGCTGGCGCCGTTGCCAAGGATGCCGAGGACGTTGAGACGGTCCTGGGCTTCGTTGATATGCCTCTGGTCGCGATCGATCAGGGTGACTTCATGGCCTTCGAGAGCGAGACGCTCGCAGAGGAAGAAGCCGACCTGGCCTCCGCCGACGATCAGTATTTTCATGACAAGTTCCCCTGCCGGGTGGCAGCCGGCCGCTGGGCTTGGGTAGGAAACGGCAAGCGCCGACCAGCCCTGATGCCGGCTCACTGTACTATAAAAACCTTCAGAATGACGAGACCAAACAACCGCCCCGCCGTGCCGCTCCCCCAACCGCCGGCGCCGGCGCTTGGGGGAGCGCGGCCTTTGCCGCTGTCGGTGACCGCTCAGGTATGTTAAGGTCTGACCACGAATCCGTCCATCTCTATTCCAGGGCGACCCTGCGGAGCTCCCATGGCCTACGATACGATCGACGATGCTTTCCACTATGTCAGCGACGCCCCCCCCGGCGAGCGGCGGGCCATGGTCCACCGTCCGACCGGCCAGGTCTTTCTCGCCTCGCTCAAGGCCGGGTTCGACGATTGCCCCGCCGGGGCCGAAACTGACCCGGACTACCTGCAAATCCCCCGGCGCCAGGACCTCGATCCGGGGAAGCCGCTGCTGCTGGAGTTTATCCAGAGCCACTGCCCGGCGGAACTGGCGCGGGTCGAGGCCTTCTTCACCCGCTCCGGTGCCTTCCGCAACGTCAAGGAACTGCTGCGCCGCCGGCATCTGCTGGAGGCCTGGCAGGTCTTCGAGGACGAGCGCATGAAGGCGCTGCTGAGGCAGTGGTGTGTGGCTCAGGGGCTTGGCCTGTCATCAGGCAATTGACTTCCGCCCCCTGGCGCCTCGGGCCAGGCATGATACCCTTGGAAGGATTTTAAACCCGTTTCCCATGGGAGGTGACCGTCATGCGATCGATTACGACGATATTCGCGGCCCTGCTGGCCATCTGCTTCATGAGCGCCTGTTCGAAGGAATCACCGCCGCCGCAGGAAGCGGCCAAGCCTGCCGTCCGTGAGCCGCAGCCCTCTTCCCAGCCTTCCAGGGAGATGAAGGCCGAAGCGAAGCAGCAGTTTCAGGAAACGGTCGGCGAGGTCAAGCAGGAAGCGAAAAAGGAGTTCAAGGAAGTCAAGAAAGAGGCGGCAGTAGTCGCGGACGCCGTTAAAACGACCGCCGGTGAGGCCGTCGCCATCGTCAAGCAGGAAGTTTCCCCGCCCGCCGCACCGGTCGCAGCGGAGCCAGTCAAACCGGCCTCCAAGGGTCCCGATCTGGTTACCTACGCCGCCTCGATGGGGAAAGTGACCTTCAGGCACGCCGAACACGCGAGCCGCCTGGCCTGCGGCAAGTGCCATCCGAGCGACCCGCCGCAGAAGCTGGTCATCACCAAGGCATTCGCCCACAGCCTCTGCAAGGGGTGTCATCAGGCCAGCGGCGGCCAGGCTCCGACGGCCTGCGCCGGCTGTCATAAGAAGTAGAAACCGGGGTCCCGGGAACGTTTCTGGAACCGGCATAACCACCGATGGGGTTCGTGCCCATTCACCAGGGAGGATGCATGCAGGATTGGCAATGGGAAAAGGGGGGGGCTGAGGTGGAGAAAAAGATCGCTGAGCTGGCCAACCGCTTCAAAGGATTTCGTCTGCCGGGAGCAAGTCTGGTGTGGATCATCCTGCTGGTGGTGCTGCTGGTCGGCGGCAGCACCAGTTTTTATCAGGTCGGCACCGAGGAAACCGGGGTGCTGCTGCGCTTCGGGCGATTCAGCACCTTCTCCGAACCGGGGCTGCACTTCAAACTTCCGTTCGGCATCGACCGGGTCTATCTGGTGAAGACCGGGCGGGTGCTCAAAGAGGAATTCGGTTTTCGCACCGTCCTCGCCGGGGTCCGCACCGTCTACTCGAAGAAAGATCTCGACGAAGAATCGTTGACCCTGACCGGCGACCTCAACGTCAGCGATATCGAATGGATCGTTCAGTACCAGATCGCCGATCCCTACAAGTTCCTGTTCCGGATCCACGCCCCCGAAGAGACGATCCGCGACATCTCCGAAGCGGTGGTGCGCAAGGTCGTCGGCAACTCCAACGTCACCGAAGTGCTCACCACCGAACGGGCAGAGTTGGCCGGAGAGATTGAGAAGGAGATGCAGACGATCCTCAACGCCTACGATATCGGGGTGCGCATCGTCACCGTCAAGTTCCAGGACGTCAACCCGCCGGAGGCGGTCAAGGCGGCCTTCAACGAAGTCAACGAAGCCGAGCAGCAGAAAGAGAGCCTGGTCTTTCAGGCCCGCGAGCAGTACAACCGCGAGGTCCCCAAGGCCAAGGGGGTTGCCAACGCCACCATCCAGGAAGCCGAAGGGTATGCCATCGAACGGACCAACAAGGCCGAAGGCGAAACCAATCGCTTTCTGGCGCTCCTCACCGAATACCGCAAAGCCCCCGAGGTGACGAGACGGCGACTCTACCTGGAAACCATGGAGGAGATTCTGCCGAAGCTGGAGGAGGTTTACATCATGGATAAAAAGGGGACCGCGGCCCTGCCGCTGTTGCCCTTGCGCAGCGACAAGAAAGGCGGGGCGACCCCATGAAGAAACCAATCATCATCGTTGTGGTCGTCGTAGGCCTGTTGTTGGCCCTGGGCGGGCTCTTCATCGTCGAAGAAGGTGAGCAGGCGCTGGTCACCCAGTTCGGCAAACCGGTCGGAGACATCAAACAGGCCGGCATCCATTTCAAGACCCCGCTGCTGCAGGAGGTGCGCCGCTTCCAGAAACGGATCATGAAATGGGACGGCGACCCGAACCAGATCCCGACCAAGGACAAGAAGTACATCTGGATCGATACCACCGCCCGCTGGAGCATTACCGATCCCCTGCTTTTCTACAAAACGGTGGCGACCGAACGCGGCGCCCAGAGCCGCCTCGACGACATCCTCGATTCGGTGGTGCGGGACGCCGTTTCCGGGCATCTGCTGATGGAACTGGTGCGGGGCAAGGATTACAAGGCCCCCGAAGGGACCCGTGAACTGGTCGATCTGGAAGGGGTGGCGATCAACAGCGCCGACCTGATCGGCCGCGAACAGATTCTCGCCGACATTCTGCAGCAGGCCAGGGCCAGCACCCCGGAATACGGCATTGAATTGATCGACGTGCAAATCAAAAGGATCAACTATGTCGAGCAGGTGCGGCAACGGGTCTACGAGCGGATGATCTCCGAGCGCAAGAAGGTGGCGGCTCAGTATCGCTCCGAAGGCGAGGGGGAGAAGGCCGACATCCTGGGACAGATGCAGAAAGAACTCAAAGGGATCGAGTCCGAAGCCTACCGTCATTCGGTCGAGATTCGCGGCGAGGCCGATGCCAAGGCCGCCGCCATCTATGCCGCCGCCTATGGTCGCGACGCCGACTTCTACGCCTTCGTCCGGACCCTCGAATCGTACCGGAAGGCGGTCGGCAGCAATGGCCGCCTGATCCTCTCCACCGATGCCGAATTCTATCGTTACCTGCAGCAATCACGGTAAATCGTGAACGTTCGGCGGGCCAGCCGGGCGGCTTGACGGGCCGCGACAACCACCAGGTTTCAACTCCAATTGCCAGGGCGGCCCAAGGGTCGCCTTGGCTTTTTCTTTTCACCACGCTCCTTCCGCCCGGAAAGACTGGTAAACTTCCATGACAACAGCGACACGGAGGTTGCCATGAGTCAGCTCTTTACCCCCTTCAGCCTGCGGGGCGTCACCTTCAGGAACCGAATCTTCGTCGCCCCCATGTGCATGTATTCGAGCCTCGACGGGGTCGCCAACGACTGGCACCTGGTCCATCTCGGCAGCCGCGCCGTCGGCGGCGCCGGCCTGGTCATGGTCGAGGCGACGGCGGTCTCCCCCGAGGGGCGCATCAGCCCCCATGATTCGGGGCTCTGGGACGACCGGCAGGCCGAAGCGTTCCGGCCGATCACCCGCTTCCTCCGCGCCCACGGGGCGATTCCCGCCATTCAACTCGGCCATGCCGGGCGCAAGGCCTCCACCGATGTACCGTGGCGGGGCGGCGGCTTCCTGCTCCCGGAAGGGGGTGGCTGGCAGCCCCTTGCCCCGAGCCCGGTCCTCTTTGCCCCGGGCCGTTCTCTGCCGCGAGAGTTGACGGTGGAGGACCTGGACCGGATCGAGGCCCGTTTTTCCGCCGCCGCCGGCCGCGCCTTGGCCGCCGGTTTCGAGGTCGTGGAGGTCCACATGGCCCACGGCTACCTGCTTCACCAGTTTCTTTCACCCCATGCCAACCGCCGCAGCGACGCTTTTGGCGGTTCTCTCGAAAACCGGCTGAGGTTCCCCCTGCGGGTGGCGCGAGCGGTGCGGGCGGCGTGGCCGCAGGACCGCCCGGTCTTCGCGCGTCTTTCGGTGACCGACTGGACAGAAGGAGGGTGGGATCTGGCGCAGTCGGTCATCCTTTCCCGGGAGCTGCAAGCCCTCGGCATCGATCTCATCGACTGCTCGTCCGGAGCCATTAGCCCCGACGAGTCGATCCCGGCCGGGCCAGGTTTCCAGGTCCCCTTCGCCGCCGCCATCCGGCGGGAGGCCGGCATCGCCACCGGGGCGGTCGGCTTCATCACCGCTCCGGTTCAGGCCGAGCAGATCGTCGCCACCGGCCAGGCCGACGCGGTCTTCCTGGCCCGGGAACTCCTGCGCGACCCCTATTGGCCTCTGCACGCGGCGAGCGCCCTCGGCGTCGATCTCCCCTGGCCGGAGCAGTACCAGCGGGCCAAACGCTAGGAGCCGCACCTTGAACCATCCTGGGAACATTCAGAACTCCCAAGAAGACCCGCAGGCCGACCGAACCGTTCGTCCGTCCTTCGTGCTCAGCCTGGCCGCCCTCGGGGTCGTCTACGGCGATATCGGGACCAGCCCCCTTTATGCCCTCCGGGAGTGCTTCCACGGCAGCCATCCCCTGGCGGCGACCCCGGGGAACGTCCTCGGTATCCTCTCTCTGGTCTTCTGGGCGTTGACCCTGGTCATCTCCATCAAGTATCTCCTCTTCCTGACCCGGGCCGACAACCGCGGGGAGGGAGGGATCCTCGCTCTCCTGGCCCTCCTCACCCCGCCGCGCCATCTTTCTCCCACCCAGCGGCGTTACCTCCTCCCCCTTGGCCTCTTCGGCGCAGCCCTTCTCTACGGCGACGGCGTAATCACCCCCGCGATTTCAGTACTGAGTGCCGTCGAAGGGCTCAAGGTCGCTGCCCCCCAGTTGCAGGGATTCGTCCTGCCGACGACGGTGGTGATCCTGGTTGCCCTCTTCCTCTTTCAAAAGCGGGGGACGGCCAAGGTTGGTGCCGTCTTCGGCCCGGCGATGGCGGTCTGGTTCACCATCCTCGCCGTCCTCGGTATCGGCGGAATCGTGAAGGCCCCCGAAGTCCTGGCCGCCGTCAACCCCCTGCACGCGGTCCGATTCTTTGTCGAGAACGGCCGCCTCGCCTTTTTCACCCTCGGTGCGGTCTTCCTGGTCGTGACCGGCGGTGAGGCCCTCTATGCCGACATGGGACATTTCGGTCCCCGCCCGATCCGCTGGGCCTGGTTCGTCATGGTCCTCCCCGCCCTGCTCCTCAATTACTTCGGCCAGGGGGCTCTCCTCCTGGTCCGACCGGGGGAAACGACGGAGCCCTTTTATCACCTGGCCCCGGGGTGGGCCCTCTATCCCCTGGTCCTCCTCTCCACCGCGGCGACGGTCATCGCCTCCCAGGCAGTCATCTCCGGTGCCTTCTCCCTCACCCGCCAGGCAATGCAGCTCGGCTACTGCCCCCGCTTCCGGCTGGTCCAGACCTCCTCCGAGGAGATCGGCCAGGTCTATCTCCCCAGCATCAACTATGGAATGATGTTCGTCACCATCGCCCTGGTCCTCGGTTTCGGCTCTTCGACCAATCTCGCCGGCGCCTACGGCGTGGCCGTCACCACCACCATGGTCATCACCACCATCCTCGCCTTCTTCCTGATGGTGAAACGCTGGCATTGGAAGGCGGGACTCGCTGCGGTCCTGGCCGGACTTTTCCTCGCCGTCGACATCCCCTTCTTTGCCGCCAACATCCTCAAAATCGCCCACGGCGGCTGGTTCCCCCTGGCGGCAGGGATCGTCGTCTTCACCCTCATGGCGACCTGGCGGCGAGGGCGGGAGGTCCTCAAGGGGATGCTGCGCGGCGGTCAGGAGTCGTTGCCGGCGTTCATCGATCAGCTCGCCGCCGATCCGCCCCACCGGGTCCCCGGGACGGCGGTCTTCATGGCCGGTCGCGCCACCGGCACCCCCCCGATCCTCCATCACCACCTGATCCACAATCAGGTCCTCCACCAGCAGGTCGTCATCCTCACCGTCGTCACCGAGGAGGTCCCCCGGGTGCCGGCGGCGGACCGGGTGACGGTCGAGCTCCTGCCCCTGGGGTTCGCCCAGGTCATAGTCCGCTACGGGTTCATGCAAAGCCCCAACGTTCCGGTGGCGCTCCGCCAATGCGAGCCTTTGGGTCTATCCGTCGATCTGGAGCGGACCACCTACTACCTCGCCCGGGAGACCATCATCTCCACCCCGCGGGTGTCGGGGATGATGGAATGGCAAGAGAAACTCTTTGCTTTCCTTTCCCGCAATGCCCTTGGGGCGACGGCCTTTTTCAACATTCCCAAGGACCAGGTCGTCGAATTGGGGCAGCAGGTCGAGATCTGACCCGGCCGGAGCTGGCGTCGCGGGCCTCCGTCGTAATCCTCGCCGCCCGACGGATGCTCACAGCTCAGTCGTCCTTCGCCTTGCGCACCGTGCGGGGAACGACCGAACTCCCCCTGTCGGGCCGAATCGGGAGGCGGGTCCCGGGAGCTGTTTGGTCATTGACAGGGGCCCGCGATTGGGGGATTCTGGCCGAAAAATTACCCCGGGAATCTTCCCATGCCTGTCATTCTTCACCGTCCCCGCTCTTACGCCGCCCTCCTGCTGACCTGCTGTCTGGTCGGCTTTGCCTTCTTCTTCAGCTCCTATCTGCGGGTGCCGATCGTCCCCCTCTATGCCACCTCCCTCGGGGCCACGGCGGTGCAGGTCGGGGCGATCAACGCGGTCTTCATGCTCATGGCCGGATTGCTGTCAATCCCCGCCGGACTCCTCTCCGACCGGGTCGGCCGCCGCAACGTCCTCCTTGGCGGCATGACGCTGATCGCAATTTCTGCCTTCATCCTCCCCTATACCACCACCCCGCTGCAGCTGATCGCACTTTACCTCCTGTTCGGTATCGGCCTGGCGGCCTTCGCGCCGGCGATGATGTCCTACGTCGCCGATCTGGCACCGGCCTCCCATCTCGGGCGGGCCTTCGGCTGGTATACCATCGCCGTCTACCTTGCCATGATGCTCGGACCCGCGGCCGGCGGTTTTCTCGATGGGGCCTTCGGCCCCCGCTTCGTCTTCTTCCTCTCAGGCGCCCTGGCCTTGGCCATGGTTCCCTTGACTCTGCTGGTCCTCCCGGCCCATCCGGGGGAGAAACCGGCCCCTGCTTCCCGTCCGGCCCTGTGGCCGGCACTGGTCGAACTGGCAGATAACCGCCGCTACAACCTCTGCCTCCTCGTCACCCTCGGCGGCTGCTTCGGTTTCGGCATGTTCCTGACCTTCATCCCTCTCCATCTCCACGATCTGGGGGAAGGGGCGGGCCGCATCGGCCTGGTTTTCGCCATCCAGGCCCTGACCAATGTCCTGTCACGTCTCCCCC